>NZ_JAMYSF010000006.1:0-311032 GCF_040321775.1 Mesorhizobium sp. M0243 | reverse complement strand
AGAATTAAAGGCACGCGGCAGCGTTCCCTCCCCCTTGTGGGGAGGGTTAGGGTGGGGGTTCTTCTTCGCAAGAATCCATATGCGATAGCCCTGCCACGAGGGGGGAGATCGGCTGTATGCGGCGCTTGCGCCTCTTTCTTTGCGGCCATCCTTCGCGTAAGGCGCCGGGCAAATCCTTTCATCGCAGGCTCAGCCCCGGAAACCGTATGATCAGACTTGAAAGCATCAGCAAGCAGAACGGCCGTCAGCTTGTCTTCATCGAAGCGTCGGCGTCGCTGCAGAAGGGCGAGAAGGTCGGCCTCGTCGGGCCGAACGGCGCCGGCAAGACGACGCTGTTTCGCATGATCACCGGCCAGGAGCAGCCCGACGAAGGCCAGGTGCAGGTCGATCGCGGCGTCACCATCGGCTATTTCAGCCAGGATGTCGGCGACATGGAAGGCCACAGCGCCGTGGCCGAAGTGATGAACGGTGCCGGGCCGGTAAGCGAAGTCGCGGCCGAGATGGCAGCGCTCGAGGCAGCCATGGCCGATCCCGACCAGGCCGACCAGATGGACGAGATCATCGAAAAATATGGCGAGGCTCAGCACCGCTTCGAGGAACTCGACGGTTATGCGCTGGATGGCCGCGCCCGCGAAGTGCTGGACGGTCTCGGCTTTTCGCAGGAGATGATGGACGGGGATGTCGGAAAGCTCTCCGGCGGCTGGAAGATGCGCGTGGCGCTGGCCCGCATCCTGTTGATGCGGCCCGACGCCATGTTGCTCGATGAGCCAAGCAACCATCTCGACCTGGAAAGCCTGATCTGGCTGGAGTCCTTCCTGAAAAACTATGACGGCGCGCTGTTGATGACCTCGCACGACCGCGAGTTCATGAACCGCATCGTCAACAAGGTGGTCGAGATCGACGCCGGTTCGCTGACCGCCTATTCCGGAAACTTCGAATTCTACCAGCAGCAACGCGCGATCGCCGACAAGCAGCAGCAGGCACAGTTCGAGCGCCAGCAGGCGATGCTGGCCAAGGAGATCGCCTTCATCGAGCGCTTCAAGGCGCGCGCCTCGCATGCCGCGCAGGTGCAGAGCCGGGTGAAGAAGCTGGACAAGATCGACCGCGTCGAGCCGCCCAAGCGCCGCCAGACCGTATCCTTCGATTTTCTGCCGGCGCCGCGCTGCGGCGAGGACGTGGTCACGCTGAAGAACGTCCACAAGGGCTATGGCAGCCGCTCCATCTATGAGGGGCTCGACTTCCAGGTTCGCCGCCGCGAGCGCTGGTGCATCATGGGCGTCAACGGCGCCGGCAAGTCGACGCTCTTGAAGCTGGTCGCCGGCGCTTCCGAGCCCGACACCGGCACGGTCGCGCGCGGGCCAAGTGTCAAAATGGGTTATTTCGCCCAGCACGCGATGGAAGTGCTGGAAGGCGAGCGCACTGTGTTTCAGACACTGGAGGACGCGTTTCCGCAAGCCGGCCAGGCGCCGCTCAGGGCACTTGCCGGCTGCTTCGGTTTTTCCGGCGACGAGATCGAGAAGAAATGCCGTGTGCTGTCAGGCGGTGAGAAGGCGCGGTTGGTGATGGCGCTGATGCTGTTCGACCCGCCCAACCTTCTGGTGCTGGACGAGCCGACCAACCATCTCGACATCGCCACCAAGGAGATGCTGATCACGGCACTGTCGCAGTACGAGGGCACCATGCTGTTCGTCTCGCACGACCGGCATTTTCTGGCGGCGCTTTCCAACCGCGTGCTGGAACTGACGCCCGAAGGCATCCACACCTATGGCGGCGGCTATACGGAATATGTCGAGCGGACGGGGCAGGAAGCGCCGGGGTTGAGGAGCTAGCCCTTACCGCAGCGAGATGCTCATGCCACTGAGGTCGGCGTTGACCTGCAGGCCGACCTGCCTGCCCGTCAATTCGAGCCGGGCGCCCTTGTCGTTGCTCATGACGATCACCTGAGCCCCTTTGCCAAGCGCGCCGCCACCCCCCGCCGCACCATAGACCCCGGTCACATCCCGTGCGCGTTTGATGTGGCGCACGGTGCCTTGGAAATAGGTTTTGGAGACGCCGAAGGCGAGACCGCCCGAGACGCCGCCGACCGAGATGGGATAGCGGCGGCCATGGAAGGTCAGCGTTCCTTCGCCTCCGGAGCCACCGACAAAGAAGGCAGCCTTGTAGACGGCGAAGCGGATCGTGCCGCTGTCGGCATGCGCGGCGCTGGCAAAGCCGATGCCCGCGGTGGCGATGGCGGCAACCGCGATGGAACGAAATCCGGATGAAATCTTCATGGTGAGAACTCCTCAATGTAGCCGCTTTGCCGGCCGCAGCGTCGGATCAAAGTTACAACTGAACAGTCTCGCCCGTGATTTGGTTCCAGGCCCCGCGATTTGGTTCCAGGCATGGGTTCGAATCCGGCGGCTGGAGGGCCGGGGAGAGGGCGGCGGGTTGCGAAGGGTGGGGAAGGCGCCTGACCGCACCTATCGCCTTGTGCGATGAAGAGGTCTATGCAGGCCCTTACAAGGCTTAGGAGAGGCTTCGGATGAGAATCGCAATCTGCCTCGCATTGGCTGCGGCAGTGGCTGGGTGTGCGACCTCCCCGGTCGACTATGAGGCGTCGCTTTCGCAGCAGGACCAGAAATGGGCTTCGCCGGCATGCCAGCAGGCCCGCAGGGCGGCTTCGGATTACGAGGCTCGCGAGAAAGAGCATCCGGGGTGGGGTTTCGGCGTCTTGCTTGGTCCATACTCGATGGGGCTCGTCGCAGCCATCAAGGAGCATGAGCAGAAGCAACGAAAACTGTTCGCCCGCGAGGTGCACCTGCAATGCTCGAGCTTGCCGCTGCCGAAGGAACTGCAGGGCGATTTGAACCCTGGCGTGCCGCCGACGAAGTATCCATAGCCCTGCCGCGCCTTCCCGGCCCCAAAGGCACCGGGGCTGCGAAGCGGCGCGAGTGGAGAGCCGCCGTTGGACCTAAGCAGTCATGGCGCAATCAACATCAGCCAGTAAGTGCCAAGCAAGTCACCACTTGACGCGCAAGCCGAGCGAGCCGGTCAGTACATGACTGTCACCGAAGTCTTCCAGACCTGTCCGGGCGATGGCTTCGCCAAAGACCGAGAACCTGTCGTCGGCCCAGTTGATCGTGCCGCCAATACCGAGGCCGCCCCAGAGTTGCTCGTTGCGGTTCGAAAGGGTGCTGCCGGCGAGGTCGACAGATGAGCCATCCTCAAAGTCGTAATAGAGGTTGGCGATGCCGTAGAGATTCGTGTGGCCGGCGCGGCCCGTGCGGTCCTGCCACTGCGTCTGATGGTCGAGCGAGAGGCCGAGGCGGCCAAGCAGGCTGTCGTTGGTGCCTGGGGTGACCCTCGCGCCAAAGGCGTCGGTGAAGGCGTCGAGGTCGACCGACGACCAAGCCAACTGGGCTTGCGGCGTCAGCGACCAATTGGGATCGAGCATGATGCGTTTGCCCGCTTCGACGCCGAGCGCGTAGCCGACACCGTTGTTGCCGTCGACGAGCCGCTGTCCGGCGGTCGCCGAATCGAGATTGCTGTCGTACCAGATCACCTGCGCCTGGCCGTCGAGGTAGAAGCCTTCCGCGCCGTACCAGGTCAGCGAGCCGGAAACCCCGGTGCCGGTGCTGTCGATCGACCCGCTGCCGAAGACCGACGAGACGTCGGCGGACACGGTGCCATACTGGAAGGCGACGCCGCCGATGAGCTGGCCGGCCGCGCTATCGGACAAAAGCATGTCGGCGCCGGTCTGCAGCCTCCAGGTCGATGTGTCATATGTCGTTGCGGTGGTGGAGCTTTCCGGATCGTAGGAGCCGCTGGTGCCCTCGATCCTGCCCCACAGCCCGATACCGGCCTCGGCCTTCACATCGTCGGAGACCCCGTCGGCGCCCTGCGCTTCGATGGTCCACGAGCGGTTGCCGAGCCGCTGCTGTAGCGTGCCCAGCTGGTTGAAGCTCTGTAATGTGCCCGAATAGGCCTCGTACAGCGGTGCGCCTGCCTGATAGAGCGGAGTTCCGGGTCCATCGCCATCGAGCAAGGCAGAACGCAGATACCAGTCGCCGTCGCCGGGTGTGCTGACGCCGCCTTGGTACACCCGGTAGGCATAGGCACCGCCGACCACCGCCTGATCGCCTTCGAAAGTATAGTTGCCCTTTAGCGAGAAGCTGCCATTCGAGACGCCGCCGACATCGACGATCTTGATGCCTTCGATCGTCTGCGCCCCGCCGCCCCCGAGATTGACAACCTGGAGCGTGCCCGTGCCTGACGTATCCCCGGCAATAACCAGCATGTTGGTCTGTGAGTTGTCGGCACCCAGGGCGGTGCCGATGAGAATATTGCCGCCATTACCGACATAGTCGCCGCTGACGGTCAGCTTGCTTCCAAGGCTGCCGGCAATGCCCACGGTCCCGGCATTGGTCAGGCCAGCAATGGTCTGCGAAGTGCCGGCGAGATCGAGCGTGGCGCCTGATGCGACCGAGAACTGCGAGGAGGAACTGAATGCGTTTTCTGCGCCTGCGGCAAGCGTGCCGCCGCTGACCGATGTGGCGCCGGTAAAGCCTGAGTTGTCGGACGCGAGCACCAGGGTGCCCTGGCCGTCCTTGATGAACGTGCCGGCACCCGACAGCACGCCGGCATAGCTGGCGTTGGCGACCTGGTCGAAGGTGAAGGAGTTGCCCGCGCCGATAGAGACATCGCCACCGAAGCGCTCGGCCGCCGAGACGAGGCCACCCTGGTCGATGGTCCAGTCGAGCAGGGAGGTGCCTGCAAGCGTCAGCGTGCCGGCGCCGTCCTTCACCATCGTGCCGGTGCCGGAGATGTCGCCGGCGAAGCTGGCGGTTCCCGTCTGGTCGAACACGACGGTGCCGGCATTGCCGATGTCGCCGCGGATCGAAGCCGCGTTGCCGACTAGCGTGCCGGCACTGACCAGCGTGTTGCCGCCGTAATTGTTCGTTCCGGTCAGCGTCAGGGTGCCAGCGCCGGTCTTGGCAAGGCTGCCGGCGCCCGAAATCGCGCCGGACAAGGCCAGGTCGGCCACGGTGTCGAAGGTACCGCCGGCCGGCAAAAGTGTGACATCGCGCGCCGAGGAGAAGACGGCGGTGTTGCGCAGCGTACCGCCGGACAGCGTCAGGTCGCCGGCGGCGTCGCCGAGATTGTTGTCGGCCGAAACCGAAAGCACGCCGCCCGAGACGATCGTTCCGCCCGTGTAGGTGTTGGCGCCCGAAAGCACCAGCGTGCCAGCATCGGTCTTGGTCAGGCTGCTCGCCCCGGTCAGCACGGAGGCGATGGTCGCGGTATAGCCTGCTCCGGCCAAGGTGCCGTCGCCGACCCGGATGATGCTCTCGCCACCGGCGCCGGCAACCGTGATGGCGTCGCCCACGATGCGGTAGCCATCGGCGGCGAACTGCATGCCGGTAACCGCTAGCTCGCCAGCGCTGTCGTCGGCGGTGACGGTACCGCCAAGTGTCTGGAAGATGGCGAAACCGGGCTGCGGCTTCATCGCGCCGGTTACCAGGCCGGTGCTCGTCGTCCAGTTCAGGCTTGTCGCCGTCCAGGTACCATTGCCACCGTCGACCAGATTGTTGTTGGCATTGCCGACCGCGTCGCCGTCCCAGAACAACAGGTCGTTACCGACGCTGCTAACAAGATTGACCTGGTTGGCGACCGAGGTCTGCACCGTCAGGTCGGCTGTCGTGACGCCGGCCGGCAGATTGCCGAGTTCGAGGCCGTTGTCGGTGAGCGCGCCGCCATAATTGATCAGCCGGTAGACGCCGGGCCCGAAGCCGCCCACGTCAGTGATGTTGAGGCTGCCGTCCAGCGTCAAATTGCCGGTTACCTCGATCAGGTCGTTGACGCCGCCGCCGACAATGCCGGCTTGGCCAAGCTCATAATCAAGGATCGAGCCGGAGCTCAGGCTGAGCGATCCGACCGTGAGGGTGCCAGGGCTGGACCCCGGCGCCAGCATGCCGCCATCGGCGATGATGACCGCGCCGCCGATCGAGCCGGAGCCGCCCAGCGTCGCACCGCTGTTGACCGTTGTCTGCGAGCTGCCAAGCGAACCCTCGACGACAAGCTTGCCGGCCTCGACCGTCGTCGGGCCGCTGAGAGTGCTGGTTCCCGTAAGGCTCAGATTGCCAAGACCCTGCTTGGTAAGGGAGCCGCTGCCATCGATGGAGCCGGCAAAGGTGGCGTCGGTCGGCTGGTCGAAGACGAGCGCTTCGTCGTTGAGGATTCCGCCGGTGCCGAGGCTCGATGCTTGACCGATCAACGTGCCGCCGGTGATCACCGTGCCGCCGCTGTAGCTGTTCAGGCCGGTCAGTGTCGTGCTGCCCGAGCCCTGCTGAACCACCGCGCCGCTGCCTGAGATCGCACCACCGACGATCAATGCATCTGAGCGGTTGAATGCCAGCGTGCTGTCGTCGAGGACATTGCCGACAATGCTGCCGCCATCGCCGACTTGGAGCGTGCCGTTGTTGATGACAGTGCCGCCGGTGTAAGTGTTGGCGCCCGACAAAACCATCGTGCCGCCACCGGCTTTCGTGAGAGCGCCTGCGCCGGAGATGACATTGCTGAGCGTGAGGGTCGTGCCGACATCAGTCAGAAACGTTCCGCCTCCTGTCAGGGCGATTGTCCGGCCGCTGGTGATGTCGGCGGTCGTCTGCAGCGTGCCTCCATTGAAGGTCAATCCGCCGGAGGCGCCCAGATTGTTGTCACTCGAAATTTGCAGGGTCCCGCTGCTCAAACTCCAGGGCGTAAGGGCGGTCGTCGTCCCTGTCAGTGTCCAGGTGCTCCTTCCTGTCTTTTCATAGAGTCCGAAGCTGTCGTATTTGGCGCCAGCGCCGATCTGCGACACATCGAAACTGGCGTTGGTATCGCCGCCCAGCTTGAAAGTATCGGCATTGCTGAAGGCAACCACATTGCCAGTGATGTTCGAGCCGGCCTGAATCTCCAGCGAATTGACGCCGCCGGTGAACTGGATGGCTCTGCCGGCTACCGGCGTTCCGCCACCCGCGCCGACGGCGCCACCTGTAATCGTGCCCGCATTGATAACCGCGATGTTGGCGCCCTTGATCCCCGCTGCGCCATCGCCGCCTGCCAAGGAGCCCTGGCCGCCACTGCCGCCAATAATCGTCGCACCTTGATTGTTGATGACGGTTCCACCTGAGAGCAGCAGAACAGCGGCGCCACCGTCCCCACCGCCGCCGAGAAGGGCTCTTCCGCCGGCGCCCCCCAGCAGATTCCCGCTGTTCTGGATTGTCCCGCCGCCGATCAGGACGATGGCAGCCGCGCCGCCGCCGCCGCCTGCTTGGGCCCCAACTGTAGAGCCACTAGTGCCACCGGTAACGCTGCCGCCCGCCTCTACAACGACATTTGCGGACGAGAATATGCCGACGCCGCCACCACCGCTGCCGCTGTTGCCACTGTTCCCACCTCGGCCACCAGTGCCACCAACCACCGATCCTGTGCCAGTAACCGTAACGTCGGCCGTGGCACTGACGCCCACACCGCCACCACCGCCGCCGCCGCTCCTGACGACGCTGTTTGTGCCAGGTGAGCCCGAAGCGCCGGCTCCTCCGCTGATGCTGGTTGCAATGGTCCCGTCTGTGGAGATGACCAGACCCGTAGCACCAGTCGCACCGGCAACGCCGTTTGGGTTGTTGGCTGTCGAGCTTCCCGATCCCGACCCTCCGGGCGCACCATTGCCCGTCGTGAGATCAACGCCGCCACCGCCGCCGCCGGCGGTAGCGCCATTGGGGACATTCTGACCCGTGGCACCCGCTAGTGCACCGTCCACACCCCCTTGTCCGGCGCCTACGCCGCTTCCATTGCCGCCATCGGCCCAAGCGGGCGCGACATTCAGCGCGAGTGTGACAGCAAGGATCGCAAGGGCGGAAGCGCAGCAGCGAAGCGACACGTCCTGCTGCAAGCGCGCGAGGCGCAAAACCCAAATCCCGTCGCGCGCCAAAATCCGCTCCGCCATGCCTAAGCTCCCTGATTCCTGAGTGCGCCGAAGGCAGCATGAAAGCTATTCGCCCGCAAGACGTTTATAGTCACGAGAGCTACCAAGAAGCTAACAGTGACCAGTAAAATCAAGTCTGCGACGTTTGAGTGACAGATAATACGTCGATATTAGATCTAGCTTATCAAAGAGACCTTACGGAATCGCGAGAACAATCTCGCCGCATGGGTCTGCAGGGAAATTTTCGGAGCTCCTGGCCCTCAGCGATCCCATCGAGTGAGCTCGAAGGCTGCCCAGCGCAAGCCGGGTGGACAGAGCGTCATCACTGGACCGGGATTTCCCCCTCACGCCATACCCCTGTCGCCGCGGGGGCCTCAGCGATGTCAGCTACTGGGATGCGGCTACAGTCTGTTCGATGACCGACATGAGGCACGAAGCAGACTTCCTCCCGGTCGGACGCAATAGCGCTTCGTAGAATTACGGTGACAGTGTAAATTACGGCGGCAGTGCACTTTTTACCCTGTCAGTTGTCGCCTTACCCCCCGGCCAGCCTCGGCAGCAAAAAAATCTCCGCCCCTTCCGGCAGCTTCTTCGACCACGTATCGCGATAGATCGTCCCGTCGATCGCAACCGCGATGCCCTTGTCGATCAAGGGCTCGAGGCCGGGATACTGTTCAGCCAGCTTCCTGAACAGCTCCCTTATGTCCTTGGCCTCGATCTCGACCTTGCTGTTGCCTCCGGCGGTCGCGGCGAGCGAGCCCCAGAGCGTTACTTCGACCATTCGCGAGACCCCTATTCGGGATGGAGCATGATGTTATCCGAAAACCGCTTCGCACTTTTCGGCATCATGCTCTAGCCGCCTCGATCGCCGCCAGGATGCGTGGCGGCGACATCGGGATATGCGTCATGCGCACGCCCGCGGCGTTCGACACCGCATTGGCGATCGCCGCCAGCGGCGGCACGATCGACGTCTCGCCGACACCGCGCACGCCGTAGGGATGGTTGGGGTTGGGGATTTCGAGGATCTGCGTGTCGATCATCGGTAGGTCCGAGCAGACCGGGATGCGGTAGTCGAGGAAGCCGGCGTTCTGCAGCCGCCCGTCCTTGCCGTAGATATATTCCTCGTTGAGCGCCCAGCCGATGCCTTGCGCGGCACCGCCCTGGTACTGTCCCTCGACATAGGTCGGGTGCACCGCCTTGCCGGCATCCTGCACGACCGTGTAGCGAATGACCCTGGTGGCGCCGGTATCGGGATCGACCTCGATATCGCAGATATGGGTGGCGAAGGAGACGCCGGCGCCATCGGCGACGAGCTCGCTGTGGCCGGCGATCGGTCCGCCCGTCTTGCCCGACTCGACCGCGATCTCCTTCAGCGACAACTTGCCGAGATTGCCGTGCTTCTCGCCCTTGGCGATCGCGTGGCCCTTTTCCCAGACCACGTCGTCGACGGCAATGTCCCACATCTGCGCGGCGCGCTCGCGCAGGATCAGAATCGCATTGCGGGCGGCCGAGATCGTCGCCATGGAAGACGAGAAGGTGCCGCGGCTGCCGTCCGTCATGTCGTTGTAGCCGAGGCTGGAGGTGTCGGCGACGATTGCCTTGACCTGGGAATAGTCGATGCCGAGTTCCTCCGCCGCCACCAGCGACAGCGACGCGCGCGAACCGCCGACGTCGACCGTGCCGACGGCAAGCGAGACCGAGCCGTCCATGCCGATGTTGAGGTCGGTGCAGGTCTGGCCGCCAAAGTTGAACCAGAAGCCGCAAGCCATGCCGCGGCCCTGGTTCGGGCCCAGCGGCGCCTTCATGTGCGGATGGCTCTTCACCGCCTCGAGCGTCGGGCCGATGCCGATCGGTCCGTAGACCGGGCCGTAGGAGGACCGTGTGCCTTCCTGCGCGGCGTTCCTGATCCGGAAGTCGACCGGGTCCATGCCGATCTTCTTGGCCAGCTCGTCGACCGCGCTTTCCACCGCAAACGCCGCCATCGGCGCCGAAGGCGCGCGATAGGCCGCGGTCTTCGGCCGGTTGACCAGCACTTCGTAGCCGACCGTCTTGACGTTATCGAGCTTGTAGCAGGCGAACGCCGTCATGGCGCCGATCTCGGCCCAGGAGCCGGCATACGGGCCGCAGCTGTAGCGCAGCGTCGCTTCGGCGGCGGTGATCGTGCCGTCCTTGCGGGCGCCGATCTTGACGTCGATCGAGGTGGCGCTGGTCGGGCCCGAGGCGCGGAACACCTCGTCGCGGGTCATCACCAGCTTCACCGGCCGTCCAGCCTTGCGCGACAGCGCCAGCGCCACCGGCTCGGCCCAGACATGGGTCTTGCCGCCGAAACCGCCGCCGATCTCCGAGGAGGTGACGCGCAGCTTCGAGGCTTCCATGCCAAGCAGCTGGGCGCAGTGCTGGCGGTAGACGAAATGGCCCTGCGTGCAGACCCAAAGGTCGGCGGTGCCGTCTGAACTGAAATTCGCCACGCAAGCATGCGGTTCGATATAGCCCTGGTGCGTCTGCTCGGTCTTGAAGGAGCGCTCGACGATGAAGTCGGCGTGCCCGAAACCCTGATGGACATCGCCATGGCCAAACTGGCTGCGCTTGGTGACGTTGGAGGGTTTTACCGGCTTTTCCTCAAGACCCTCGGTGAAGATGGCATCATTGATCAGCGGCGCCGTGTGCTTCGCCGCCTCGTCGACATCGGTGACGTGCGGCAGCAGCTCATATTCGACCTCGATGAGCTTCAACGCCTGCCTGGCGGTGCGGGCATCGATCGCGGCGACAGCTGCCACCGCGTGGCCGTCATAGAGCGCCTTCGTGCGCGCCATGCAATTGTCGAGGACGTCGTACATGGCGGCATCGCCATCGGTGAGGTCCGGCAGGTCGGCCGCGGTGATCACCGCCTTTACGCCGGGCAGCTTTTCCGCCTTGGACGTGTCGATCTTGACGATCCTGGCGTGAGCGTGCGGGCTGCGCAAAACACGCCCGACCAGCTGGCCGGCCATGTTGAAGTCGGCGCCGTAGCGCGCGCGGCCCGTCACCTTGTCGATGCCGTCGGGACGGATCGGACGCGTGCCGACGGAGGTGAATTTACGTCCGGAAAAACGTGGATCGAAATTCATCTCAGGCTCCCTTCATCACGATGGCCGCGTCCTGGACGGCGCGCACGATCTTGTCGTAGCCGGTGCAGCGGCAGAGGTTCCCGGCGAGGCCGAAGCGGATTTCCTCCTCGGTCGGGTCGGGGTTCTTGGCCAAAAGGTCCTTGGCCGCGATCAGGAAGCCCGGCGTGCAGATGCCGCATTGCAGCGCCGCATGCTCGAGGAACTTCTGCTGCAGCGGATGCAGCGTATCGCCATGGGCCATGCCCTCGATGGTCTCGACGCGGCGGCCTTCAGCCTCGGCGCCTAACACCAGGCATGAACACACCAGCCGGTCGTCGAGGATGATGCTGCAGGCGCCGCAGTCGCCGGTGCCGCAGCCTTCCTTGGCGCCCGTCAGCCCCAGCCGATCGCGCAGGACGTCGAGCAGCGTCTCGTCCGGCTGGCACAGGAACTCGACGTTGTCGCCGTTGATTGTGGTTGAAACTGCTACACCAGCCATCATTTGCCTCCTGCACGTGCATAGGCGGTCGTGGCGGCCCGCTTGGCCAGCACGCCCGCAACTTTCCTCCGGAATTCAATAGTGCCGCGCTTGTCGTCGATGGGCCGACAGGCCCCCGCGCAGACCTTGGCGAGCCGCTCCAGCGTCGCCTCGTCCAGCCTGGAGCCGATGAGCACCTCCGCCGCCTCTTCGACCAGAAGCACCGTCGCCGCCACGGCGCCCAGCGCCACGCGGGCCGATTTGACCACACCGTGCTCATCGAGCGTCAGGTTCACGCCGGCGCTGACCACCGCGATGTCCATTTCGGTGCGTGGAATGAAACGCAGATAGGCATCGCCCGAGCGCGGCGCTTGGCTGTCGAGCAGGATCGCCTCGATGATCTCGCCTTTGGCCAGCGACGTCTTGCCCGGCCCGGTCGGCACGCTTTGCACGGGGATCGTGCGCCGGCCCGCCGGCCCGACGACCACTGCCTTGGCGCCGGCGGCAACCAGCGCCGGCACGCTGTCGGCAGCCGGTGAGGCGTTGCAGAGATTGCCCACGATGGTGCAGCGTCCCTGCACCTGCTTCGAGCCGATCAGCTTGGCCGCCTCGACGACACCGGGCCAGGCCTTCATGAGGGCGGTGTTCTCTCCCAGGACGGCGCAGGGAACCGCGGCGCCGATGCTGAAGCCTTCAGCCGTTTCCCGGATTTCGCTCAAGCCGTCGATCGCCTTGATGTCGACGATCAACTCTGGTTCGGCAAAGCCGCCCTTCATTCTGACCAGGAGGTCGCTGCCTCCCGCGAGGATGGCGGCCGTACCAGCCGACCCGGCCAACTGGCCAACGGCATCTTCTATTGAAAGCGGACGTATGTAGCGCATCGTCTCCCCTTGGTCATCGCGATTTCAGCGACCGTTATAAACAGTCTCCTCATAATGGCCATCCGGTTCCTCATCTGCGGCGATTGGGCCAGGCGCCGCAATATCCAGTCCAACAGACCGAATGTGGCGCACTGAATGCGGCAACCGGCTTTGGGACGATTTTCGTGAAACTTCGGTTGCGGATCAAGTGCGCTCATTCGCTTTTGCGGCCTTTGGACCGGAACGTCCTTTAAGCCGGGCAGAGCCGCTGCCTGGCCGCCCCGGCTGAAGCCCCCTGTGTTCGGCGGCCGCCCGAAACGCCTGCGGCGGCTGGCCAAGGGTACGCAGGAAGGCGCGCCGCATGCGGCCGGGATCGCCAAAACCGGCGGTTTCGGCGATGCGCTCAAGCGGGAGATGGCTGATCTCGATCGCCGTTCGGGCCGTCTCAAGGCGCATGCGCTCTACGGCTTTTGCCGGCGTGACGCCGGTCTCGGCGGTGAAGGCGCGGGCGAAGTTGCGGGGACTCATGGCCGCGTGATCGGCCAGGCATTCGACGGTCAGCGGTTCGGCCAGGTTTGCCCGCACCCATTCGATCAGCGCGGCGAAGCGGCCGGTTCGCCCGCCCAGCTCGACGAAGGCCGAGAATTGCGACTGGCCGCCCGGCCGGCGCTGGTGCACGACGATCTGCTGCGCGGTGCGGCGCGCCACCTCAGCGCCAAGGTCATCTTCGACGAGGGCGAGCGCCAGGTCTATTCCGGCCGAGATGCCGGCCGACGTCCAGATGTCGCCATCCCTGATGAAAATACGCTCGGCATCCAGCCTGACCTTCGGGTAGCGGCGGTGGAAGTCGTCGCTGCTGGCCCAGTGCGTGGTCGCGCGGCGGCCGTCGAGCAATCCCGCCTTTGCCAGCAGGTACGCGCCCGTGCAGACGCTGCTGATGCGCCGCGCCGAGGCGCGCCTCAACCAGGCGACGATCTCGTCCATCGCCTCCATGGAGCGGATGATTTCGCCGCCCGATACGATAACGGTGTCGAAAGGGCCGTCGCGTAGAGGCCTGGTGAGGAGCTTCAGACCCGAAGAGCTTTCAACGTCGCCGCCGCCGGGCGCCAGCAAAACCAGCTCATAGCTGTCCGGGCGGCAGCGCTCCGCAATCTCGAAGACTGTAGTCGGCCCGGCCGCATCCAGAAGCTGGAAACCGGGGTGAACGACGACGGCAACTTGCCTGCGCATGGCAGTATTCGCCCGATTTATGTCATTTCGGACGAAACGTAACGCCGATACCCTCGTCGTCAAGCCATCTGGAGATCGGACCCCATAAGCTGGCGACTTGCGTTGTGGAGCAGTGTCGGTGCCGCCGGCCTTGTCGTGGCGGAGCATGGATTGTTACGCCAACTGGCCCACAGGGCGCTTGCTAGCGCCCGCCACGGTGCCGCACGGCCGACTTCGTCGCCATGCAACTCGAATATCCCGGGTCGGGCGCATCGCGGTGACGATGCCGTGCTGAAGCGACGGCGGGTGTGTGGCCGTCCTGCGAGCATCGATCTTTCACAGCAAGGGAGTGACTGATGAAAGCATTGATCGCCGGGGCCGGCATCGGCGGCCTCACCACCGCTCTGTTCCTGCATGAGGCAGGCATCGAGGTCGAACTGTTCGAGCGGGCCGACGACATCCGCGAACTTGGCGTCGGCATCAACATGCTCCCGCACGCTGTCAAGGAATTGGCCGGGCTTGGGCTGATGTCGGCGCTCGACGCGGAGGGGGTGAGGACACGCGAGCTTGTCTACACCAACCGCTTCGGCCAGATCGTATGGCAGGAATTGCGCGGCATCGATGCCGGCTATGAGGTTCCGCAAATCAGCATTCATCGCGGCAGACTGCTGGGGCTGATCCACAGGGCCGTGGTGAGCAGGCTTGGCGGCGACATCATCAATACGGCAAGCCTTGTCGATGCCTTCGAGCAGAGCGAAGGCGGGGTCGTGGCGCATTTCCGCCGGCATGACGGTTCGCGAGGCGAGGCGCATGGCGACCTGCTCATAGGCGCTGACGGGATCCATTCCGCCGTCAGGGCCGTGCTCTATCCCGAAGAAGGGCCGCCGATCTGGAACGGCACGATGCTGTGGCGCGGCGCCACGCCATGGCCGGTCTGGCGCGACGGGCGCACCATGGCGGTTGCCGGCGGCAATTTCGCCAAGTTCGTGTATTATCCGATCGAACCGGATCGCGAAGAGCCGGAGACCAGGCTAACGAACTGGGCGGTGATGGCCAATACCGGTGATAGCGGCACATCACCGCTGCGTCCCGGCGACTGGAGCCGCCCGGGCGTGATCGACGATGTGCTACCCTTCGTGCGCGACCGGTTTCAGCTTGATTTTGTCGACCCTGCCTCGATCATCCAGGCAACGGATGGCTTCTACGAATATCCGAACTGCGACCGCGACCCGCTGCCGCGATGGTCGTTCGGGCGGGTGACGCTGCTCGGCGATGCGGCGCATCCCATGTATCCGGTCGGGTCGAACGGAGCCAGCCAGGCAATACTCGACGCCGGTTGCCTCGCGATGCATCTGGCTGCGGAGCCTACCGTTGAAGCCGCGCTCGCGCGATATGATGGGGAGCGGCGGCCGGCCACATCGGCCATCGTGCTGGCCAATCGGCAAGGCGGGCCGGAAGCGGTCATAGACATGGTCGAGGCCCGGGCGCCGCATGGCTTTGATGACATCGACGCCGTCGCTTCGCGCGAAGAACGCAAGAGCGTGGTTCGCGGCTATGCGTCCCTGGCCGGGTTTGCAAAACCGAATTGACCGGGAGCAGCGCGTTTTTGAGCTCTAGAGATCGGCCTCGGCGAAGATGCGCGACGCCCAGTCGAGGAAGACGCGCAGGCGTGGCGAGAGCTGACGGTTCTGCGGGTAGAGCGCCGACAGCGGCGTTGGCGATGGCGGATAGTCGACCAGCACCTCGACGAGCGTCCCATCCGCCAGATCCTTTTCGAAGCGATAGCGCGGCGCCTGGATGAGGCCGAGGCCAAGCCGCGCCAGATCGGCGGCGGTGTCGGAATTGTTGGCGGCGACGCGGCCTGGCAGCCGCACCTCACGGATATTGCCGGCGACGGTGAATTCGAACGGAAGGGTCTCGCCAGTGCGCGACGAAACAAAGCCCACCGCCTGGTGACCGTCGAGCGCATCGGGGGAGGCGGGCGTGCCGTGGCGTTCGAGATAGCCAGGGCTGGCGCAGGTGATCTCGCGGATGACAGCCAGCCGCCGCATGATCATGCCGCTGTCGGGTAGCTCGCCGACGCGGATGACACAGTCGACGCCTTCACGCACGAGATCGACCAGCCGGTCGCTCTGGCCGATCTGCAGGTCGATTCTGGCATAGCGGTCGAGGAACTCCGGCAGGCGCGGCAACAGGAATGTGCGGGTGAGCAGGGTGCTGGCGTCGATGCGCAGCAGCCCGAAGGGCTCCGCATTGCGGAAGGCGGCTTCGGCATCCTCGATTTCGGCCAGGATCGACAGGCAGCGCCGATAGTAGGCTTCGCCGTCCTGCGTGGCGTTCACCTGCCGCGTCGTTCGTTCCAGAAGCCGCGCGCCGAGATGCTCTTCCAGCCGCCTGATCGATTCCGTCGCGGTTGAGCGCGGCAGGCCGAGATCGGCCGCGGCAGCGGTGAAGCTGCGTCGCTCCAGAACGCGAACGAAGAGCCGCATCGTGTCCAGTCGATCCATGAGCTTTTGTTCGCAGTTTCCGAATAGTGATGTCAATAGGTGGCTGATTATCCGGAAAGCCGCCCGACCTATATCCGTGTCACCAACACACGGAGAGACTTCCATGACATCCAATCAAACAAGTACGGGTGGCCAAACCAGAACCGCGATCGTGACCGGCGCCTCCAAAGGCATCGGCGCCGCCATCGCACAGCGGCTCGCCCGCGACGGCGTCGCTGTCGTCCTCAATTATGCGCGGGGCCGCGCGGAGGCTGAAGAGCTTGTGCGCAGCATTGAAGCCGGCGGCGGCAAGGCGATCGCCGTTCAGGCCGATATCGCCGATCCGAATGGGATCCCGGCGCTGTTCGACGCCGGCGAGAAGGCGTTCGGCGGCATCGACATCCTCGTCAACAATGCCGGCGTCATGAAGACGTCGCCGATGGCGCAGACCGACGATGCTTCGTTCGACACGCAGATCGCGATCAATCTCGGCGGCGTGTTCCGCGGCATGCGGGAAGGCGCGCGCCGGCTTCGCGACGGCGGCCGCATCGTCAATTTTTCCAGCAGCGTCGTTGGCCTCTACCAGCCGGGCTATGGCGTCTATGCCGCCACCAAGGCCGGCGTCGAGGCGATGACCCACATCCTGGCCAAGGAGCTTGGCGCGCGCCGTGTCACCGTCAACGCGGTGGCGCCCGGGCCGATCGAGACCGCCCTGTTCACGGACGGCAAGAGCGAGGCGCAGATCGAGGCCATCGGCAAGATGATCCCGCTCGGCCGGCTTGGCCAGCCCGACGACATTGCCGGGCTGGTCTCGTTCCTCGCCGGACCGGACAGCTTCTGGGTCAACGGACAAATCATCCGCGCCAATGGCGGCGTCGTCTGAGGCGTCGCCGACCGCTCCACCCCGAACCTGAAACTCCACAGAAAGGAAAAGATCATGCCATTCGCCAACATCAAGTTACCGCAAGCGGCGCTCTCCATGGCGCAGAAGGAAGACCTCATCCATCGAACCACCGCCATGTTCGTCGACTTTTTCGGCGAGGGTGTGCGCCCCTTCACGATGGTGCTGGTGGAGGAGGTCGCCGACGGCGGCTATGGCCGGGCCGACGAAGTGTTCGTCGTGCCGGAAGTTTTTCGCGCAAAGGAGTAGTGCCGGGCCGACCTCCTCTCCCGACTTTGTGAGGCGAGGAACTCCAGTCTAGTAAAGTTTGCGCCAGAACCCCCACCCGGACCTCCGGTCCGACCTCCCCACAAGGGGGAGATCGGGAGCCCAGCTTTTCCGCATTTCCAAAAAAGGGGCTGTTCGGCAGGCGGGCAGGGCGCCTTCCTCACCCTCCCCCTTGTGGGGAGGGTCGATGCGAAGCAGCGGGGTGGGGGTCTGCGCGGCGCTGCAGCGCTTGGGTTTGCAAGCGTAGACCTCCGCTTCAATCGCTCTTCGTCGCGCCAATCCAGTCGGCCGCCACTTCGGCAAACAGCCAGTCGCGGAATGCCCTGATCTTTTTCTGGCGCAGCGCGCCGTCGCGGTAGACGACATAGTAGCGCGAGGCGGATTTCAACGCGAGATCGAAGGGACGAACCAGCCGCCCCGCGGCGAGGTCGGCCGAGACCAGCGCGCTTCGGCCGAGCAGCACGCCTTCGCCATGCACCGCGGCCTCGACGGCGAAGGTGGCGGAATCGAAGCGCACGCCGCGCTTCGGATCGACATCTGCCACGCCGGCATGTTGCAGCCATGTCGCCCAGTCGATGCGAAAGGCATCATGGATCAATTTGTGATGCCTGAGATCCGCCGGCAAGCGCAGCGGATGTTCGCCTTGCAGCAGTTCCGGGCTGCAGACGGGGAAGACCTCTTCATCGGCGAGAAATTCCGCTGTCACTCCGGCATAGCCGCCCTTGCCGTAGCGGATGGCGATGTCGATGCCGTCGCTGACGAAATCGGAAAGCACGCCCGAGGTCGACAGCCGCACGTCGATATCGGCGTTGGCGCGGTGGAAACGATGCAGCCTCGGCACCAGCCAGCGGCCGGCAAAACCGTCCGATGTGCTGACATTCAGGATGCCTGTCGTGCGGTCGGGCGTGGCGGCGATGGTGGCGGCGGCGATTTGGTCCAGCGCCGTCCTGACTTCCGATGCATAGGCCGCGCCCACCGGCGTCAGGCGCACGGACCTCGTCCCCCGATCGAAAAGCTGGATCCCCAGCCTGTCCTCAATGTTGCGGATGGCGCGGCTGACCGCACCATGGGTGACGTTGAGTTCGCCCGCAGCCTTGGAGAAACTCAGATGCCTGGCGGCGGCCTCGAAGGCGGGCAGGGCAGTGAGCGGCGGCAGTCTGCGCGGCATGATCCACCTGTGAGCGTTGCTCACAAATCCTGCACAAAGAGTCGTTTGTCGTCCAGCCCAGAAATGTTCAATCTGTTGGTGTAGCAGCGCATGCAGATCGGATTTTCCATCTCACCGTTGCGCTGAACGACCAGAAACAGTGTGAGCAATCGTCATGCTCGTCCTCCGCGGACGGCGTCGGCACGCTTGCGCCTAGGCAAATACAGGAGACGGACAATGAACCCGACCTTCGAATCCATCGGCGCCGCGATGAGCGGTCTTGCACTCAGAACCGCTGCAGTCGTCGAGCGCCGCCGGGTGCTTCGCCGAGTTTCACGCTTCTCGAATCATCGCTTGCACGACATCGGCTTCGAGCGCGACTGGGACGGTTCCATCCTGCGCAATGGGAGGGCGATATGACCAGCACCCTGATCATCGGCGCGACGGGGCTGCTGGGTGGCGAGATGGCGAAGGCCAGCGCTGGCAATGGCGATCGCCTGCACGTTCTGGTTCGTCCGGCAACAGCCGGTAATGAAGAACGGCTGCGTTCGCTGAAGGAGCTCGGCGCCAAAATCCATGTCGGCGATCTCGACGACTATGACAGCCTTGTCCGCGCCGCCGGTGCGGTGGATCGCGTCATCAGCTCGGTGCATGTGGATTCGGCCAGCGAGATGACGCTGGTGCGCGCGCTCAGGGATGCCGGCATCTCCCGCTATGTACCTTCCGCCGGCTTCGGCCTCGACTTTGCCGCCGCTGCACCGGGCTCGGTTCCGCCGCTCGACCTCAAGCGAGCCGTGTTCGACGCGATCAGGCAAGCGGATCTGCCCTATACGGTGATCTACACCAACGGCTTCTTCTCGACCTGGGTGACGACGCTGGGCGACCTGATGCGCTTCGGCTCGTCGCCCTTGCCGCCCGAAGAGGTGACGCTTTATGGCGACGGCAATGTGCCGGCGACGTTTGTCAGCGAGAAGGACATCGCCGCCGTCACCTTGCGCGCGTTGAACGACCCCAGTGCCATCCGCAGCGAGATCCGCATCGCCCAGAACGAGATCACCCAGAACGAAATGATCGATCTGTGGCGCCGGGTCAGCGGCCGCTCGCCGCGCATCGTGCCCCAGAGTGCGGCGGAGCTTGAGGCGATGATCGCATCAGCCCCCTGGCTCGGACTGCTGCGGGCGGTTTGGATACGCGGTGAGACGGCGCTCGAAACGGCCACGCCGGAAGCCGGCGCGCTCTATCCGGAGCTGACGTTCGAGACCATCGAGAGCGCCTTTGTGGCGATGGCGGGCACCGCTGGGCGGTAGGAGCAGAAGCGCGGCGGTGCAACTGCCGATCTCCCCCACTTGTGGCAGGGCTATCGCATATGGATTCCTGAGATGTCTGCCCGGCACGGACCCCCACCCCTAACCCCTCCCCAAAAGGGGAAGGGAGACTTCCGTTGGCGCTGACCCAGAAGCATCGCCTGTCTTTTCGGCGCCAACAAGAATTAAAGGCACGCGGCAGCATTCCCTCCCCCTTGTGGGGAGGGTTAGGGTGGGGGTTCTTCTTCGCAAGAATCCATATGCGATAGCCCTGCCACAAGTGGGGAGATCGGCAGCGTCACCCCTTCCGCTTCTCCACCTCGGCCTTCCTCAGCAGGAACCGCTGAATCTTGCCGCTCGGCGTCTTCGGCAACTCGCTGACGAACTCGACTTCGCGCGGATAGGCGTGGGCCGAGTGGCGCTTGCGGACATGCTGCGCCAGTTCCTCGGCCAGCGCCTCGCTGCCTCGAAAGGCGGGCGCCAGAACGACGAAGGCCTTGACGATTTCGGTGCGCTGCGGATCGGGCACGCCGACGACCGCTGCCTCGTTGACCGCCGGATGCTCGAGCAGCGCGCTTTCGACGTCGAACGGGCCGATGCGGTAGCCGGCCGAGGTGATGACGTCGTCGGCGCGGCCGATGAAGGAGATCGAACCGTCGGGCTCGAACTCGACCGTGTCGCCGGTGCGGTAATAGCCACCCGCTATGGCAGGGGTTTCGGCCTGATGATAGCCGCCGAACCAGCGCAGCGGCGAGTTGGCGATGTCGACGGCGAGAATGCCGGGCTGGTTGGGGCTAAGCTCGTTGCCGGCCTCGTCGAGCACGACGACGCGGTAGCCCGGCATGGCAAAGCCGGCCGAGCCGTGGCGTACGGGGTGCGACAGGCCGTGATGGTTGTTGACCATCATGCCGTTCTCGGTCTGGCCGTAATGGTCGTGGATGGGGGCGGCGAGATGGGCGTCGAACCAGCGGATCACCTCCGGGTTAAGCGGCTCGCCGGCGCTGCTCACCACGCGCAACCGGCCCTTGACGCGGGCGGCTGCCTCGGGTCCTTCGGCCAGCAGCAGGCGGAAGGCGGTGGGCGAGCCGGCAAGGCTGGTGACGCCGAGGCGCTCGATGATGTCGTAGGTGCTTTTGGCGGTGAAGGTGCCCTCGTTTAAGGTCGTGGCGATGCCAAGCAGCAGGGGCCCCGTGATGGCGTAATAGAGGCCGTAGGCCCAACCAGGATCGGCGATGTTCCAGAAGACGTCGTCCGGCCGCAGCCCGATGGCATCGCGCATATAGGCGCCGAAGGCCAGCAGCGCGCTGAGCGGCACCGGAACGCCCTTGGGGAAACCTGTCGTGCCCTAGGTCGACATCATCATGAACAAATCGTCGCCCTTGCGCATCACCGGCTGGCAGTCAGGCGAGACGGCGGCAAAGGCGGCGCGGAAATCGATGTCGCCGGCCGGCAGGGCTTCGCCTGGGGCAAGGATGGTCGCAACCCGAGGGCAATCCTCCACCTCGTCGAGTTTGCCGCGATTGGCCATGTTGGTGACGACGAGCTTCGCGCCGCTGGTCTTCAGCCGGTGGTCGATGGCCTTGGGGCCAAAGGCGGCGAACAGCGGCTGGTAGACCGCGCCGATACGCCAGGTGCCGAGGATGAGTGCCACCAGTTCGGGAATGCGCGGCAGCATGCCGGCGACGATGTCGCCGGAGCCGACACCAGCCGCTTTCAGCATGTTGCCGACGCGCGCCGACATCTCCTTGAGATCGTCGAAGCTGAACTCCCGCAGCTCGCCACCGACGGAGATGGCGCGCAGCGCCAGCCGGTTCTGGCCGGTATGGCGATCGCAGCATTCGATGCAGGCGTTGATGCCCGTCGCGGGATCGCCGTGAAGTCTTGCGATCTCATCGTCGATGCGAAAGTGAGCAACGGCATCGACATAGCGCGACAGCGCCGGTGTGTTGGTCATGGCAGTCCTCCCTGGCTGCGCCGCATCTCCCCATGCGGCGCTGTCGCGTGTGAACTTGCCCGAAATTGTGGGCGTGGTCGATGCGGCGAAAGTTGGTGGGTGGGAAGGTTGGCGCTTGAACACCCCCCTCTGCCCTGCCGGGCATCTCCCCCGCAAGGGGGAGATCGGCGCCTCAACGACATCCAATCTCCCCCCTTGCGGGGGAGATGTCCGGCAGGACAGAGGGGGGTGTGAAGGATCACAGCGCTGACAATCTGCGTGGTTGACCTAATCAGTCATCCAGCGGATAGGTCCGGCCCAAATATACCCGCCCGAGAAACTCCGATGACCACAGACACCAAATTCCACCCCGATACCGCCTGGCAGGCCGAAATTCGCGCCGGCGTGCGCCACGTGCGCGATCTTGCCTCCCTGCCGTTGTCGCCAGCTGAGCGCGCGGCGGCGCAAGCGGCGGCCGCGAACCACAAGGTGCGCGCGCCCAAAGCCTATCTCGACCTGATCGACTGGAACGACCCGGCCGATCCGATCCGGGCGCAGGTCATCCCGTCGCCTGAGGAACTGGAGGAGGTGGAAGGGGAACTCGACGATCCGATCGCCGACCATGACTTCAGCCCGGTGCCGCGATTGACGCATCGCCATGCCGACCGGGTGCTGCTGTTCCCGACCTATCAATGCGCGGTCTATTGCCGGTTCTGCTTCCGCAAGGAATCGCTGACCTCGATCGGCAGGGGTTATACGCGCGAGGCGTTGGAGCCGGCGCTGGCCTACATCGCGGATCACCCCGAAATCCGTGAGGTGATCCTGACCGGCGGCGATCCGCTGTCGCCGCCCGACAAGGTACTGGCTGAAATCTTCGCGCGCATCGAAGCGATCCCCCATGTGCGGCTGCTGCGCATCCATACGCGCGTGCCGGTGGTGCTGCCGTCGCGCATTACATCAGGGCTCGTCGCGGCGCTGCAGGGCCGGCTGATGGTCACTGTCGTCACCCATTTCAACCATGCGCGCGAGATCACCGACGCAACCGAGGCCGCCTGCCGCACGCTTCGGCGAGCCGGCTTCGTGCTGCTGAACCAGAGCGTTCTGCTCAAGGGCGTCAACGACAGCATCGAGGCGCTGGAAGAACTCTGCCGCGAGCTGATGTACCGCCTCGGCGTCAAACCCTACTACCTGCACCATGGCGACCTCGCGCGCGGCATGGCGCACCGGCGCACGACGATTGCGCAGGGACAGGCGCTGACTGAAGCGCTGCGCGCGCGGCTGTCGGGCATCTGCAACCCCGTCTATGTGCTCGACCTGCCGGAAGGGGGCGGCAAGGTGCCGATCGGGCCTTGCCATGTCGAGGGACGGGACGGCGAGAACTGGCGGCTGCGCGGGCTCGATGGCGAGGTGAGGGCGTATACGGAGGTCGTTGGCGAATAGGGCTGCGCGCTACCGTGCGTTTTTCTCGACAAATGCCAGCACCACCACGCGCGGGGCAACGCAGTAGGCGAGGCTGGCCTTGCGGCCCGTCTTCGTCGTCGCGCAGCCTGCGTTCAGGTCGATGGTGATGTCCTCATAGCCCAGCACCTTGCGATCGAGCGGATAGACGGCCTTGTAGACGGCTTCCTTGGCGGCAAAGAGGATGCGGCCGGCAAGATGCCGGTCGGCTGCGTCCGTGCGGTCCGCGGGCGTTGTCACGAGCGCCAAAATGTCATCCGGGAGAGGCTGCGCGGGCTCGACGTCGATGCCGAGCGAGGCGATATCGCCAATCGGGGCAACCGCCGCCACGGCCATGTCGTCGTCGTGCGCGAGCGAACCGGTTATTCCGTCAGGCCAGACCGGCGCGCCGGTTGGCGAGCGCAGGATGGCGACGTCGCCAACGCCAAGCTCCGCCAGCAGTCCGTGCGCGATCCACCGGGCCGCGCCGCTGGCGCGCCGCATGCCAGGCTGACGCGCGGGGATGGAATGCGCTTCCCCAGGCAGCAGATGGGCGTCGTCGCCGTCGCGGATCATCCGGCATCCGATCCGGACTCCCGATGGTGCGATGGCGGCGATCGCTTCGGCCAAGGCGATTTCCTCGGGCAGCCGCATCACGGCGCGTGCGTCCGGGGCCGGCAAAGCGAGATCGGCTATCATTTCTCCGTCCTCGTCGAGCCCTTCTTCGACGAAACCGGCGCTGCGATAGAGATTTCGCGCCGCATCGTTCTCCGGTTCGTAGCAGATCGAGACGTGGCTGATGTGGCTGAGCCCCTGGATTTCGTCCAGCACCTTACGCAGCGCGGCCTTGCCGTAGCCTTTGCCCTGAGCGGCGCGGTCGATCATGAAGCGGTAGATGCGTGCCTCGTCGTCATCCTCGGGCGCCTCGTACATGAGGAAACCGACGACACGGGTCCCGGCCATGACGACGCGTGGCCGCGCGTCTTTGTCGGTTTCGGCTTCTTCCAGCGACTCCGCATTGCCGGCGACGAAATCCCTCTGCTCCGGAGCCAGTCCCAGGGCCGTGGCCAGGGCACGGTTGGCCTCGGTCACGGCAACCAGACAGATGTCTCCGGTGTTCAAGCCGATACCCTTTTTCAAGCCGATGCCCTTCTTAAAGCCAATGCCGGGGCCGATACCTTGGAGCCATCGTCGGTGATCGGTTCGACGAAGCGATGCAGCTTGGCCGGGTTGCCACGCCATATGGAGTTGGGCTCCAGCTCTTCGCCCTTCATGACGAAGGAGTCGACATCGACCACCGAGCCTTCGCCCATCACCACGCCGTAATGGACAAAGGCTGAAGGTCCGAGCGTGCAGCCCTTGCCGATGCGGATGAAGTCGGACTTGAACGCGCCTTCTTCCAGCGAATGGGCCTGGATGACGCAGCCCTCGTTGAGGGTGGCGTCGTCGCCGATCTCCACCAGCGAGCGTTCGGTCAGATTGCTGCCGCCGTCATAGACACGGCTGCCGATCTTGACGCCCAGCATGCGCAGGATCATCGGGCGGAACGGCGTGCCGGCGAACAGGCGCACGATCGGCGAATCCGCCAGCTTCCAGTGGCGTTCGTGGCGCCAGAACGTGACGTCGTAGATCGTCGTCATCTGCGGCTTCAGCCGGCCGAAACCAAGGCTCGCCCGTTCCACGAAGATGTAGAACGGAATGGTGATCGCCGAGGTCAAAAGCACGGCGACGAACAGTGCGACTTCAGCCCATTCGGTATAGTAGTTCAGCGCCCGGTCCCAGATCGCCAGCGTGGCGAACAACATGATCCATTGCGTTGCCACGAACAGCAGGATCGTCACCAGATTGTGGCGGTTCTTCAACGGGATGCGCCGACGCCGGTCGTCCTCGTCGATGCCGGCGATGAGTTCCTTGTCGCGGTTCACCATGCGCGGGATTTCAAATGCCGGCGAACCCAGAAGCCCGACATTCTCGCGCAGCGGCCCGTCGATGGGGATCATCACCTTGGTGCCGAGCAGGACGTTGTCGCCGGTGCGCCCGTCCGGCGGATAATAGATGTTGTTGCCGAGATAGTTGCGCTCGCCGATCCTCGTCGGCTCGAGCCGGAAGGCGGCGGCGGATTTGTGCATGTTGATCATGAACAGGCCGTCCGACACCATGGTCTCGGTGCCGATCTCGCACAGAAGCGGGTTTTCGTGCTGCTGGTTGGAGCCGAAATTGGAGCCGGTCTGCACCACCTTGTTGAGGTTCCAGCCGATGGCTCGCATGTAGTGCACGATCGCCGAGCTGTCGCCGGCCAGCAGGCCGAGCACGCGGGAGTTGCTCGAGAATTCGGCGACAGTCTGCAGCCAGTAGCGGAAGCCGTACAGCGTGTAGGTGCGGCCGGGCTTCAACAGCAGGCTGACTAGGCGCGGCACCAGCGTCGCCGCCAGAAAGGATGCGGCCATGTAGCCGAACAGCGTAACCGTGGTGCCGATCGCGACGACGCCGATGGTTTCCTGGTAGTCGTCGCCGACATTTTCCCAATAGCTGTGGAACAAGAGCGGCAAGGGGGTGACGATGGCAAACAGCCCGATCAGCTGAACCGCTTCGAACAGGAAGCGCCGGATGTTGGACGGATCGACATTGCGCACCTTGCAATAGTCGGCCGTGGTCGGCACGGCCGGCGACCCATGCCAGCGTTCGCCGTCGGGGATGCTTTGGCCGCGGTGCAGCGAGGACGAATGGCCGAGCTGGGCGCCGTTGCCGATCCGGGTGTCGATGTCGAGCGTGGAGCCGACGCCGACAAAGGCGTCGCGGCCGATGGTCAGCGGCCCGGTGTGGATATAGCCGGACTGCGCCCGGAAGCCGAGAATCATCGATTCCTTGCGCAGGATAGTGTTGGCGCCGATCGAAATGAGATCCGTGCAGACGGGCACGGATTTCGATTCGATGACGGCGTTCTTGCCAAGCTTGGTGCCGAGAAGCTGCAGATAGATGCTGTAGAGCGGGCTGCCGCGGAACAGCACGACGGGCGCGGTGCGGATCAATGTCTTGACCACCCAGAAGCGGAAGTAACGCACGCCCCAGATGGGAAACGCCTCCGCCTTCCAGCGGCCGACGAGCACCCATTTGGCGATGACGGCAAAGCCCGACATGCCGAAGAACACGGCGGCCGAAAGCGCCACGCACCTGATGTACAGCTGCAGCGGATCGTCGAGCGCGTCATACATCCAGTTGAGGCCGTCATTGACCGCCCACAGGGCGCCATAGCTGTAGAGCGCGTAGAACAGCAGCTGTGCGGCGCCGCAGGTCCAGTAGGCGAAGTTCGAGGCCCGGCGGGTGAGGACGGGCTCGTTGGTGGCCGTCGCCATCTCGTCGGCCACGCCCAGGTGAAGCGCCAGCCGCGCCACGGTCGGGTGGAGATAGATGTCGCGCATCGACGCCGTCGCCCATTCCTTCCTGGTGCGCAGGCGGGCGCAGAAATGCGCCATCAGCAGCGAGTTGGCGCCGAGATCGTCGAAGAAATTGTCCTCGACGGACACTTCTTCGAATTTCAATACGGCGGCCAGCGCGTCGGCCAGGAAACGCTCGTCGTCATTGGCGGGCGCGACCATGGCGCGATCGCCCGAAAGCCGCACGCTTGTCGGCTTCGGCAGCTGGCGCAAATCCACCTTGTTGGAAACCGTCATCGGGATAACAGGCAGTTCCTCCAGATAGGAGGGCACCATGTAGTCGGGCAGGCGCCGCTTCATGGTCCTGGCGAGGTCCGCGCGCGAAATCGCCTTCTGGCCGGCCTTCGCTGCGAAATAGGCGACGAGTTCGACGCGGCCGGGCTCGATCTCCCAGGTGGTGACCGCGGCTTGGGCGATTTCGGGCTGGTCGAGCAGCACCGCCTCGATCTCGCCGAGCTCGATGCGGTAGCCGCGGATCTTCACCTGGGTGTCGATGCGGCCGGCATACTCGATCTCGCCCTGGTCGTTGATGCGGCCAAGGTCGCCGGTCCGGTAGATGCGCTTCGACGGGTTGTTCGGCAGGCCGACGAAATCGGCGATGAATTTCTGTTCGGTCAGGTCCGGCCTGTTGAGATAGCCGACCGCGAGCCCGATGCCGGCAATGCCGATCTCGCCCAGTTCGCCCGGCTCGGCGAGCTGCGGCAGCGAAGCGTCGAGGATGACGATGGAGTAGGTCGGCAGCGGCGCGCCGATGGTGACGGGACTGTCCGGCGTCAGCGCGCCCATTGTAGCGGTGACGGTCGCCTCGGTCGGCCCATAGGTGTTCAGGATCTGCCGCCCCGGCTTCGACCAGCGCACCACCAGATTGTGCGGGCAGGCCTCGCCGCCGACCAGCAGCGTGCGCAGGCTGGGCACATCTGACGTCATCGACGACAGCAGCGTCGGGCTGCAGGCGATGCAGGTGATGTCATGGAGCCGCAGGAAATCGGCCAGCTCCTCGCCCACCAGCGGCATCTGGCCCGGTGCCGGCACCACCGTCGCGCCGGCGACGAACGGCACCCAGATCTCTTCGGAGGAAAAGTCGAAGGCGATGGTCATGCCCTGGTAGACGCGATCGCCCGGCCGGTAGCCGTAGGAGGCGGCGGCGACGCGGATGAAATTGACGAAACTCTGGTGCTTGATGACGACGCCCTTGGGCTTGCCTGTGGTGCCCGAGGTGTAGAGGATGTAGCAGGTGTCGTCTGATGAAGCGGCCTTCGCATTCGGCTTCAGCGGCGCGCCGGACTCTTTGGAGATCTCGGCGGCCGCGCTGTCGATCAGCAGATGCGGAACCGGCAGCTGGCCGGCGCGCGACGCATAGGCGGCGATGGTGACGATCAGGCTGACGCCGGCGTCTTCGATGATGAGCGCCATCCGCTCCTCGGGAAAAGCGGTGGCCAGCGGCACGAAGGCAGCGCCTGCCTTCATCACGGCGAGCAGCGCGACATAGGTCTCCGCCGAGCGGTCGAGGATGAGCCCGACGCGGTGGCCCGGCCGCACGCCGCGCTTGACCAGCAGGCGGGCGAACTGGTTGGCCCGGCTGTCCAGTTCCCGATAGGTCCAGACACGCCCGTCGGAGATCACCGCCGGCAGCGCTGCGAACATTTCGGCGAGCTGCTCGAAGACGGTGTCGAGCCGCTCGCCGGGCAGGCCGTGCCGGGCAAAGTCGGCGCCCGTCAGGATCTGCCCGCGCCTGGCTGTCGCGGGGGCCGTTCTTACCAGCGCATCGACACCTGCCAGGCCGCTTTCCAGCCCCGATCGTTCCGCGTCCAGTTCGGCGATATCGACACCGTGATCCATTTCCATACTTTCCCGTCCAGGCCGGGCGTCGCCCGGCACGGCCATTTTTCCAGTTGTTGTGGGATGCTTATGCCATCCGATCTTTTCGCCAGTTTTTCCGAACTGTTGAATATTGTTTCTGAACTGTGTCTGGGCGCTCTTTTGAGCCTCCCTTGGCGGCTCTCGCCGGGCGCGCTCGGCGGCACGCGAGGGCGTGCACCCGGCGTTTTTCTGGAACCAGCCTTGAGGCCCCGCATTCTATGAGCAGGGACTTAAGGAGCGTGTCGTGAAAGCGGTTTTGGGACTGGTCTGCGGCTTCGTGCTGACCCTTGCGGTCTTCGGCAGCGGACTGGGCTTCGCCGCCTGGCTGCTTGCCGCGAAGCCGCCGCGCCAGGCAACGGCTACTGTCAGCGTGGCGGAGCTGTGGACCAAGAAGGCGCGGCCGGTGAACAAAGCCGGGCAGGGCCTCGAACGCCTGCCGGCCAAACAGTCCGCGCCGCCCGACATCCCCGCCAAACCGCAGGAAACACCGCCCGACCCCACCGTCACCGGCGCCATCGCGCCCAAGACGACCGAATTGCCGCCTCCGCATCTCGCCTGGTGCGCCAGCCGCTATCGCTCCTACCACCCGGACGACAACAGCTATCTCTCCTACAGCGGGCAGTTGCGTCGCTGCGTCTCGCCCTATCTCGAAGCCGCCGGTCAGCCCGTCCAGCCCACTGCCGGCGATGGCGACGAAAACGGCGCCGGCCTGGGCGTCTACGCTGCCGACGATGGCGGCGAAGCACTTTCGGCCGACCATGTCGATTACTGCTTCAGCCGCTACCGCTCCTATCGCCCGGAAGACAACTCCTACCAGCCATACTCCGGCGGGCCGAGACGGCAATGCCAGTAGAGCCCGCGCGCCGCAGGCAGGCGATCCGATCGCGCGGATTTTCCGGAGCGTCCGCATTGGCGCGGCGTTCAACCCTGACCTAAGGAGGACTGACCATGAGCGACGACCGGGACGACAGAATTCGTGAGCGCGCCTACCAGATCTGGGAACGGGAAGGCCGCATGCAGGGCGACCCCGAACGGCACTGGCACCAGGCCGAGGCCGAGATCGACCGCGAGGCGGCCCTGCCGCTGACGGCGGATGACGCACTGCCTGAGACTGGCGAGGTCGCCAGCACCGACGTGCTGGAGGTCGAGGCGCTGGCGGTGCGCACCGGCATATCGGGCGACGAGGCACAGGAACTGCTCGACCGCTTGGGCAACGACCGCGCCGCGGTGGAGCAAGCCGCCCGCAGCCTCAAGGCCAAAAGGCGGCGAAACCCCGATGAGGGACTGGCCAAATGATCGAAAGCTGAAGGACGGAAATACCGGCTCCATTCACTCAAGAAGGGCGAAAACGGCGACGCCTCATCATCTTCGGCTCTGTCGCCAATCTTTTTCGCCATGGCCAGAGCCTTGGACTGGTCGTGAGCACGGCCCGCCAACGCGGCTTCTCGAAACGCTCAGGTTGCGACGGGCTGGTCGGTCATCACTTGCGCTGGACCGCGAAAGCGAAAGCCCGCGCCTCTGGCGGAGGACGCGGGCCGATCGGACGGCCGATCTTCGGCAGGCGGTGGAGGGCACCACCTGCCGCACACATCAACAATTAGCTATGACTAATGTTCCGTCAAGCTGGATCTACTTTCGTTCGAATGTCGGCCTTGACTGCGATTGCGCCGCTGGCCTGGGAATGCATGCGTCCGGCGGGCAGCTTGCGTCAGTGGCGATAGGAATTTATTCTTGACCCGTGAGGGCAGTTATGCTACATTTCTATCTATGGTGCTGATTTGCGCCAGTGACCCGCCGCACAGGCGGGTTTTTTGCGTGTTGGCTGGCGCTGCGCCAATTTTCAACGTTGCCAGCGCGAGGTGATCGTAGTTGCGCAACATCGCGAGCACAGAATACCCGGCACTAGCGTAGAGCGTTACGGCGACCCAGCAGCAGAGCGATGCCCAACGCCGGAAGCGTCGCCATCGCGACGGCGAAGAAGACGAATTGCAGCCCGGCCGACGCGGCGACCAAGCCGAGCGCTGGACTGCCGAAGCCGAGCGCCACGTCGAGGAAGACGGTGTAGAGTCCCATGGCCAGGCCGCGGCTGCGCGACGGAAGATGGCTTACTGCCTCGGCACCGAGACCGGGATAGACCAGCGAGTAGCCAAGGCCAGTGAGACCCGCCCCAATTGCGGCGACAACAGGCCCGGTCGCAAGCCAGATCAGCATCAGCCCTGCGGCCTCGACGGCGACGAAGATCACAGCGACGCGTGCGCCCCCAAGCCTGTCGGGCAGGTGGCCGAAGCATAGCCTTGCCACGATCAGCGCCGCGGCATAGGCCGTGAAGGGAAGCCAGATCGGCTGCCATCCCCGTTCGGCAAAGAGCAACGCGGCAAAGGCCAGGATTGCGCCATAGCCGAGGCTGCTGAAAGCTGCTCCCACTCCGGGAAGCCAGACCGCTTGAGCCACGCTCGTCCATGACTGCGGCACGCTGCTCGCGGCGGTGCTGGTGCCACGCATCGGCAGGATGGCAAGCAGCGTCGCAAGCGGCAGGACGATGGTCGCGAGTGCGATCGCGGTGAAACCGCTCGCCGCATAAAGCGCAGATCCGACCGGCGCTCCAAGCGCGAGCGCCGCAAACATCGCCGTGCCCACCCAGGCTATGACTTTTCCGGAGTTCTGTCCGCCCGCAAGGGAGAGGCCCCAGGCGACGCCGCCGGTGATGATGAAGCTCTCCGACGCGCCCAATACCGCCCGGCCGGCGAAGAGCGCCGATGCGGACGCTAGCGGCCGGTCGAGCAATGCCAGTGAGCCGAGGTAAAATAATCCCGCCAGGGCAGCGGCAATGAGGCCGACGACGACGGCCCGCTTGCCGCCGCGCCCATCGGCATAGTTTCCGGCCCCAATGCGCGACAACATCGAGGCGACGAACTGGCTGCCCGTCACCAGTCCGACCGCGAAGGGGCCGAAGCCGAGTTGCTGATGAAGATGCAGCGGCAGGACGGGTAGCGCCAAGCCGATCAGAAGGAAGCCGGCGAAGACAGCCGCCATGATTGGCACCAGTTCCGCCATTGCTCCATTTCGGTCTGAAGTCCCCGCCACTTTGGCCATCGGCAACACCTTGAACCCAACAGTTCAGATCAGTAGCGTTCGTAGGTCACACGCCAGCCTTCGGCCGGATTGTCCGGCGTGAGGACCAGTTTGTTGTCCGAGACTTCGAATTTGCGTTTCATGCTCTTCCCGACAAGGTTGCGGACTAGGGAGGACTCGATCGTGATGACGAAGGTCTTGTCCTGGTCGTTGATGGCGACCGGCCCATAATAGGCTTCGTAGCCATTCGCTGTGTAAGGCGTGTCCGGCGCCTTGGCGTCGGGGTTCTGGGCCTGCACCGAGAGGGTGCCGGCCTCGGTGAAGATGACCTGGCCGGAATATGGCACAGGCTTGAGGTTTCCCTCAGCACCGGCTTCGAGCGACCTCATGCGCCATGCGCCAATGATCGAGGACTCTTGCGAGAACGCCGGTGTGGCGACCGCAAGCGCAAGGGCGGCGATCTTCAATCTCATAGTCATATGTCGTTGTTCCTTTTCTGATTGCGGGTGCGGACAGGCCGTCCGCCTAATCTTCGCTCACACGGAAAGCATGACCTTGATGGCACGCCGCTCGTCCATGGCGCGATAGCCTTCAGCGACCTCTGCCAACGGCAGCTTGAGGTCGAAGACCTTGCCGGGCTTGATCCTGCCTCGCAGTACACGGTCCATCAGGTCGGGCAAGAAACGGCGCACTGGCGCCGGGCCGCCCATCATGCGCTTTTGGCCGAAGAATAGTTTTTGGCCGTCGAAGCTCACGCCATGCGGCACGCCGACATAGCCGATGGTGCCGCCGGGGCGAGAGCAGGCCAGCGCCTGGTCGAAGGATTCTCCCGTACCGACGCATTCCAGCACGGAGTCCGCGCCGACGCCCTTGGTGAGTTCCTTGATGCGCGTGACGCCTTCCTCGCCACGCTCGGCCACAATGTCGGTGGCGCCAAACTCGCGGGCGAGCTTTTGGCGGCTGGCGTGCCGGCTCATGGCGATGATGCGCTCGGCGCCCATCTCCTTGGCCGCAAGCACGCCCATCAGGCCGACCGCACCGTCGCCGACCACCACCACCGTCGATCCTTCTCGGACCTCGGCCGCGTCGGCCGCGTACCAGCCGGTGCCGAGCACATCGGACACAGCCAGCAGGTCAGGGATGAGTTCGGCCGGCGGCACCTCCGCGGTGGCGACCAGTGTGCCATCGGCCAACGGCACGCGAGCGTAAGGCGCCTGCGCGCCCGACATGAATTCGCGCTGCACACAAGACGACTGGAAGCCGAAGCGGCAATGCGGGCAGGTATTGTCGGAAAGGCAGAACGACCCGACGACGAACTGGCCGGGACGGACCGTGCGCACCTCTGCGCCGACCTCGACGACGATACCACAATATTCGTGGCCCATGTGCATCGGGCCGTCGACCGGCTGCAGCCCGCGATAGGGCCACAGGTCCGAGCCGCAGATGCAGCTTGCCGAGAGCTTGATGATTGCGTCCGTCGGCCGCATGATTTTCGGATCGGCGATTTCCTCGCAGCGGATGTCGCCCGGTTTGTGAAGAATGGTTGCGATCATTCTGGTTCCTTTCGAGTGGAGAAGATCAGGCGCCGTAGTCGGCGTCGCTGACATGTCCCAGCCAGTCCACGACCTTGCCGTCCTTGACCTCCTGGAGGGCAATGTGGGTCATGGCGGTCAGAGGCGACGCGCCGTGCCAGTGCTTCTCGCCGGGCGCGAACCAGACGACGTCGCCGGCACGGATTTCCTCGACCGGACCGCCCTCGCGCTGCACGCGGCCAAGGCCGGAGACGACGATCAGCGTCTGGCCGAGCGGATGCGTGTGCCAGGCGGTGCGGGCGCCGGGCTCGAAGGTCACCTGTGCGCCTTGGACTCGCCCGGCATCGAAGGGATTGAAGAGTGGATCGATCCGCACCGTTCCGGTGAACCAGTCAGGTGGTCCCTTGCCGGAAGGCCTCGTGCCAGCGCGAAGAATGTCCATGGTGATCTCCTTTGCGTCCTCAAATGCGTTCGATGCGAAGCGGGAACTCGCCGCGAATGTGCAGGGCCTGCTCGCCCTCATCGAAGCGGCCGAGCCTGATCAGCCCGGGATGGCTATAGTCGGCGTGGAACATGGCCAGATTGCCCCAGGGCATGAAATAGCACAGGTCGTAGGGCTGCTCGTTGGCGAACGGGCCACTTCCCTCCTCAGTCAGCTTGCGCGGCAGATAGGCGATCTTCTCGTTATGCGCGTAGTCCTCGATCTTGAGGTCGAGCGGCAGCATGGAGAAGAAGTCGCGCGCTGAGGGATTGTCGTAGAGCGTGGCGGTCATGATACGGCCGTTGAAGGCCATCCTGATCTTCATGTCGGTGGGCTCCTGGCTGACGGGAGATTGGCCTTCCTGGCTGGCGGCTGCGCGATGCAGGGCCGCCACCGCGAGCGCGGCGCCGAGCAATGTCCGGCGGCTAAGCGGCGCACGCTCGATGGTCATGGCAGGGACCTCCGGGCCATATGGGACGCGGCGAGGGCGGCGAGCGCCGATCCGCAGAGCAGCACCGCGCCTAGAGTGAACGCTCCCCACCAGCCGACCGTATCGAAGAGCGTGCCGCCGATTGCGGCGCCGCCGGTGATGGCGAGCTGAATGACGGCTACCTGCAACCCGCCGCCGGCCTCTGCGTCGTCCGGCAGCGTTCGGCTGAGCCACGTGCCCCAGCCAACGGGCGCGGCCGTGCCGAAGAAGCCCCAGGCAATGAGCAGCAATGCTGTGGGAACCGGGAGGGCACCAAGGGCGATGAGCGCAGCAGCCAGCGCAGCCATGACCAGCGGGATAACGATGAGGATGCTGAACAGGCGCGTGCGCAAAAGCCGGCCGACGCACCATGTGCCGAGCACCCCCGCCAGCCCCATCGCCAGCAGGACCGCCGAGAGGGCAGCGATGTCGAGCCGGGTGACGCTCTCGAGGAAGGGCCGAAGATAGGTGAAGAGCGCGAACTGGCCCATGAACAGCATCATGATCGACGCCATGCCGATGGCGACTGAAAGACGACCGAGCAGCGCCAGCGGATTGCCAGGACGCTTCCTCCGACGCGGGGGCAGCGCCGGCAGGCTGGTCCACTGCCAGGCCAGCGCCAGGAGCCCAAACGGCACGACGAGGAAGAAAGCGCCGCGCCAGCCGACATAGGCGCCAAGAAAGCTGCCCAGCGGCGCCGCGATGGTGGCCGCAATGGCATTGCCCGCGTTTAGCATGGCGAGACCCTTCGGAACCATGTCTTGCGGCACGAGGCGCATGACGATCGCGGTCGACATCGACCAGAACCCGCCGATCGCGATGCCGAGCAGTGCCCGGCCGACCATGAGGAACGCGTAGTTCGGCGCGAAGGTCACAGCCAAACCGGACACGATGAGGAGGAGGGTGAAGCCAGTCACGACCAGTCGGCGGTCGATGCGGTGCGTGAGACCGACGACCAGCAGGCTGGTCACGACAGCGAAAACGCCCGAAATCGAGATCGCCTGTCCCGCGTGGCCCTCGGTGATGCCGAGATCGGACGCTAGCGGCGACAGCAGGCTGACCGGCATGAATTCAGACGCGATGAGCACGAAAACACACAGCGCCATCGACAACACCGCGGCCCATGCGGCGCGGTCTTCGACAAGCCTTGTGTCGTACGTCGTTTCCACAATTGGCATCCTTGCAAGGCGACCGGGCGGATCAGCCGCCAATCCCTGTCGCGATGCCAAGAAGATATTGCAGAGGAACCCATTTTATTAGGCTAAGTAATCCGCATGGACTTATCTGCTCGTGATATAAATGCCCGACGGGAGGTGCCCTATGCAGCGCGATGGTATGAAGGATCTGCTATGGTTCGTGGCGGTCGCGCGGGAGCGCAGCTTCACCAAGGCGGCGGCCAAGCTCGGAACCTCGCAGTCGACCCTGAGTTCGACAATCAAGGAGCTTGAAGCTCGTCTTGGCGTCCGTCTGCTGACACGTACGACGCGGAGCGTCGCACCGACCGAGGCCGGCGAGCGACTTTTCCAGTCTCTTGTTCCCCGCTTCGAGGAAATCGAAGCCGACCTTGCAAGCCTGGTGGCCTTTCGCGACAAGCCCTCCGGAACGGTCCGTATCACGCTGTCCGACCATGCGCTCCAGACGACCGTCTGGCCGAAGCTGCAGCCTTTGCTCAGCGACTATCCTGACGTGTGCGTCGAACTCTACAGCGACAACGGCATGAAGAACATTGTGGAGGAGCGCTTCGACGCGGGCGTGCGGCTAGGTGAGAGCATCGACAGGGATATGATCGCGGTTAGGATCGGGCCGGATTGGAGGCTCGTGGCCGTGGCTTCGCCGGAGTACTTTTCCCGCCATCCGGTTCCGACCGCGCCCCAGGACCTGGTCGATCATGACTGCATCAATATGCGGCAGGCGACGTTCGGCGGATTATATGCCTGGGAATTCGCCAAGCAAGGCCGCGACCTGCGTGTGCGGGTGCAAGGCCAGCTCACCTTCAATTCGTCCATACCCATGATCGAGGCTGCGATAAGCGGTTTCGGGATCGCCTACGTCCCGGAAAACCTCGTCAACCACCATATCGCCACGGGATGCCTTAGGCTCGTGCTTGACGATTGGAGTCCGCCATTTGCGGGCTATCACCTCTACTACCCGAGCAGGCGACAGCTCTCGCCTGCGATGGCGATGATCGTCGAGGCGCTTCGTCATCGCATCTGACCCCCAAGATTGCGCATTGGCAAATGGTGTCCCGCGCGCAAAGCTTTCGTGGCGCGCTGCTGCCTCAAAAACCCGCAGCGCATTGAGTGAAGGAAACGGATCGACTGTCACTGCCTTGGCGTTGGCTGACCTTCCAACTTCTCGCAAATTGGCCCTCATCCCCCTCCCATTAACCTTTCATTAACCATCCTCCCGCTAGCGTTTACCTCTCAGTAAGGATTCGCCAGCCGTGACCTTTGCCGCCCCCCTCGAGGCCAAATCCATTCGTTTTCGTGCCCGCTCTTTCGTCGCTTTCACGTTGACTCCGGAAGCGCCTTTGGACGTGTGGCTCGAGGGGCTGGATCACTGGATCGGCAACTCGCCCGGCTATTTTGCCGGCCGCCCGGTGGTGCTTGATCTCAACACCTTGAAGCCCGATGTCGCCGCGATCGAATCGCTGGTCGGCGTGCTGGGCCATCGCGGCATCCGCATCTACGCCATCGAGCTCGACGGCCACACCGCACTCGAGCCCAACCTGCCGCCGGTGCTGGTCGGCGCCAAGGAAGCGACCACGGATGGGTTGCTGCCCCGCCAGGCGCGGGCGGAGGGTTTCGACAAGGCCGAGGGCAAGGCGCCTGACCAGCACGCCGATGCGGGCAGCGCGGCCAAGGTCGGCGACGGAAAGGCTGGCGCAAGCAAGGCCGGCGATAGCGAGCCGCAGGTTGAAGCTTCGGGTACGCTGATGATCAAGGCGCCGATCCGCTCCGGCCAGGCGATCGTGCACCCGCATGGCGATGTCATCGTGCTGGGTTCGGTCGCTTCCGGGTCGGAGATCATCGCGGCGGGCTCGATCCATGTCTACGGCACGCTGCGCGGGCGCGCTTCGGCGGGTGCGCTGGGCAACAGGGGCGCGCGCATCTTCTGCCGCAAGAACGAGGCCGAGCTGCTGGCGGTCGACGGCTGGTACGTCACCGCCGAGGAGATGGAAGGCGTTTCGCGCGGCAAGCCGGTGCAGGCGTTTCTCGACGGCGACGCCTTGCGGGTTTCGACGCTGAGCTGACATTCGTTTCGATATTGGGGCGGCCGATGGTCGCCCGACCAAGAAAACAACAACGGAGGCTTTTCAATGGGCAAGGTAGTGGTGGTCACCTCGGGCAAGGGGGGCGTCGGCAAGACGACCTCGACGGCGGCCCTCGGGGCGGCCGTGGCCAAGACCGGCAAGAAGGTGGCCTTGGTCGACTTTGACGTCGGCCTGCGCAACCTCGACCTGATCATGGGCGCCGAGCGGCGGGTGGTGTTCGACCTCGTCAACGTCATCCAGGGCCAGGCGAAACTCTCGCAGGCGCTGATTCGCGACAAGCGGGTCGAGACGCTGTTCCTGCTGCCTGCCTCGCAGACGCGCGACAAGGATGCGCTGACCGAGGAGGGCGTCGGCGAAGTCATCGACAAGCTGCGCTCGGTGTTCGACTACGTGTTCTGCGACAGCCCGGCCGGCATCGAGCGCGGCGCGCAGCTCGCCATGCGCTTTGCCGACGAGGCGGTCATCGTCACCAATCCGGAAGTGTCGTCGGTGCGCGATTCCGATCGCATCATCGGCCTGCTCGACGCCCGCACCTTGCGGGCCGAGCAGGGCGAGCAGATCGCCAAGCATGTGCTGGTCACCCGCTACGATGCAGCGCGCGCCTCGCGTGGCGAAATGCTGTCCATCGATGACGTGCTGGAAATCCTGTCCGTGCCGCTGCTCGGCATCATTCCGGAAAGCCAGGACGTGCTGCGCGCCTCCAACCTCGGTTCGCCGGTGACGCTGTCGGAGCCGCTCAATTCTGCCGCCAAGGCTTATATCGACGCTGCCAGGCGGCTGGAGGGCGAGGAATTGCCCGTCATCGTGCCCTTCGAGCGCAAGGGCTTCCTCGATCGTCTTTTGGGAAGGAGGGCGGCATGAACCTGCTCGACATCTTCAAGCGGCGCTCCAGCGCCCCGGTGGCGCGCGAGCGGCTGCAAGTGCTGCTCGCCTATGAGCGCCGCAACCGCAGCCAGCCCGATCTCGTCTCCATCCTGCGCGAGGAGATCATGGCCGTCATCGCCAAGCATGTGCAGATCGACCAGGACTATCTGCAGGTCTCGATGGACCGCGGCGAGACCATGTCGACGCTGGAAATCGACATCCAGATCCCCAACAAAAGCGCCGTGCCGATGGCCATGGCGGGGTGACTTTACCTTCCCCCTTGTGGGGGGCCGAAGGACGGGCGAGACCGGTGGCTCGCCCCGGCAAGTCGATCCGCAAAGCGGATCGGGGTGGGGGTTGGCGCCAGCACCCCCACCCGGACCTGCGGTCCGACCTCCCCACAAGGGGGAGGTGGGGAGCCCAGTCCGCTCCCTCCGCGTGTGGAGCGGCATCGCCTGCCATCGTTAGGACGTTGATAAGCATTTGGTAATAAAAAGCCGGAAATGAGATGCTGGCTCGATTTGACATGCGCAATGCTGTCGTTCTCGGCGGAGCCATGACATGCGTATCAAGAGCCAGATCATTCTCTCCATGGTGGCCGCCGCGGCCCTGATCGGGCTGGTCGGCGGCGTTGCGATCTTTACGCAGATCGCGGCGACCAAATCGTTGGGGTTGACCGAAGCGACCAACGTCGCGCGGGAATTGGCCGACACCATCGTTTTCAAATCATCCGATGGGACGCCTTCGCTGCTCGAGCGGCCCGAGGCGCTCAAGCAATTCATGGAGCACCAGCACCGCCGCCTGCACCGGGATTTCCTGGTCCTCGACAACAACAAGACCATCCTTGCCCATGCCGCCGACGAAGAGCACCAGGTCGGCGACAAATTCGGTCACGACCCCGGCAACGAAATAGGCCAGACCTTGGCGGACGGCATTCCGCGCAGATTTGTCGACCCGGAGGAAGTGAACGCCATACTGGCCGTTCCGATCGAAAATCCCGAGGATACGATCATCGGCGCCGTGCTGCTGGAATATGACCCCGTTCTGCAGGCCGCCGAACAAAGCACCAACAGCCTGCTCTGGCTGGTTGGCCTCAGCGCGACGGCCGCCGTGCTGGTCGCGGTCGGCTTCGCATGGCTGCTGCTCCGTCGTTTCAGCTCTGGCCTCGGGGACATGATGCGCGGCATGGAAGCGCTGGCGAAAGGCAACGCCATGACGCGCATCAGCCACGCCCGCAACGATGAATTCGGGCAGCTGGCCCATGGCTTCAACACGATGGCGGACCAGCTTGCATCGGCGCGTGCGCATGTCGAGGACATCGTCGAAACGGCTGCCGAAGGCATCGCGGTTCTGAACGGCGACGGCCGCGTCGCCAGCGCCAATCCAGCGGCGGCAACGATGATCGGGCGGCGCGCCGACAAGATCGTCGGGCAGCAATGGGATTCGGTGCTGACGGTTCGCGACCCCAGAGGCGGTGCGTTCGCCGCTGGCGCTTCTCCCATCGAAATGGCGTTAGCCACGGGCCGGCAACACCAGGGCGAAGTGCGCCTGACCAGATCCGACGGCTCGCATCTGCCGGTCATCGCCAGTTGCAGTCCGCTCAGCAGGTCCGAAGGCGGCCTGGTCCTCACGCTCAACGACATCAGCGAGCTGCGCCGCGCGGAAGGAGTGGTCAACGAGCGTGCCGATCAGCTGGCGCTCCTCAACCGCGAGCTGCACGACAAGTCCGAGACCACGACCCGTCTGGTGAAGCTTGGCGAACTGCTGCAGGCCTGCGTCACCTTCCCGGAAGCGTTCTCGGTGGTCGGCACGGCCATGGCCGAGTTCCTCGGTGGCTTGAGCGGAACCGTCCACTTGACCAGCGCGTCGCGCAACCTGGTGGAAGAGATGGCGCATTGGGGCGACGTCCGCTCGAGCGCCACGCAATTCGCGCCGGAAGACTGCTGGGCGCTCAGGCGCGGCCAGGAACATGTCGCTGGCCCCGGCATGCTCACGCCGCGCTGCGCGCATATCACCGAGAACGGCAAGAAGGGCTATGTCTGCATGCCTCTGGCGGCCCAAGGCGAGACGCTGGGCATCCTTCATCTGTGCGAGCCGAATGCGGCCGAGAAGCCACAATGGCTGACTGAAAGACAGCAGATCCTGCGCGGTGTCGTCGACACGCTGGCGCTCGCCCTGGCCAATCTGCGCCTGCGCGAGACGCTGCGGCAGCAGTCGATCCGCGATCCGAACACCAGTCTGTTCAACCGGCGATATCTCGAGGAGACGAGCAGCCGCGAACTGCGCCGGATGGAGCGCTCGGGCCAGCCGCTGGTGATCATCATGCTCGATGTCGACCATTTCAAGCAGTTCAACGATACGTTCGGCCACGAAGCCGGCGATCTCGTCCTGAAGCAGGTCGCCGCCACCTTGATCGAGCACGCCAGGGATAGCGATGTCGTGTCGCGCTACGGCGGCGAGGAGTTTGCCCTGGTCATGCCGGGAAGCTCGGTCCAGGAAGGTGCCGAGCGGGCGGAAGCGCTGCGCCAGGCAATCAGGAAGCTTCATTTGACGCATCGCGGCCGAACGCTGGGCACCGTCACAGCCTCGTTCGGTGTCGCCGCCTACCCCGAGCATGGCGTGGGCTGGGCCGAATTGACCAACGCCGCGGATCACGCGCTCTACGAGGCCAAGGGTAGTGGGCGCGACCGCGTCGCCATCGCGCTGGGCAACGCGTCCGGCGAGCGACCTCCGATCCAGTTGGTACCAGCCCCGAAAAGCAGCTGAGACCGTTTGGGGTAGAGCACTCGGCCCGGCCCGCGATAGTCATCCTGCGCCTGCCAAGAGGGATCAGGCAAGTTCTCTCTGCCCTCGAGGTCTCGCGCGCGGGCTCTTCCTGAGCGGCCGCGGTCTTGCCGTCCTTCAGACCTCCACACTGTCAGAGGATCCGGCTCTTTTCGGCTGCGGCATTGGTTGTTCGGGCTATTTCAACCCCCAAATGTCTCAAATTTACCTTTGTGCCGACGGGGCTTCCCCTGCGCAAGCAGCGGATGTAAGGATATATTAGCAATTTGTTAAGTTCGAAGCGAGGTATGCGTAAGGGGAGTTTGGTGATGAACTTCAGAGGCCTGATCAAGCGTGCTGAAGACGTGGATAAAGCGATCCAGGACCTGCAGATCGATTTGGCGGACGCGCTGGATGCAAGTCTCGACGCCAACGATTTGGTGCCGTCGGAGAGCGACGATGTGCCGGATGCCCAGGCGGCAGCCGATGACGGGCCACCCCAGGCCGACGCGGCAAATGACGACAACGCCAGGAAGGCCGACGCTGCGGGCGATGCGGACAGTTCCGAAACCGCGCCACGACTGACGGCCCATACACAGACCCGGCTGGCTGCATTGAGCGCCTTCGAAGGTCTCTTCCATGACGCCAGGGACTATCTGGAGGAGATCAACGACAAGCTGTCGGAGATCGGCACCTCACACCATCTGACGCGTGAATTCCTCAACATCCTGCACAGCGACATCCTGCGCGCCAACGAGCTGGAGGTTGCCAATGCCGCTCTGGCCGCCGAACAGAGGGCGCTGTCGGAGAAGCTGCACGATGCGACGAGAAAATTGCGCGAGCGTGACGGCGCTTTCGAAGCGCTGCAGCAGCGCGAGACAAGCCTGGTTCAGGACCGGGAGACGCTTCGTGCGGCACTTGCCGCGGTAAGGCTGGAACTGGTGGAGACAGCCAATGCGAGCGCCAAACGTGAAGCGGAGTTCGGCGACATCGCCAAGCGGCTGACCGCCAGGACGGTCGAGGCCAACAGGCGCTTGCGCGAAAGCAAGATGCTGCGCGAAAAGCACGTCAACCTCTCGATCGAACTCGACAAGGCGCTGAAGCGGGAATCGCAGGCGCGCCACAGGCTCGACGAGCTCTCGACGATCCATGCCAGCGAAGCAGCGCGGCTGGCGGAGCTGCTGGCCGCGCTCGGCAAGAGCGACAAAGAGGAGATGCGGCTCCAGAAGTCGCTCGAGGCCGCACAGGCGAAGCTGTCGGAAACGAACGAAGCAGCACGCATGATGGAAGGCGACAAGGAAGCCGAGCTGGCTCGCAGCCAGGCGGAAATGCGCGGGTTGAGCTCGGAGATCCAGAACCTGCAATCGCGGCTGGAGCAAACCTCGACCGAAAACAGCGAAGCCGCAGGCGAGATCGCCAGGCTCAAGAGCGAACTGAACGATGCCTTGGCCGAAAAGAAGATCGCCGATGAAAGATTGTCCGCGCTGACCCAGGAGAGCGAAAGCGACAAGATGAGTCTTTCCAAGGTGAACGCCAACCTTTCTCAGCTGACGCTGCAACAGGCGTCCGAACAGATACAGTTCGACGTGCAGAGGCAGGAATGCGAGGACCTCAAAGCTGAAATCGCATCGCTCAATGCCCGCATCAAGGAACTGCTGCCCTACGAGCGGCTCCACAAGGCCACCAATGGCAGGCCGCGCGAGGACGGCGTGGTCGAGATAGCCGGGGCGATGGCGAAGAAAGCACGGACGACGGGCAGGCGGCGCATGCGCAGGAATGTCGGCGCCGCTAGCTGAAGTGTGGCGCTGAAGGGCTTCAGGTGACCCGCTTCAGGTCTTTTGTGCATGGGAGGCCGGCACCTCACCCGGAGAGTAAGCCCAATGGGGCACCGGCCAGGCGGATCGACAGGTCCGCCGCACAGGCAAGGTAGCGCGCCTCGGTCCCGCACGGCATTGGTGCGATCACGGAAGGTGCCAGCGGCACTTCCCCAAGCTTCTGATTCGAACCTTTGCGACGGCCCGCCGGCCGGAGGCTGCAAACACGCCCGGGAAACGATCGCGGCCGGCCCGGTGCCTCCTCAGTCGAGCGGCTCGTGCTGATAAAGCTCGTCCATGCTGAGCGAGGCCAGGGCGCCGAAAGGGGCCTGCTTTTTCACGCGGCCGCCGCTCAGGATGACCACGTCGTCGCAGAACGAGATTGTGCTGTGGTGGTGGCTGATGACGATAGTCGTGCGGCGGCCGGCTCTCGACTTCAGGGTCTCGACGATGGCCGCTTCCGACAGCCCGTCCACCGCATTGGTGGCTTCGTCCAGGATGAGGAGATCGGGATCGCGGACCAGGGCTCTCGCCAAGGCGATCCGCTGCCTCTGTCCCGCCGACAGATTGACGCCCCTGTAGCCGACCAGCGTCTCGTAGCCCTGAGGCAGCCTTTCGATGAACTCGTGCGCTTCGGCCAGTCTTGCGGCGGCCTCGGCGTCGCCGGCTGTCGCCGTATCCTGCCCGTAGGTTATGTTTTCAAAAATGCTGCCATCGACCAATTCCAGTTCCTGACTGGCCAGGGCGATGTGCCGTCGCCACTGGCTGGCGTCGATCCCGTCGAGCGGCGATCCATCGACGAGGATGCTGCCAGTGTCCGGTTCGACGAAGCGGCACAGGAGATTGACGATCGTCGTTTTGCCGGCGCCCGAGCGGCCGATCAGCGCCGTCGAGCGGCCGCCGCGGATTTCGAATGTCGCCGCATGCAGCACGACCTCGCGCCGGTCCGTACCGGAATAGGTGAATGTCACATCGTCGAACTTGATGCCCTGGCGCAGGCCGTGGAACGGCTCGTCGCCTTGCGGCGGTTGCGGCTTGCCGGCGGGATCCAGCAGCCATGTCACCTCTTCGAGCGATCCGCTCAGGCCCTGCAGCTGGCTCCACGACCCCTGCAGGGCCCGCATATGCGGCTGCAGCCTGTAGAGCAGGATGACGAAGGCGATGATCAGCGGGAAACTCACCTGCGCCAGCCAGGCGCCGATCACCACCGCCAGGAACAGCATGGCGTGGAGAACCTCCGTCAGCGGCGGCAGCGCTCCCTGGCGCACGAGCAGCGCGAAGGAGGCGCGGCGAACCGCATCCGACGCCGTGTCGAATATCGCCTTTTCCCGGTTCTCCTGTCCGAAGATGCGGATCAGCCGTCCGGCATGCACAAGGTGAAGCATCTGCGAGGCGAGGTGGCCGTTGCGCGAAGCGACGCTGCGGCTGGGCTCCTTCAGATTGGCAGAGAGGATGGCGTGCGCGATCTGGACGAGCGCCAGTCCGAGCGTGACCAGAAGCGTCATGCGCCACGAAAGCAGCAACAGGAAAGCCAACAGGATGATGGCGGCCGATGCGCTGACGATGGCCGACAGCATGATCTGGATCGCATCGGAGGCCCGCCAGGATTCGTTGGAGATGATGTTGAGCAGGCGTCCGGGGCTTTGCCGCAGGAAGAATGGGTAGCCGACCCGCAACAGCTGCTCCGACAGGGCGCCACGGATGGAATGGCTTGCCTTGCCGGAGATGAAGGTCGTCAGCAGCGTGTTGGCGAAGGCGAAGACGTTCTTCAGGATGATCGAGCCGAGGATGGCGACCGAAATGACGATCAGCCGGTCGCGCTCGCTCAAGCCCGATCCGACATGCTGGAGGACAGCGGAGAAGCCGCCCATTCCGGCCGCATCCCCGTGTCCCATGATGATGCCCAGCAACGGGATGATCAGGCCGATGCCGAACCCTTCGAGGACGGCGCTGAGCAGGCCGAGTACCACCACCGCCGGAAGCAGGCGCAGTTGCCGCTTTCCGAACGCCGGGAACAGCATCGGCAGGTTTGGCGGCAGCATCAGCATTATTGCGTTTCACCTCGCCTGGGCATTGGCTTGCTGATCTTGCCGCACTGGCTCGGCCCGCGGCCGTCTGGCCAGCAGGAGAACCGCGAACCTGGCCGCGCCGAGCAAATTCATGGCGACGATCGGCCAGTGCGGCAGGTTGAGTTCACGATCGAAGGCGGGTCCTCCCGCCAATTCCCTGATAGCCCCTCTTGCGGCCCAGTAGAAATGGCGAAGCAGCCAGGGCGCGTGGCGAACATGCTTCAGGCAGAGCCCGCCATTGCCCAGGCTGTAGTCGCGGTGCAGCTTCTCGATGGCTTTGCGATCCCGCCGGCCATGATGATGGAATATCGTCATATCAGGCACATACTCGACTGCGATGCCGAGCAGCATCGCGCGCACGAGATAATCGGTATCCTCGGCCGACCGCAATGGTCCGCCGGCGCCGAAGCGTTCGTCGAAATAGCCGATGCGGGCCGCGACATCGCGGTGCATCGTCATGTTGCAGCCCAGCACGAAGCCGCCGGGATGAACATCTGGCGTCAGCCGCTCGCGCGCCCACGACCGCTTGATGGTGAACGGCAAATCCCTGGCATCGCCAAGCTCGACACGTCCGCCCCGGATGAGCCATTGTTCCCCGGACGCATAGTGTCGCTCCAGATCGCGCAGGTAATCGCGATGGACCGCGCAGTCATCGTCGACGAAGACCAGCACACGGCCGCGCGCGCGCCTCAGCCCGGCGTTGCGCGCGGCCGCCAGCCCGGGGCGCGGCTCGCAGACCGGCGTGAACGGAATGTCCGACGCAGCGGCGATGCTGGCCAGGCGTTCGGCCGTGCGGTCGCTCGAACCGTTGTCGACGACCACGAGTTCGGCGGCGAAGCCGGCATGTGCGCGGCACGCGGCTTGCACCGACTTGATACAGGCATCGAGCACGGCGACGCGGTTGCGCGTGCAGATGATGAAGCTGACTTCCGGCGCCGATCGTTCCGGGCGGGGACCGGCCGGGGCAGGGCCAAGCGCCGTCGAACGATCGCGCTGCAGAGGTTGGTTGGCTTTGACGATCATGCCTTTAACTCAACCGATGAGACGCCAGAACCGCCGCGGCGGGCGCGGATTTGAAGAAGTACGCCATGGCATCGGCTTGTCTGGCGGCCGACAGCGAGGCGAGGCTGAGCCAGGGCGCCCAGGCGCCGGGCCGCAGCGCATATTGCTCGCGGCGCCGGATGACGTTCCATTTCGCGGTCCGCGTCAGCAATTCATGCGTCAACGCCGGCTGCTTTTTGTCGGCGACGAGCTGGTAGAGGAAATAGAACAGGTTCAGCGCGCCAGCCTCGAAGCTCGGCCGCGTCGCCGCCGGCAGCGAGCGGATTTCCTCCTCCAGCGCGACGATGAAGCTGGCCGCACGGGCGACCGTGTCGTGGCTGACCGCATCGCCGATGTCGCGCAGGTCCCGCGTGGCCTGCGCCAGGCCCTCGCGCTCGAGGTTCTCGGCCACGATGCGCAAATGCGTCCTGCGCATCTCCTTGACGTGCCGGCTGGTCACGCTTGCCTCATGGACGCGGTAGACGACCAGGTTTTCGGGCATCATGGCTGCCGGGTAGCGGCTGGCCAGCCGCCTGAAAAGATCGAAGTCCTCGGCGTGCCTGTAGGTCTGGTCGTAGTGGAGAACGCCGTCGTCGATGACCTTCCTGTTGTAGACGACCGTCGGGTGCATGAAGATCGTGAAGAACATCGCCAATACAGGGATGCGGCCGAACTGGAACACCGGATCCGGCCTGCCGATGGCGATGCGGCCGCGGATCAACATGTCGACGCCGGCGCCGCAGAAGCCCAGTTCGGGCCGCCGCTCGAACAGCGCCACCTGGCGCGACAAACGCCAGGGATAGGCGACGTCGTCGGCGTCCATCCGCGCGACCAGTTCGCCCCGGGCGAGCGCCAGCCCTTCGTTGAGCGTCGCGACAAGGCCGCGGTTTTCACGCGAGACGATCGAAATGCGGCTGTCGGCCTTTTGGCAGCGCTCGAGTATCTCGAGCGAATTGTCGGTCGAACCGTCATCGATCGCGATGATCTCCAGGCGGCCGTAATCCTGCCGCAGGATGCTTCCCAGCGCGGCGGCGAGATAGGGGCCGGCATTGTAGACCGGCAACAGGACGGAGACGAGCGGCGCGGCGGTCATCGTCTTGTATCCGTGCGCTGGAGTTCGAGCGCCGGTGTGCGGTCATCCGGCGGTCCGACGGCCGCCGTCGCGAGCCAGCCGCCATGGCTGCCCTGTGCGGGGCGGGTGCGCGCGACATAGGGGAAGTGGCGCTTGAGGCTGTTGAGCGGCCTCTCGAAAACCACCCAGGAAATCCAGGCCGCGACAATCGTGGCGGCGCCCGCGACCAGGAATCGCCCTGGCCCTTGCTCAGAGACGTTGAGCGGAATCCAGGGCTGCGCCTTGACGGCGAGCGACAGCAATATCGGATGATAGAGATAGACGCCGTAGCTGATGCGGCCGAGGCCAAGCAGCGGCGGCAGTTCGGCAAGCCTGCCCAGGATGCCGCCAAGGCCGCGCGAACAGGCGGCTACGATGACCATCAGTGGCACCAGGGGCAGGACTTCTCGCAGCACCCAGCGGGCCCATTCCAATGTCGGATCGGCGGGCTCTGGGACTAACCACTCAATCGCCAGGAATGCGGCGGCGAAGGCAGGCCAGCCCAGCCGCATCCAGTGCGGCAGGCCGGCGCCCCTAAAATGCCAGCAGGCAAGCAGCGCGCCCGAAGCCAGCGCGTCCATGGATGCCGGCGGCAGCAGGTCGCGCGACAGCGCCGGCGTGGCAGTGATCGGCCAATAGAAGCGATAGGCCAGCGACAGTGCGATGACGGCGATGCAGATGGCCTCGAAGCGGCGGCGTGGGGCCAGCAGGACGACCAGCGGCCAGGCAAGATAGAACTGCTCCTCGATGCTCAGGCTCCAGAAATGACCCAGCACCCAAGGGTTCCAGTTATTGTGCTGCGCATACCAGAAGTTCGACAGATAAAGCGCATGCCAGACCAGCGATCCTCTGGATTGATCCAGGTCAACCAGCCAGACGAAACCCAGGACGGCAAAATAGGGCGGGAATATCCGCAACATCCGCCTGATGTAGAAGGAGCGCAGCGCGGGGCCGGTTTCGAATTCGGTGGCCGAACGCGCCTCCAGCAGCAGGCGCGTGATCAGGAAGCCGCTCAGCACGAAAAACAGCCGCACGCCGATATGGCCCCAGAACGAAGGTCCCTCCGCGAAGAAATGGGAATACAACACCATCGTTACGGCGATGGCTCTCAACGCATCAAGTTGGATGTCACGGGCGCTTCCCATCAGCGGCTTCCGCGGCATTGATGTCCGCGACGTATCCGCCAGCCGGTCGTTTCGGGCACCAGGCGGACGAGATCCGCCAGGGCACCGGCACCGTCAAACCTTCGCTTTGCGGGTCCGATCGCGGCGAGTCCGATCGGGCCGGGCTCGAAATCGACGGACGAACAGCACAAGTTGGTCAACGTGCCGGAATCCTCCACAGCGTATGTCCAGTCGCAAACGAACCCCAAAGGAATGGTTCGGCCACCCTATTGTGCGGCGCAACACAAAAAATCTACCGGGATGAAATACTTATGTGAGCAAGCGCTAAAGATTCCTGCTTCGGCTGATTGGGAGGACGTCGTAGGCTGACGCAATAAGATAGGCCTAATCTTTTGTTAAACCAGGCGAAATTTCGGAGTCTGTGTTTTTTGCCGAGTGGATTGGCTCTGGTTACGCCGAGAAATGGGCTGGAACCATTGGCTTTGCGCGGTGCAGCATCGTCGCCGTCTTTTTCTTGCCGTAAGGCTCACTGCTCCCGAGGCAGGCATTCCGTCCAACGGGAACTCGCACGTAACGCCCCTCACACTGCCTCGAACACCACCGTCTGTTCCAGCCCGCCGCCCCGGCGGTTTTGCAGCGTCACGATGCCGCCGTAGCGCTCGATGATTTCCTTGGCGATGGCGAGGCCAAGACCGGCTCCGGGGACGGATTGCAGGCGGCCGGGGTCGACGCGGAAGAAGGGCTCGAACGCCTTGTTCAGGAGTTCCGTGGGTATGCCCGGGCCATGGTCAGATATGGTCAGCACGGCGCGATTGGCGGCTGCGGCCAGGTCGATGCGGCACGCCTTGCCATGGGTGGCGGCGTTGACGATCAGGTTGCGCAAGGCTCGGCGCAGGCCAAGCGCGCCGGCCCGCACGCAAACCTTGTCCAGGTGCCCGATCGAGACGGCATGGCCGAGCGATACCATCTCGGCTTCGATATCGCGCACCGTCTTTGCCAGGTCGACCGGTTCGACGGCGTCCTGGTTCACTTCTTCGCGCACCAAGCGGATGGCGCTATCGGCGATGCGGTCGAGTTCGTCGAGGTCGTGAAGCCATTTGTCGCGTTCGTCGTCGAGGAATTCGGCGCGCAGCCGCATGCGCGTCATCGGCGTTCGCAGATCATGGCCGGCGGCGGCGACCAGCCGCATTCGGCTTTCCATGGCGGTCCGCAGCCGCGACGAGAGCTGGTTCAGCGCATGCGCGGTGGCCTTGACCTCGGCCGAGCCCACTTCCGGCACCGCTGCCAGCACGCCGTCCGATCCGATCTTGGAGACGGCGGCCTCCAGCATCTCGAGCGGGCGGATCAGCACCGAGGTGAAATAGACCGACACCGCCGTGGCGCCGGCGACGATCAGCGAGATCCAGCCGGCCAAGACCAGCCATTCGCGCCTTGGCGGCTTGAGATGCGGCACCTCCATGATCGCCCAGCGGCGGTCAGGCAGGTGCATCGATGCGATCTGGCCGGGTTCGTCCGTCTTCTCGTTGACGACCGCCGGAAAGTCGAGGCCACGGCGGTGCAGGATGTCATTGAGCATCGCCGTTTCCGCACGAGCCACCTTGCCGCCCGCCGGATGGTCGGCGAATTGCACCCGCAGGACGTCGGGGATCGGCCCCGGCAAAAGCCGCACCACCAGTTCCATCTGTTGGGCAATCCAGGGCACGGTCAGTTCCGGCGGCGGTCCGCCGCCGCGCACGCTGATGACGGCGGCCGTCGCCAGGCCGACGACGCCGACGATCGAGGCGACCAGCAGCAGGATGAGACGGCGACGCAGCGAGTTCACGAGTGGCTCTCCACGGTGTCGACGCGCGCGGTGAGTTGGTAGCCGCCATTGCGCACGGTCTTGAACAGCGGCCCGTCGCCGGTGTCGGAAAATTTGCGGCGCAGCCGGCTCACCAGCACATCGACCGAACGCTCGAGCGGGTCGCGCTCGCGGCCTTGCGTCAGGTCGAGAAGCTGGTCGCGCGATAAAAGCCGGCCGGGGCGGTCGAGAAACACCTGCAAGAGGTCGAACTCGGCGCCCGTAAGGTCGACGGCCACGCCTTGTGCATCCGTCACCTTGCGAGTGTCCGGCTCCAGCCTGTAGCCGGCGAAGCGGTAGGTACGCGCGCGCGGGGAGGCGGGCGCCTCCTCGGGAGCCGAGCGCCTGAGCACGGCACGGATGCGGGCAATGAGCTCACGCGGGTTGAACGGCTTGCCGAGATAGTCGTCGGCGCCGAGTTCCAGGCCGATGATGCGGTCGACATCTTCTTTCAGCGCCGTCAGCAGGATGACCGGGATATGCGGCTTGCGGTCACGCAAGGCCCGGCAGATATCGAGCCCCGAGCCGTCCGGCAGCATGACGTCGAGCACGATCAGGTCGAACTGGCCCGCGCCCAGCCTCTGTTCGCATTCGCGCCGGTCCGCCGCAGCTGTGACACGAAAGCCCTGGCTGTCGAGATAGCGCTGGAGAAGCGTCCTGATCTCGCGGTCGTCGTCGACGACGAGGATATGGGGTTGTGACTGCATGACCGTGCCCTTGCCTTGGCCGCGATTATAGGGAGAGCCGCATCCAAGCGGCACGGAAAATTGCAACTGAATGTTTCCGGCAGGCCGTGGGAAACATTCAGTTACAAATTGCCCTCTCGCGGAAACCTTCAGCAATACGCCGACGCGAAGCGGACAAACACGCTTCCTATCCTCTCATTTGTCCGAAGCATGAGAGAAAGGAACACCGTCATGCGAAGCAGACTTCTTGCGCTCGGCCTGTTTTCCGTCGCTGCAATTCACCCCGTGCTGGCGGCACAGCGCGATCCGGGTGCCGCCCCCGGCGAGCCGCCACCGGTCATGGCCCAGCAGAGTGGGGCAATGCAGGATAGACCCGACCATGGCCCGATGGCCGGACCCGGCCCGCACGGGCCGATGCGGCATGGTCCGCAGGGTTTTGGCCCGCGAGGTTTTGGACCGGAAGGCTTTGGCCCCCGCCGCATGGGTCCGCCGCCGGAATTCATGCTGGCCGCCCGGCTGGCCGCGCTCGAGATCCGCGTCGGCATCCGCTCCGAGCAGCTCGACGCCTGGCGCGACTACACCAGCGCGCTGCAGGCCGTGCTGGCGCCGCCACGGCCCGATCATGGGCGGCCCGGTGGTCCTGATAGCTCCGGCGGTCCTGAAGCGAAGGGCTCCGACTCAGCCGGCCCTGACGGCAAGCGCGATCCCTTCGCCTTCCAGGAAAAACTGGCCGACGACGTCACGGCCCGCGCGGTTTCGGCCGGCAAGCTGAAAGACGCGATCGCGGCACTGCGCGCCAAGCTGACGCCCGAACAGCTCGAAATCCTCGCTTCGGCGGAACGTCCCCACGGACCACCCCCCGGTCCCTGGGGCGGTCCGCCGGATGATGCAGCCGGCCCCCGAGGTCTGCCCAACGATGGCAGTCCGCCGCCCCAGCCCGGGAACGGCTGAGAACTCTGACCGGCTGCGCCGGCCGGCCCGGTACCCAACCCGTTCTCGGGCCGGCCGGTCTCTTTCAGGGATGGCGGGCGTATCTTCGCCATCCCTATTTTTCAAATCATGCCCAGTTCAAATCAAACGGAAGCAGACGATGTGGGAAGCCATGATACTGCTGCGGCTGCTCGCGTCCGCCAGCCCGAGATTGTCACTCGACCATGCCGGACGCGGCCTGCCACTGGCTCTGCCGGCCGACACGCTGAAGGGCGCGATCCGCCTGCGCTTCGCCGCCTGGCGGCTGTCGCTTCCGCTCTCGCAGCCGCTCGACAACCATGGACATCATGACCGCAAGATCGCGTGAACTCCGGCAAGGCGCTTGGCATGTCCTCGCTGATCGGCATAATGATGTTGGTAGGCATCGCGGCCAGCTACTCGACCTTCGAGCAGCTCCGGCCGACGAGAAGGAGCGCGACATGAGCCGCTTCGAAGCATTGCTCGTCGCCGCCCGCCGACGGGTGCGGCCTATCATCATATGGATCGGCATGCCCTCGACCAAGCGGTCCATTGCCAGCGCGTACGCAACTCCAGGGAAAGATCCAGGCCATGATTTCCAAGTCTAGCCAGCCTCGTTTTTCGGCGCGTCGTCTGGCGCCCTGGGCCGCGATGTTCGCCGCCACTCTTCTGCTGGCGTCCTGCTCGCAGGAGGGCAGCGCCCCCGCCGGCATGGGCGCGCCCGGCAAACCGCAAGTCGGCGTCGTCACCTTGCATCCGCAATCGGTGGCAATCACCGCCGAGCTGTCGGGACGCACGGCGGCCTCGCTGGTTGCCGAGGTGCGCCCGCAAGTGAACGGCATCATCCAGCAGCGCCTGTTCAAGGAGGGCAGCGAGGTGGCGGCGGGACAGCCGCTCTACCTCATCGATCCGGCGAGCTACAAGGCGTCGTATGACAGCGCGGTCGCCGCACAGCAGAAGGCGCAAGCGGCGGTGCCCACCGCACAGGCCAAGTTCGACCGTTATGCCGGTCTGTTGAAGCAGAACGTTGTTTCCAAACAGGATTATGACGATGCCGCCGCCACGCTGGCACAGGCGCAAGCCGATGTCGCCTCGGCCAAGGCCAGTGCCGAGACCGCGCGCATCAGCCTCGACCGGACCTCGATCACCGCGCCGATCGCCGGGCGCATCGACAAGTCCACGCTGACGCCGGGTGCGCTGGTGACCGCCAACCAGGACACTGTGCTGACGACCATCCGTGCCCTCGATCCGATCAATGTCGACGTCACACAGTCGAGCACCAACCTGCTCAATCTGCGCCAGGCGATCTCGGAAGGGCGGCTGAAGTTCAGCGGCCCCAATGTCAGCGTCAAGCTGAAGCTCGAGAACGGCACCATCTACACGCAGACCGGCAAGCTGGAATTCGCCGGCGCCAATGTCGACCAGACCACCGGCACCTTCGCGCTCAGAGCCGAGTTTCCCAATCCCGATCGCCTGCTTTTGCCCGGCATGTATGTGCGGGCGCTGGTCGAGGAGGGCGTCGCGCAGAATAGTTTCCTGGTGCCGCAGCGCGCCGTCAGCCGCAACACCAAGGGCGAGGCCACCGCCATGGTCATCAATGCGCAGGGCAAGGTCGAGACGCGCGTGCTCGCAGTGCGCAACAGCGTCGGCAACAACTGGCTGGTGGATTCGGGTGTCGGCGACGGCGACCGCGTCATCGTCGAGGGCATGCAGCTGGTGCGCCCCGGCGGCGACGCGACGGGCGTCGAAGTGACGATCGACGAGACGACAGGCGAGGTCAAGGACCGCGGGCAGGGCACTTCCGCCGCGCCCGCCGCGTCCAACGCTGCCAAACCGGCGCCTGCCGCCGCGGCCGGGAACTGAGCGATGTCCGTATTCTTCATCAACCGGCCGATCTTCGCCTGGGTGATCGCCATCGTGATCATGCTGGGCGGGCTTCTGGCGCTCACCTCGCTGCCGATCTCGCAATATCCGCAGATCGCGCCGACCACGGTCAATATCAGCGCAACCTATCCGGGCGCCGACGCGCAGACCGTCGAGAACTCGGTGACCAAGGTCATCGAGCAGGGCATGACCGGCATCGACAATCTCGACTACATGACGGCGACGTCGACCTCGACCGGTTCGGCCTCGATCACGCTGACCTTCACCACATCAGCCGATCCCGATACCGCCCAGGTGCAGACGCAGAACAAGCTGCAGCTGGTGCAGTCGCAGCTGCCGCAGGTGGTGCAGAGCAACGGTATCACCGTCTCCAAATCCTCGACCGGCTTCCTGATGGTCATTGGCTTCGTGTCGACCGACGGCAAGATGAACTCGACCGATCTCGCCGACTATGTCGATGCCACCGTCAACGACACGCTGAAGCGCGTCGAGGGTGTCGGCTCGACGCAGCTGTTCGGCTCCGGCTATGCCATGCGCATCTGGCTCGACCCCGACAAGCTCGCCAAATACGCCTTGATGCCGAGCGACGTGGCCTCGGCGATCGAGGCGCAGAACACGCAGGTTTCGGCCGGCCAGCTCGGCGGCCTGCCGGCGCGCAAGGGCCAGCAGCTCAATGCCACCGTGACGGCCAAGAGCCGGCTGCAGACCGCCGAACAGTTCCGCAACATCATCCTGAAGAGCCAGACGGACGGCTCGCTGGTACGCCTCAACGACGTCGCCACCGTCGAACTCGGCGCCGAAAGCTATACGACGCAGGCCAATTACAACGGCAAGCCGGCGGCGGGCGTCGCCGTCAATTTGGCGACCGGCGCCAATGCCATCAACACCGCCGAGGCGGTGCGCTCGACGATCGCCCGGCTGAGCTCGACCTTCCCGCAAGGCGTCGAGGTCGTCTATCCCTACGACACTTCGCCTTTCGTGCGGCTGTCGATCGAGGAGGTGGTCAAGACGCTGGCCGAAGCGATCGTGCTGGTGTTCCTGGTGATGTTCATCTTCCTGCAGAATTTGCGCGCCACCATCATCCCGACGATTGCCGTGCCGGTGGTGCTGCTCGGCACGTTCGGCGTGCTGTCGCTGTTCGGCTATTCCGTCAACACGCTGACCATGTTCGCCATGGTGCTGGCGATCGGCCTGCTGGTCGACGACGCCATCGTCGTGGTCGAGAATGTCGAACGCGTGATGCAGGAAGAGGGCCTGCCGCCGAAAGAGGCGACGCGCAAGTCGATGCACGAAATCACCGGCGCGCTGATCGGCATCGCCACCGTGCTTTCGGCCGTGTTCGTGCCGATGGCTTTCTTCGGCGGTTCGACCGGCATCATCTACCGGCAATTCTCGGTGACCATCGTCTCGGCGATGGTGCTGTCCGTGCTGGTCGCACTGGTGCTGACGCCCGCACTTTGCGCCACGATCCTGCGGCCGCCCAAGGACCATGCGACGCAGACCGGTCCGTTCGGCTGGTTCAACCGCGTCTTCGATCGCGGCACGCTTGCCTATCGCGACGGCTCGCACGGCATCATCAACCGGTCCTGGCGCTTCCTCGTCGTGTTCCTGGCCATCGTCGTTGCCGTGGGCTGGATGTTTGCCCGGCTGCCGAGTTCGTTCCTGCCGGAAGAGGACCAGGGCATCCTGATCACCAGCGTGCAGCTGCCGGTCGGCGCGACGCAGGATCGCACGGAGCGCGTCCTGGCAGAGGTGACCGACCATTATCTCAACCAGGAGAAGGACGTTGTCGACGGGGTGTTCACCGCCTCCGGCTTCGGCTTCGGCGGCGCAGGGCAGAATGTCGGCATCGCTTTCGTGCGGCTGAAGGATTTCGACCTGCGCAAATCGCCGGCTTCGGCCGCGCAGGCAATCGCCGGCCGGGCGATGGGCGCGTTTTCGAAGATCAGGGATGCTCAGGTCTTTGCGCTTGCGCCTCCCGCCATCCAGGGGTTCGGCAACACCAACGGCTTCGACTTCTACCTGCAGGACGTCAACGGCGCCGGCCATGACGCGCTGATCCAGACGCGCAACCAGCTTCTGGCCCTGGCCGGGCAGAGCAAGGTGCTCGCCAACACAAGGCCCAACGGGCAGGAAGACCAGCCGCAATTCTCGGTCGACATCGACCAGGAAAAGGCCAGCGCGCTGGGCGTCAGCCTGGCCGACATCAACAACACGCTTTCCACCGCCTGGGGCAGCGACTACGTCAACGACTTCATCGATCGCGGGCGGGTGAAACCGGTCTATCTGCAGTCGGACCCGAACTTCCGCATGCAGCCGGAAGACCTGGACAAATGGCAGGTCCGCAACGCCAGCGGGGCGATGGTGCCGTTCTCGGCCTTTGCCTCCAGCCATTGGACATTCGGTTCGCCCAGGCTCGAACGCTACAATGGTTCGGCGGCGGTCGAGATCCAGGGCGCGGCGGCCACGGGCATCAGCTCGGGTGCCGCCATGGACGAGATCGACAAGCTTGTGGAGCAACTGCCCGCCGGCTATTCCCACGAATGGACAGGGCTGTCGCACCAGGAGAAGCTTTCCGGCAACCAGGCGCTGTCGCTCTATGCGATCTCGGCACTTGTGGTGTTCCTGTGCCTGGCAGCACTTTATGAGAGCTGGTCGATCCCGTTCGCGGTCATGCTGTCGGTGCCGATCGGCATCTTCGGCGCGCTGCTGGCGGCAAGCCTGTTCGGCCAGTCCAACGACGTCTATTTCAAGGTCGGCCTGCTGACCACGATCGGTCTCGCCGCCAAGAACGCCATCCTCATCGTCGAGTTCGCCATCGAGCGGCAGACCGCCGGGATGGGGCTGGTCGAGGCGACGCTGGAGGCGGCGCGACAGCGGCTGCGGCCGATCCTGATGACGTCGCTGGCCTTCATCCTCGGCGTGCTGCCGCTGGCGATTGCCAGCGGCGCGGGCTCGGGCGCGCAGAACTCGGTCGGCATCGGCGTGATGGGCGGCATGATCGCGGCGACGGTCATCGGCGTGTTCCTGGTGCCGCTATTGTTCGTCACGGTGCGACGCATCTTCAAGGGCAGGGCGGCCAAACCAGATACGGGCGAGACGCCGGTGACGGCCAACCAGCAATAAGGAAAACTTCACATGACAGGCTTGGAACGTGGCTCGGTGGCCGCGAGGCGGCTCCTTGCGCCTATGCTTACCGCTGTCCTGCTCGCGGGATGCGTCGTCGGTCCGGATTATCAGACGCCGATATTGGCGATGCCTGCAAGCTGGAGCGGCCAGAAGCCGACAAAGCCTGCCCTGCCGGCGCAACTGTCGAAATGGTGGCAGCGGCTGCGCGATCCCGAGTTGAACACGCTTGTCGAGGAAGCGGTTGCCGGTAATCTCGATGTCGCCACCGCCAAGGCCAGGATCCGCGAGGCGCGCGCCAGCTATCGCCAGAGTGCCGGCACATTGCTGCCGTCGGCCGACAGCTCCGGCTCGGTCTCCCGCAACAAGTCGTCAGAAGCCACGTCAGGCTCTGATGCCACCTACAGCGAGTATCAGGCCGGCTTTGACGCCAGCTGGGAACTCGACCTGTTCGGCGCCAACCGCAGGGGCGTCGAGGCCGCGCGTTACGGGCTGGACGCCTCACAGGAGGAACTGCGCTCGACGCTTCTCACCCTGGTCGGCGATGTCGCTTCCTATTATGCCCAGGCGCGCGGCTACCAGGCCCGCATCGCGCTCGCCCGCCGTTCGGCCGCGTCGCAAAGGCAGACCGCCGAACTTACCCGCACCATGGCTCAGGCGGGCACGGCGACCGCCGCCGATGTCGCCAAGGCGATGGGGCAGGCAGCGAGCACCGAAGCCGCGGTGCCGACGCTGGAGGCAAGCTATGCCCAGGCCGTGCATCGTCTCGCGGTGCTGGCCGGCCGGCCGCCTGCCTCGCTCAACGAGCGGCTGAAGCGGGTCGCGCCAATCCCTGCACCACGCCTGCCGATGCCCACCGGAATTCCCGCCGACCTCCTGCTGTCGCGGCCCGATTTGCGCATGGCGGAGCGCCAATATGCGCAATACACCGCCAAGGTCGGCCAGGCAGAGGCCGCCCGCTATCCCACGGTCAGCCTGACGGGAGACATCAGCACGGCGGCGCTGAAGCTTGGCGATCTCGGCAAGAATTCGTCGATCGGCTGGTCGTTCGGGCCGACGCTCAGCGTGCCGGTGTTCAATGCCGGTCAATTGCAGGCCGCCGTCGACGTCGCCAAGGCGCAGCGCGATCAATATTTCATCGCATACCGGTCTTCGGTGCTGACGGCGCTCGAGGATGTCGAGAACGCGCTGGTGCTGTTGTCGCAGGAGCGCATCCGGATCGGCAAGCTCGCCTCGTCGGCGAAGTCCTATGGCGAGGCGGCAAGTCTCGAAGGCACGCTCTACAAGGCCGGCGAGACCAGCCTTCTCGATGTGCTCGACGCCCAGCGCTCTCTCTACTCGGCCGAGGACTCGCTGCTGCAAAGCCGCGTCCTGCTGGCGACCAACTACATCGCCCTCAACAAGGCGCTCGGCGGCGGCTGGGACGGTGCGGTCGACAGTACCAAGCCTGAGGTCGTCGACGTCAAAACCGGTCCACGGCTGGCGTCGAAGCCGGCGGCCTGAGCGGTTTCCAAGGCCTCGGTCAAGTATTTCGAGGCGGCTACGCGGATTTCGAGATTGTGCGACACACCGCTCGTGGCGGCGCGTGAAATGCCGCCTCGTGCTTTGGCGATGGCGGCGTGATCGTATCGCTGTTATTGATGGTCATTACACAGCACAGGCGCCGCAGATGACATCCGATACACAGAAGGCCGAAGCGGTCGGGCAGCTGCTCGAAACGCCGGACCTTGCCAGCGCGCTGGAAAGCGAACAGTTCAAGAAGTTCCTGGACCAGGTGCCGATCGCCATTGCCGTCTCGGACCTCGGTGCGAAGGAGCGTGTCGTCTATGCCAATCCGGAATTCGAGAAACTGTCCGGCCTCAAGGCGGCGACGCTCGCTCGGCAACACTGGGCGGCGCTTTCCGGCACCGGCCTGCACAAGCAGAAGGGCCGGCCGCTGTTCGAGGCCGTGGTCGAGGACACCGATTTCATCGGCACGTTCCGGCTGGAGCGGAAGGAAGACCAACAGGCGATCGTCGACGTCTATTCCAATGTCATCGAGGACGACAATGGCAAGGCCTGCTTCCGGCTGGTGGCGCTGGTCGACGTCTCTGCCCATGGCGAAACCGAAGATGCGCGATCGATCGATGAGCGCATCCGCGAGAAGGACACGCTGCTGCGCGAACTGCAGCACCGGGTGAAGAACAATCTGCAGATGATCACCGCACTGATCCGGATGGAGACGCGAAACGCGGCCGAGCCGGACCAGAAGCGTTTCGAGAGGCTGGCAGGGCGCGTCGACGCGCTGGCGATCCTCTACCAGACGCTGTCGGGGGACGATGGCAAGGATGAGGTCGATCTCGGCGTCTATCTCAGCCAGATCGCGTCGGCGGTGATGAACTCGCATGCGGTCGAGGGCATCCGCCTCGACATGAAGGTCGACACCTATCCGGTGTCGATCAATGTCGCCATGCCGACCGGACTGGTGGTGAACGAACTTTTGACCAATGCGCTCAAACATGCCTTCCAGGGGCGAGACGGCGGCACGATCACGCTGCACAGCATCGTCGACGGTGATGGCTGCCGCATCGTGATCGCCGATGACGGCATCGGCCTGCCGGACGGCGAGACCTGGCCCAAGAGCGGCAAGCTCGGCGCGCTGATCGCCCGCTCGCTAACCGAGAATGCCAGGGCGGAGTTCGACGTGCAGTCGAGCGCTGCCGAGGGTACGCGGGTCACCATCGTCTTCAAGCGCTCGGCTGCCACCGCCTAAAGCGTTGTCGTTGCGCTCTCACACCTACAGGATCATCTCCAGCTATTCCTTGTCCGCCGCGGCAATGAACGCTTCGCGGCCGGGAGGCTCATAGCGTGCCTGCAGTCCTTGCCCCAGCAGCCAGTTGCGGCTGCCTCACGACAGGTCGGCCGGTTCGCCCTATCTCCATGCCGCCGGTCGGGTTTGGACCCGGCGGTATGGAGGATGGGATCACGTGACATCGACGCCGATTGCCAGTCGCGAAGCAGCGCCCTTGCCGGTCGCGGCACTGATGGGCGCCATGGTGTCGATCCAGATCGGCGCCACCTTCGCCAAGGGCCTGTTCCCGCAGATCGGCGCGCAAGGCACGACGACGCTCAGGCTGGTCATCGGTGCGCTGATGCTGATCGCGGTGCTGCGGCCCTGGCAGATGCGGCCCTCGCGTGCCACCATGCCGTGGCTGGTCGCCTATGGGGTGACGCTCGCCGCGCTCAATCTCCTGTTCTACGCAGCGCTGGCCAGGATTCCGCTCGGCATCGCGGTGGCGCTGGAGTTTACCGGCCCGCTTCTGGTGGCGACCTTGAGCTCGCGGCGCGCCAGCGACTTTGCCTGGATCGCGCTGGCGGTGGCCGGCATCCTGCTGTTGTCGCCCTTCGTTCATTCCCTCGCGCCGCTTGATCCGATCGGGGTGATGCTGGCGCTGGCGGCCGGCGGGTTTTGGGCGCTCTACATCGTGCTGGCCCAGAAGGCCGGCGCGGAGCTTGGCACTCGCACCACCGCCTACGGCATGGCGATCGCCGCCGTGCTGGTGCTGCCCTTCGGCGTGGCACAGGCGGGAACCGCGCTGCTGGCGCCGTCGATCCTGGTCAGCGCGCTGCTGGTCGGCCTGTTTTCCAGCGCGTTGCCATTCTTCCTTGAGATGGTGGCGCTGACCCGCATGCCGGCGCGCATCTACGGCACGCTGACCTGCCTGGAGCCGGGGCTGGGCGCACTGGCCGGCTTCCTGTTCCTGCATGAAAGCCTGACCGCAACGCAACTGGCCGGGATCGCAGCCGTCGTTGTCGCCGCCTTCGGCACGGCGCTGACATCACGGCCGCCGGTTCCATCGCCGGAGTAGGGTGGGGCGGAGTAGGGTGGGAGGGATATGCGGAATCGTGCCGTAAAGCCGGTCCCGTCGCCGACCGCCGTTCGGGCGTTGCCTTTGTCCGGCCGGCGCGCTTCGTTGCTGTTCAGAACTTGATGCCGAGATCGACCTTGGCGCCCTGATCGACCGTGCCGCCACCGAACTGGCCGGAATAGGACACACCGAGCGTCGCGTTGGCCGACATGTTGAAGTCGAGACCGGCCTCGATGACGGCCGCATCCCTGGCGATCGGCACGCCGGCGATGCTGAATTGATCGCCGCCGGCGAAGGCGAAGCTGGAGGTCGGCGTGACGTCGCCGAACGCGTGGCGCCAGCCGAGCATGCCGCGCGCCGTGGCGTTCATGCCGCCGAGCGCGAAATCGGTCGAACCCCGCAGGCCCAGCGTGGTGAAGGTCGCCTCGGTGTTCGAGCCGGCGCTGGTCAGTGCCGCATCGCCACCGTCTTCGGTGAAGCCATCGGTATGGACGCTGACATAGGCGAGGTTGGCGAAGGGCTCGAACTTGAATTGTCCGGCATCGGCCCTGTAGGCGAGTTCGCCGAACATTTGCGCGGTGCCGGCATCATAGTCGGCCGACAACCCATCCGTGAAGCCGTTGAAAGCAACCGAGCGTTTGGTCGAAAGGCTGCTCCAGGAGTAGGCAGCACCGGTACGGAAAGCGATGGCGCCCCAGTTGGTGCCACCATAGAGGCCGAGATGATAGCTGTCGCTCTTGCCCGAAGAGTTGCGATCGTCGGCGTCGAAGCTCGAATGGCTGTAGCCGCCGAGCAGGCCGACGCGCCAGCCGCCCACCAGCGTGTCGGCGCCCGCCAGCAGGCCGCCGGTCGAACGATCGAAGGCGGCGGCGTTGCCGTCGGAGTCGGTATTGCCCCACGACCCAAAGGCCTGGTCCCAGACGGCGAAACGGTCGGTGTCGGCCGCGACCATTTCGGGGCCACCTTCGCCATAAGCCATGACCGGCAATGCGGCCGCGCCAATATCGCCGAAAGCGGACATGATACGATTGGTGACTGCGTCGCGAACGAAACGGCTGTCCTCGACCAGCATGCCCTTGGCCGAGGCGTGGATTTCGCCCGACAGCCGGTCGAAGGCTGCGCGTGCAGAAGCTGCTGTCGGCAGCGCCAGAAGGGCGTCATGGATAGGATTGCCGGCCCCGAGGCTTTCAGCGCCGCCGCCGGTGGCGATTTGGTTGGGTGTCAGCCCGATATCGGTGAAGCCGTACACCAGCACATCGAGATAGGCATTGTTCAAGTCGTAGGCATCCGTCACCGACAGGAACGCGGTGCTGGTGATCCCCGTCACAGAGGCGAACTCGCCGGTGAGTCCCAGATCGGCGGTCAGCACGGTGTAGCGGCCGGCGGTGATGCCTTGCGCCGTCACCGCCAAGGTCGAGCCGGTGATGGTGGCAGTGCCGGTGGTGTGAAGGAGATCCGACTGAAGTGCGGCGTTGATGTCGACGGCGTAGGTCGAACCGGCCGCCAGAGCCACAGTGGCGGCAAGCTCCGTGCGGTCGCCGGCGCCGCCATCCTGCATGGTGAGACGTCCGGCATTGGACAGCAACTCGAGCCCGCTGAAGGTGGTGGTCTCCTGCGTTGCGCCATTGCTGGCGGTTCTGAGAGAGGCTGCGGCTGTATTCGTCACGGTGTCGATGCCGGCGCCGAACAGGCTGGTGCCGCCGGTTGTCCAGGTAGCGTGGTTGGTCAGGAGGTCGGCATAACCGCCAAGCTCCACCCGGCCGGTCAGTGCACCGCCATTGAGAATTGTCGTGGCACCATCAGAGGTAGTGATGGCCAGCGCCGCGGCCGTCAGGGCGGTGTTGTGCGTCGCGCCGGAAAGGGTGATGCCGATCGCATTGCCGCTGTTCGATTGCGCCGAAATCGCGGCGATATCGCCTTCGACCGTGCCGTTGGTGATGATGCCGATCGCGCCCGTGCCGTTGTTGAGGGTGCGGATACCGGTCGTGCCCGAGACGTTGCCCGCGGTCACGTTGACCGCACCCGAGCCCGCTGCCTTGGTCTGCTGGGCGATGATGGCCGTGTTGCCGGTGGACGTCACGTCGCCCGCCGTCACCGTGACGGCGGCGCCGGCCGACTGCGCATAGATGCCGTTGCCGCTGGTCGCGGTGACCGGACCGACCGTGGTCACCGTGGTCGAGCCTGATCCGAAGTTCTCGGCGTCGATGCCGAACCGGGCGTCGATGGAGCCGTTGGCGGTCACGTCGATGTTGCCGGTCCCCGAAGCGTTGAGGATCGCGGCCACCATGCCGGCATTGCCCGCCTGGAGGTTGCCGTTGGCGACCTCCGTGATATCGGCGGTCGTCGACTGGGTCTGGACGTCGATGGCATCCTTGCCCGCGGTCAGTGCGGTCACCGCGCCCGTGGTGACGCTGATGTCGCCGCCGGCCGCCGTGTCGCGCACGACGAAGCCTTCGCCGCCGGTGGAGCTGCTCGCGCCGGAGATGTCGACCGTGACCGTGCCCGAGCCTTGTTCTGGATGGTCGCAGCGTTGCCGGTCCCGCCGACGAACCCGCCGGCGCCGGTGACGCTGATGTCGCCCGCACCGCCGGTGCCGCCGGTCAGCGACAGGCCGATCGTGGCGCCGGTCACCGTGTCGGCGACGCTCACGCTCACCGCGCCGTTGCCGGTCGCCTTGATGCCCTCGGCAAGTGTGCCGGTCACCGTGCCATTGGCGGTGATGCCGATCGCGCCGGTGCCGTAGTTGGTTGCCTCGATGCCGGTCGTCCCCGAGACATCGCCCGCGGTCACGTTGACCGCACCCGAGCCCGCTGCCTTGGTCTGCCGGGCGATGATGGCCGTGTTGCCGGTGGACGCCACGTCGCCCGCCGTTATGGTGACGGCGGCGCCGGCCGACTGCGCATAGATGCCGTTCCCGCTGGTCGCGGTGACCGGACCGACCGTGGTCACCGTGGTCGAGCCCGATCCGAAGTTCTCGGCGTCGATGCCGAACCGGGCGTCGATGGAGCCGTTGGCGGTCACGTCGATGTTGCCGGTCCCCGAGGCGTTGAGGATCGCGGCCACCATGCCGGCGTTGCCCGCCTTGATGTCGCCGTTGGCGACCTCCGTGATATTGCCTGTCAACGACTGGGTCTGGACGTCGATGGCATCCTTGCCTGCGGTGAGTGCGGTCACCGCGTTTGTGGTCACCGAAATGCCGGTGCTGGTCGCGACGTCGCGGACAGTAATACCTTCGCCTGCCGCCGAAAAGATATTGCCGGAGACGTTAATGTCTATCGAGCCGACACCGCCGGTCTGCGTCACATCGAACGCGTTGCCGGCGCCATGGTTGATGATGTTTCCACCCGTGTAGGTGATGGCGCCGCCAGCCGCCGAGACCGACAGGGCCGCCGTGCCGCCCGCGGTCGGCGTGTTGCCGGCATCGACGCTGATCGTGCCATTGTTGGTAACGGTGACGCCGCCGGTGTCGGCGTTGGAAACCGCAAGGCCATAACCGCTCACCGTCGTTCCCGGATCGACGGTGACGATGACTGGTGTGGGCAACAAGTTCTGATAGTTGCGATCGTTGGGTGCGTCAGCGGGAAATGTCGTGTCGGTGGTGGAGGTCGTGTCGCATTGGACAGTGACGGCACCGACGAGACAATCCGCCCAGGCTTGGCCGGACGCCAGCAGACTCACGCCCGCGGCCGCAGCAATCCCGATGGCGGATCGCAGCGCAAGCTGGCTCGCCTGTGAACGCAGGTTGCTCTGTCGGGCTGAATTCGGGGGGGTCTGGCTTAGGTCCGAAGGCCTAAGACCGGCGGAATCTTGAACACGCCCCATGATTTGCCCCTCGCAGCCAATTCATGCGACCCCGGATCAGTCCGGGGCGGACTTGCCTGATAGAAATCTCTAATGTGATGCTTGGAGTTATGTCAACTGAGTACCTGAGAAAAATACCAAATACAAAACGTTCCATTCCAAACTCTTCTTCGAGGAATAACTAGCAACGCTATCGTGCAGACGTCACTGTGAGCTTCTCAAATTTCGATTTCGAATCGCTGAACGTCGTACGGGAGTGGTTCAGTTGCGAGGGCGGTGTTTTATTTCTGGAATCAACCGGCCAAATCTAAAAAACTTAAGTCAACCCTTGTCCAGGGTGGCACTGAAGTTGTCACCTGGCGCACAAGTATTTCCGGCCCTGGACAGATCGTGATCTGGTCCAATACGGTGCGTGTCGAAATGAAGACTGCGATTGTGGAAAAGGCCGGTCGTCCCTTGCAAAAGAACGTCTTCTCATCGGCGGATTTGCCGTCGCATCTGGATCATCGCGCGCGCTTCGCGCTTTGCAGGACATTCGCCGGCGATGGTGAAGAGATCGCCGCCGGCAAAAGCGAACGTCGAGGTCGGCGTGACATCACCGAAGGCATGGCGTCAGCCGAGCATGCCGCGCGCCGTCGCCTTGATTCGCCGAGGCCCAAATCGGTGGAAGCACGCAGGCTGAGCGTGATGAAGGTGGCGTCGGTGGTTGAATTCGCGCTGGTCAGCGCCGCAGATCCGCCCGTTTCGCTTAAGCCGTCGATCGGCCATTGCATTCGGAGGCGCCATTGATCGCCGCCGGATCTCGGCTTTTGACGGAGAGGTAATCGGAATCGAGTCGTGTGTAGGTTTCCGGGTATCCGGTTCTATCTGGCGCTCGTCGGCGTGTAGCCGAAGCGGCGGCGAAAGCAGCGATTGAAGTACGACACATCGCTGAAGCCACTGGTCATGGCAATTTCGCTGACGCGCATCTCGCCATTCTGTCTCTGCGAAAGCATTTTGTGGGCCGTCTGCAGGCGCAGTTCGAGAACGCGCTCGGAGAAGCTGATACCCGACTTCTGCAAAAGATTGTGAACATAGCGCGCCGACAGGCCGAGTTCCTGTGCGACGCCTTGCGCCGAGATGCCGGGCTTGGCGAAATTGTCCGCGATCTTCACCAGGACCGCTTGCAACCTGGCTGCCCGCAGACCGCGCAAGCCGGCCAGTTCGGCAACCTCACCCTTGGCGCCTGTCACCAGGCCGATCAGATCGACGATCGTTTCCGTTGCGTGCGCAATCAGATCGGGCGAGATGAGAGGGCGGCCGGTTTCAAGAAGTTGGCAATAACGCTTGAGAAGATCGAGAGCTTCGTTCTCGGCGCCGATCTTCAACGCCAGCCTGTCGTCGATCTGCGGGAAGGCCCGTGCGAGGACGCTGCGCGGGACCGCCACGTTTGTCCACACATTGCTGTCGGCGCCGGCCATTTTCAGCGCTTCCGATGCTGTGACCAGCACCGCTTCTCCCTGCCCGACATCATAGTCGCGGCCGGCCTGGACGCCGGTCAACAGTGTGTCGGATTTGTTGATCAGCAGGAGATAACCGCCGTTGCCGTCATCGGCGATATTGCTCGCGTTCCTCGTCGCATGCTTGATCGTTCCGGACATCTGGCCAAGAACCAGTGATCCGACAGCTGTGGCTTCGATCGCAGCTTCGAAAGGCAGGTTGTCCGACATGCCGTATTCGACCGACCATATCTGCGCGACATGGATGTCTTGCCAGAGGGAAAATCGATCGCGATCATTGAGATGCGACGGCAGTTGAGCCGATGAAAACACCGTCTTTCGTGACAATGGAACACCCCGATACCCACAGCTTCAGAGAATATCGAAACGAAATGTTTCCTGATCCTGGAACATTGATCGTTTGGCGTTCAACTGATCGAATTAGATATATAATCCAGCATGATCACGCATGGCGTCACCCGAAAGTATGACGCGGCAAATCCTCCGAGGTGAGATTGCCTCTTTTACAACGAACGGCGGCCCGCCCATCCGGGGAGGTGGGCACGTCAGGAAACTGGGGGCGTGGTGGAGAGACTGAGCAGCGAAGTCCTTTCGTCGATCATCGGCGATATCTACGATTGCGTTTTGAATCCGGAAGGCTGGGCCGGGGTAATGATCCGGATCACGGAGGCTGTAGACGCAGCCTATACCACCGTCGCGCTTGCCAGCACTGCCGGCAATCATGGCCGCTTCGCGGCCCAATCGCCCTGGGATCCCGTGCAAATGCGCGTGCTCCAGGAGGACTATGACTTTGACGCAGTTCCCGGACTGAAGGCCGCGGTTGTCGGCGACATCGACACACCCGTTGCGACGCTGTCGCATATGAGCGAAGCCGAACTCCAGCAGACGCCATTTTTCCAGAATTGGGCCAAACCGCAGGGATTGCGCGAAGCCTGCATCACCAAATTCGTCCATACGCCGGACCGGATCGGGCTCATGGGCTGCACTACGCGGGCCGACAGGGGAATCATATCAGCTGAAGAACAGCGCTTCCTGGCATTGCTCTCGCCGCACCTGCGCCGTGCGTCGCTGATTGGAGATCTGCTCGATCAGGCTCGCGTTACCGCCGACCTTTACCGCCAGGCGCTCGATCATCTCGCCGTGCCTGTCGTGCTTACCGGCGCCAACGGAGCAATCCTCCATGCGAATGGGGCTGCCGAACGGATGTTTTCGCTGCAAGGGCCCATTTTTTCCAGGAACGGTCTGCTCCAGGTGCAGAATTCGGCGGTGGCCCGCGCCCTGCTGGATGCAATCGCCAGTGCCGCGAGCGCGGATACCTCGCTTGGCTCCCGCGGTATAGGCCTGCCCATTTCGGCCCCAGGTCAGCCGCCCGCCGTCGCCTATATATTGCCGTTGACCGAAGGAACCGCTCGCGCTGCTTTCCGGCCCGCATGTGCCGCCGTCTTCGTTTCGACCACGACGTCTTCTTCTCCACTCCCGGAAGCCGTTCTCGCCACTCTGTTCGACCTTACGCCCGCGGAGGCGCGGGTCCTGCTGCGCATCGGCAGCGGATTGTCCGCGTCGAAGAGCGCGCTGGCGCTCGGTGTCGGCGAAAACACTTTGAAGACCCACCTCAACCGCATCTTCGCCAAAACCGGCACGAGACGCCAAGCCGATCTCGTCAAACTCGTTTCGGACATAGGCACGCCGCTGGCAGCTCAGTGAAGGGCGCCGATCGCCGGGGACCCAACATCCTCGTCGACGCGCACCTCGATGAACGCGCGCCAGCCGTAGCGGGAATGGTTGCCGTCAGGCTCCGCGCTGGGCAGTGCCAGCTGGTGTGATTCGACTGAGGCTGAATGGCCACACCGGCCGAAAAAGCGTGGCATTGCATTTCAGGACAATTCGCGTGCGGCCCAGCCCAAGACACGTCCGACGGACAATGCGACATCGGGGCGGCGACAACACCGGATCTCCGCGAGGCATTCGCGGCGGGGACCACAACATTCTTGGGGCGGTAGACAACAATGAAAACTCTTCTTCTCGCAACGGCCTTGATTCTCGCGCCGCTCGGTATGGCGTGTGCGGCTGATATCAATGAGGTTTCGCCTGTTGCCTCCACCTACGACTGGTCCGGACTCTATGCCGGCGTCGACATCGGCTACGCGGCCGGGAAATCCAATCTGTTCATCGCCGGCGGCGGACTGGGCGGGGCCACCGATCTCAATGTCTCCACCGATCCGAACGGATTTATCGGCGGTGTTCATATCGGCGCCAATTACCAGATGGAGAACAGCTTCGTGATCGGCGCCGAGGCCGACATTGTGTACAGCAATATAGATGGGCTGACGGCCCTCGACGCCGGCGGCGGCGGTGTCACCATCTTGCTCAAGAGCGAACTCAAATGGTCGGGGTCGGCGCGGCTGCGGGCCGGCTATGCTTTCGATCGGACCTTGCCCTACATCACTGCCGGCGTCGCCGCGGCCAAGTATGAGCTTATTGCGGTCAGCGCCGGTGGCCCTGCCGCCGAAGTAACGCTCCACAGCGACAGCCATGTCGGCTGGACCGTTGGCGCCGGCATCGAGCACGCCTTCACCGACAAGTGGATCGCTCGAGCCGAATATCGCTACTCGGATTTCGGCAGCCAGGACCTCTCGGTGGCCGCCGGCCTGCCCACCGAAACCCATGTCGACCTCCAGACGCAGGATATCCGGGTCGGGCTCAGCTACAAGTTCTGATTGCTGGTGCTACAAATCTCCCTCGGGAGATGGCCGGCAGGCCAGGGGCGGCGGGGCTCGGCCTGCTGCCGCAGACGGGGTCGGCGCTCTACACGCGGCGACCCCCTCTGTTGCCTCTGGCGACATCTCCCTCGAGTGGGAGATCAGCCACCGCCCTCAGATTAGCTTCTCCAGTGTGATCGGCAGATCCCTGATCCTCTTTCCCGTCGCATGGAACACCGCGTTGGCAATCGCCGGCGCCACGCCGACAATGGCCAGTTCGCCGACGCCCTTGCCGCCGAGCGGCGAGGAATGCAGGTCGGGGATGCCGACCGAGATCACTTCAATGTCGGGGATGTCGGCGTTGGTCGGCACGAGGTAATCGGCGAGGTTGTTGTTGACGATGCGGCCGTGGCGGCGGTCGACGATGCCTTCTTCCAGCAGTGCCTGGCCGATGCCCATGATGATGCCACCCTTCCACTGGCTTTCGGCCAGCTTGGGATTGTAGAGCCGGCCCGAATCCAGTGCCGACACCACGCGTGACACGCGCACCGTGCCGAAGTCCTCGTCGACCCGCACCTCGATGAAATGCGCGCACCAGGAGTGGCGGGAATAGTCGCCCTCGGTGTGCGGCACCGACATGGCGATGGTGGTGTAGTTCTTGTAACGATCCTCTGGCGTCGAATTGGCCGGCATGGTGTCGCCGGTGGCTTCGATGTGGTCGCGGCCGACGCTTTTGAGCAGTTCGGCGATCGAGACATCGGGGCCGTCGCCGCGCGGCGAGGCGATGCGGCCGTTGGCGACGACCAAGGTGTTGGCCTGCAGCGCATGGAAGGGCGAGCGCGGATCGCTGATGGCGAGGCCGATCAGCTGGTCGAGCGCCGAGGTCGCCGCCTTGTAGACCGCACCCGTCATGACGCCGGCAAGCCGCGAACCGCCGGTGACGCCGGCGCGGGGGAAACGGGAGTCGCCGAGCTTCACCACCACGTCGTCGGCTCGCACGCCGACCGTCTCGGCGGCGGTTTGCGCCAGGATTGTGTACGTGCCCTGGCCCATGTCGATCGAGGAGCTCTCGACCTCGACCGAGCCGTCCGCCAGGATACGCACGATCGCCTCGCCATAGGCGCGCCGAACCGGATAGGTGCCGGCCGCGACTCCCCAGCCGATCAGCTGGTTGCCGTCGCGCATCGAGCGCGGTTCGGGCGAGCGCCTGGCCCAGCCGAAGCGCTCCGCGCCTGCGGCAAAAGCCTCGCGCAACTGTCTGGTCGACCAGGCTTTCTTGGCATGCGGATCCTGCTCGGCATAGTTCCGGAGCCGGATTTCCAGCGGATCGATGCCGACCTCGTAAGAGAGCTCGTCGATGGCGCTTTCGATGCCGAACGCAGAGGGGTTTTCGCCCGGCGCGCGCATGGCACCCGGCACTACCGAATTCACCCGCACGACATTCTGCCTGGAGGAGAAATTCGGCGTCGCGTACATGATCGAGGTGACCGATCCGAGCGGCTCGACCCACATGCCGTCCATCGACGTCTCGTTGATGCCACGATGCACGATCGACTGGATTTTTCCTTGCGCGTCGGCGCCAATCGTCACCGTCTGGCGCGTCGCCGCGCGGCCACCATAGCCGGTGAAGGTCTGCGGCCGCGTCATCACCAGGCGCACCGGCCGGCCAAGCATTCTGGCGGCACATGCGGCCACCGCGCCATGGCTGAGCGCCAGCGCCTTGGAGCCGAAGCCACCGCCAATATAGGGCGAGACCAGCCGCACATTCTCGAACGGCACGCCGAACCATTCGGCATAGGTGCGCGCCATCCCGTCCAGCCACTGGCTCGGCTCCCATACTGTGAGCTTATCGCCTTCCCAGCGCGCGATCAGCCCATGCGGCTCTATCGGCGCCTGGTATTCGCGCGGCGTGTTGTAGGCGGCGCAGATGCGGACCGGTGCCGACGCGAACGCACCTTGCGCATCGCCCCATTCCTTGGTCATGGCGTCGATCGGGATGCCGTCGCCGGCCTTGGCATCGCTGAGGTCGACGATGGCAGGCGTCTCGTCATAGCTGACCTTGACCAGTGCTGCCGCCGCCACCGCCTGTTCGAAGGTCTCGGCGACGACAGCGGCGACATGCTGGCCCGAAAAAGTGATGTCGCGCGCAAGCGGGCAATAGGGCTTGTCGGGCGGCGGTGTGCCGAACCAGTCCGCCGCGGTCCTCAGGCTGATGATGGTGTCCGGCGTCAGCACCTGCAGCACGCCGGGCGCCGCCTCGGCGGCCTTGGTGTCGATCGCGCGCACCTTGCCGGATGCAATCGTGCTCTCGACCAGTACGGCGTAGGCGAGGCCTTCGAGCTGCTGCTCGACGGCGTATTTGGCCGCACCCGTGATCTTGGCCGGGCCGTCGACGCGCGACAGCCGGCCGCCGACGGCTTCGGCAAAAGCGCCGTCGGACGCATCGCCGTGTCTTCCGACGTGAACGGTGCTTGCGATGTGAACGGTCATGCCGTTTCTCCCAATTTGAGGATGGCGCGCGCGACGACGCGCGGCGCGAGCTCGATCTTGTAGTGGTTGGCGCCATGGTCGACGGCGCCTTCGACAGCGAGCAGGCTGGCGGACCGCACGGTTTCCGGCTCCAGCGCCTTGCCCTTCAGCGCGTCTTCCACGGTCCGCGCCCGCCATGGTTTCGTCGCGACACCGCCGAGTGCGACGCACAAATCGCGGATCGTTCGGCCGTCAGGTTCGAACTCGATACCGACCGCCGCGCTCGCGGCGGCAAACTCATAGGATTGCCGGTCGCGGATTTCAGGTAGGTCGACCGCCGGGCAACGGCCGAGCCGGGGATTTCAATGGCGGTGATCATCTCGCCCGGTTCAATCGCATGTTCCCTATCCGGCGTGGTGCCGGGCAGCAGGAAAAAGTCGTCGACCGGGATCTGGCGCTCGCCCAGATGCACGATCGCATCGAAGGCGACCAGCGCCACGGCCAGGTCACCCGGATACATGGCGATGCAGGCCTCGCTGGTGCCGAGTACGGCATGGCCACGGGTAACGCCGCCGATCGCCGAACAGCCAGAGCCGGGCTCACGCTTGTTGCAGGCAGGGAAATTCGCGGGATCGCGGAAATAGGGGCAGCGCGTGCGCTGCATCAGATTGCCGCCGATGGTCGCCATGTTGCGGATCTGCGCGGAAGCCGCCTGCCACAGGGCTTCCGACACCGCAGGAAAGCGGCTCTTGATGTCGGCATGGTCGGCGACATGGCTCATCCTGGCCAGCGCGCCGATGGTGGCGCCGCGTTCGTCCACCTCGATGCTGTCCAATCCCTTGAGATGAGCGATGTCGACCAGTGTCTCGGGCTCGGCGACGCCGCATTTGGCGAGATCGATCAGCGTGGTGCCGCCGGCCAAGAGCATGGCGCCGGGCAGGGCGGCCGCCTGGCGTGCCGCATCGACCGAGCTGGCGCGAAAATAGGAAAGGTCCCTCATGATGCGACCTCCAAGGCGGCTTGGCGAATGGCGGCGACGATGTGCGGATAGGCGCCGCAGCGGCAGAGATTGCCGGCCATGTATTCGCGGATCTCGTCGTCGGAGCCGGCATGGCCTTCCCGGATGCAAGCGACCGCCGACATGATCTGGCCCGGCGTGCAATAGCCGCACTGGAAAGCGTCGTGCTCAAGGAAGGCAGCCTGCACGGGATGCATTTCGCCCTCCCGTGCAAGCCCCTCTATGGTGGTGACGGTGCGGCCCTCGACCTGAGCGGCCAGCGTCAGGCAAGCCAGTACACGCTCGCCGTCGATATGCACGGTGCAGGCGCCGCACTGGCCGTGGTCGCAGCCCTTCTTGGTGCCGGTCAGGCCGAGCCGGTCGCGCAAGGCGTCGAGCAGCGTGACGCGCGGCTCGAGTTGCAGATCGTGATGATGACCGTTGATATCGAGATGAACTGGGATCGTTGTTTTGGTCATGGGCGTCTGGCTCCAGTGCTTGACGCGAAGTCGGTTGACTCATGTTGGCCGGCGGGACCTCGCGCCGGCTGTGCGGCCCTTCGCTGCCGCTCCCTGTCCTTCGGGCGTTCAGCCCCTTAAAAAGGTCCACTGGACCTTTTGATCCGCCCGAAGGCAGACCGGGCTTTCACCGTTCGTCGGACGGGAGCCAAGCAATTGGCTTCCCGTCCGCTACGCGGACCACTCCTCACCCCAGCAGGTCCTCGATGCGGATCGGAAAGCGCCGCGGCCGCACGCCGGTCGCATGCCAGACTGCATTGGCGACGGCGCCGGCCGTGCCGGTGATGCCGATTTCGCCAACGCCCTTGATGCCGAGCGCGTTGACATGAGGGTCGTCCTCGTGGACCAGCAGCGCCTCGACCGACGGAACGTCGGCATTCACCGGGACATGATATTCGGCGAGGTTGGCATTCTGGATCCGGCCCGAGCGCCGGTCGGTGATGGCTTCCTCATTCAGCGCGAACGAGACGCCCCAGATCATGCCGCCATAATACTGGCTGCGCACCAGCCTGGGATTGATGATCCGCCCGGCGGCGAACGCGCCGACCAGCCTTGTGACGCGGATCTGGCCGAAATCCGGATCGACCTTCACCTCGGCAAACACGGCGCCGTGCGCGTGCTTGGCATAGGTCTCCTGGGATGCCGGGTCGGGAGCGCCTTTGCCATGGCCCTCGATCTCGGTGAGGCCCGCGCGCTTGAGGATCTCGGCATAGCTTTCACCGCGGCTTTCATCGTCGCGCCGATAGAGGTGGCCGCCGCGCGCCAGCACGCCTTCATTGCCGGCGCCGAACAGCGGCGAGGCCTCGTTGCCGGTGGCGAGATCGGCAAGCCTGGCGATGACGGCGGCACCCGCATTGTGGATCGCCATGCCGGCCGTCGCCGTGTGGCCGGAGCCGCCGGCAATGCCTGCATTGGGCAGGTCGGAACTGCCGGCCCTGAAATCGACCTGGTCGATATCCAGTCCCAGTCCGTCGGCCGCGATCTGGGCGAAGGCGGTCCAGGCGCCTTGCCCCATGTCCTGCGCGCCGGTCTCCATCAGGCCGCTGCCATCGGCCCTCAGCACCGCACGCGCTTCGGCCTGGAACATGAGCGCTGGAAAGGTCGCCGTGCCCATGCCCCAGCCGGTGAGGAAACCGTCGGCGTCGCGCATCAGCCGAGGCTGAAGCGGGCGGCTCGCCCAGCCGAACGTCTCGGCCGCTTGCCTGTAGCACTCGCGCAGCGCCTTGGAGGAAAACGGCTTGCCGGTCATCGGCTCGACCTCGGCATAGTTCCGCAGCCGGAACTCCAGCGGGTCCATGCCGCAAGCGTGTGCCGCCTCATCGATGGCGCTTTCGAGTGCGATCGAGCCGGTGGCTTCGCCGGGCGCCCGCATGAACAGCGGCGTACCGGTGTCCAACCGCACCGCATCGTGCGAGGTGGCGATGGCCGGGCTGGCATAGAGCGTGTGCGAGGCATCCGCCGCCGGTTCGAAGAAATCGTCGAACGTGCTCGACGCAGTCTTGGCGTGATGGTCGAGTGCCGTCAGCCGCCCTTCGCCATCCATGCCCATGCGCAGCGTCTGGCGCGTCGGCGCACGGTGGCCGACCGGGCCGTACATCTGCTCACGCCGCAGCACCAGCTTGACCGGACGGCCGACGAGGCGCGCCGCCAGAATGCCGAGCACCTGCGGCCCGGAGATCATGCCTTTCGAGCCAAAGCCGCCACCCAGGAACGGGCTCCGGATGTGGACGTTTTCCGGCGCGATGCCGAACAGGCCGGCGATGCGGCCCTGCGCCATGGCAAGGCCCTGACTCGGCGTGTCGATCGACAGTGTGTCGCCATCCCAGGCGACGACGATCGCATGCGGCTCCATGGCGTTGTGGTACTGGGCCGGCGTCTCGTAGGTGGCCTCTATCCGCGTCTTTGCGGATTTGAGGCCGGCCTCGACATCGCCCTTGTGCTGCACCGCCGGACCGCCGACACCGACACCGCGCGGCACGAAGCTTTCAGCGCCGTCGAGGCCAACGCGCGCCGGCAGCACTTCATAACGCGGCGACAGCAGCGCCGCCCCCCCGGTCGCCGCCTCCAGCGTCTCGGCGATCACCACGGCGATGCTCTGGTTGGGGTAGCGGACCTGATCGTTTTGCAGCAGGTCGAGCCGGAACATGAAGGGATGGTCCTTGGCATCCGGATCGGCGGCGAGCGCCGGCCGGTTCTTGGGCGTCATCACCTCGACCACGCCCTGGTGCGCCTTGGCCGCCTCGATATCCAGCGCGGCAACGCGGCCGCGCGCGATGCTAGAGACAGCGAGCACGGCGTAAAGCATGCCGGGCGGATGGTTGTCGGCGGCATAGCGCGCGGCTCCGGTGACTTTCAGAAAGCCGTCGCGACGGGTCAGCGGCTGGCCGATGCTGGAACCCTGCCGGGCATGGGCGGGTTGCTGGTTGAGGCTGAGTTCAAGCGTCATGGCGCGCTCCGGGAATGTTCGAGAACGGGGAGGCAGGAAGGGCAGGCAGCCGCTCGGGCGTTCCCGCCTGGGCAGACATCAGCGCCCTGACCACGATGCGTCGGGCAAGCTCGATCTTGAACGCATTGTCGCCGGATGGGCTGGCATCGGCCAGGGCGGCCTCCGCCGCACTGGCGAAGTTCACCTCGTTGGCGTCCGCGCCAAGCAGGACGGCTTCCGCCGTTCGTGCCCGCCACGGCTTGGCCGCGACGCCGCCCAGCGCCAGCCTTGCGGCGCGGATCTTGCCGTCATCGACGACGAGCGCTGCCGCGGCCGATACGACGGCAAAAGCATAAGAGGTGCGTTCGCGGACTTTCAGGTAACGGGCATTGGCGGAGAAGGAGGCCGCCTCCGCCGGCAGGCGCACTGCCACGATCAGGTCGCCGGGCTCCAGCGCATTCTCCCGTTGCGGCGTTTCGCCGGGAAGCCGGTGGAATTCCTCCAGCGTCACATGGCGCCGGCCCTTCTTGCCCTCGATCTCGACCACCGCATCGAGCGCCACCAGCGGCACGCAGAAGTCCGACGGATGGGTGGCGATGCAGGCATCGCTCCAGCCGAGCACGGCGTGCAGGCGGTTCTCGCCTTCCAGCGCGTCGCAGCCGGCGCCAGGCTCGCGCCTGTTGCAGGCGCTGGCGGTGTCGTAGAAATAGCTGCAGCGCGTGCGCTGCAACAGATTGCCGCCGACGGTCGCGGCGTTGCGAAGCTGAGCCGAAGCGCCCGACAGCAGCGCCTCGGCCACCGCCGGATAGGATTTGGCGAACGCCGGATCGTAGGCAAGGTCGGCATTACGGACCAGCGCACCGATGCGCAGGCCACCATCGTCCAGCCGTTCGATGCGGTTGAGCTCCGGCAACCTGGAAATGTCGACGATACGCTCGGGACTGGTGATGCCGCCTTTCATCAGGTCGAGCAGATTGGTGCCGCCGGCGAGATAGGCCGAGCCCGGCTCGGCTGCCGCGGCGATGGCGTCGGGGATGGTGGCGGGCCTGATGTAGTCGAAGTCTCTCATGCCGCGGTCCTCCGGTCGGCTTTGACAAGCTGTTGCTGGGCTTCCAGGACGGCCTCGACGATGCCGCCATAGGCCGCGCAGCGGCATATGTTGCCGCTCAGCCCCTCGCGGATGCGTTCGGGATCGTCGCCGGCCTGTCCCTCGGCGATCAGGCCGAGCGTGCTCATGATCTGGCCGGGCGTGCAGAACCCGCACTGGAAGCCGTCATGGGCGATGAAGGCGGCCTGCACAGGATGCAGTTCCTCGCCGTGGGCGACGCCTTCGATGGTCAAGACTTGGGCGCCGTCATGGCTGACCGCCAGCGCCAGGCACGAGTTGATGCGCTTGCCGTCGACCAGCACCGTGCAGGCGCCGCACTGGCCGCGATCGCAGCCCTTCTTGGTGCCCGTGAGATCGAGCCGCTCGCGCAGCAGGTCGAGCAGGGTTACGCGTGGATCGACCTCCAGTTCGTGTTTGTGTCCGTTAATGGTGAGGGTGATGGGAAGGCTGGTCATGGGCGTCTGGCTCCAGTTGCTTGACGCGGATGGGATTGAACTGGTGCCTTGCCGCAGAAGGGCAAGGTAACCGTTCGGTCAGGTCTTGACGGCGAAAGCGGAGATGGCAGCGGGTCTCCCGCGAGGCAGGCGGGCAGGGGAGATGTCGGCTTGCGTGTTCGAAAGACGTGACATACCGGTTCCCCTGATTATATGATAAAGGTGCTCCACTAAAACGGAGGCGCCTCCGTTTATTACGTGGTGGCTGACCCGGCCGGGTTCAAGCCCCCTGACACGATGTGGAGAAAAATTGGCCAGCGAGCCGTCCGCCATTGCTGAACAGAAGGCCGAGGCCGTAGACGCAAAGCCGCTGCGCGCCGATGCGCGGCGCAACCGCGACCGGCTGGTCGAGGTGGCGGTGTCAGTCTTTGCCGAGCGCGGAATCGATGGCTCGCTGGAGGAGATCGCGCGCCGCGCCGGCGTCGGCATCGGCACGCTCTACCGGCATTTCCCGACGCGCGAGCATCTGGTCGAGGTGGTCTATCGCCGCGAGGTGGAGGCGCTGTGCGCGGCCGCCGGCGAGCTTGCCCAAAAACATCCGTCCGATGTCGCGCTGGAACAGTGGATGCAGCGCTTCGTCGACTACATCGCCACCAAGCGCGGCCTGGCGACCAGCCTGCGCATTGTGCTCACCACCAATTCGACGCTGTTTTCCGACACGTTCGGCCGGGTGTCGCAAGCCTTGCGACGACTGGTCGAGGCGGCGGTGGCCGACGGCACCATCCGCGGCGACGTCGACGCTTCCGACGTGCTGCACGCGCTGTCGGGCATCTACTCGGCACCCGACACCCCGGAATGGCGCGACCGTTCGCGCCGGCTGGTCAAGCTGCTGATGGACGGGTTGCGGTTCGGGGCTGCAAAGGCGCAATGAGGCGACGAGATTCCGGCGGTGCAAAACCACACCTGTCGATAAGTTGAGGGGACCCGATGTATGTAGGCCGTTCCTACAAAATAGTGGATTTCGCGCTCTGGTCGCGGCGCAGCGTCATCTACATGGTGGTGGTGAGCGGACTGGCCGTGGCGGCCTACCGTTTTCCGGGCATCGCCGGGTTCTCGGTGCCATGGTCGGTGGTGCTGGTGCTTGGCACCACCGTATCACTCGTTGCCGGGTTCAAGAATTCGCAGGTGTTCACCCGCAGCAGCGACGCGCTGCAGGCTTTTACGCAAATTACGGCCAGCAGCCGGTTGTGGTCCAATTTCTGCAGGGATTTCCTCGACGCGCCGACGGCCAGACAGCTCATCTATCGCCACATCGCCTGGATGACGGCATTGCGTTTTTCCCTGCGCCGGCCGATGCCATGGGAATCCATGGCGCGGGCCGCCAATATCGAATACCGGCGGCGCTACCGTATCCATGAGGATGCGAGCTCGGTCGCCAACGAGCTGGCTCCACTGCTCGCCGAACAGGCCGAGGACGTCCTGAAATCGCCCCAGCCGGCGATAGCCCTGCTCGAACTGCAATCTGTCCAGGTCAATGCGCTGTTCAAGGACACAAAGCTCCCTCCTCAGATCTATGGCGAACTGACCAAGCTGATCCGCGACTTCCATGACCAGCAGGCGCGCTGCGATCGCATCAAGAACAATCCCTATCCCAGGCAATACGCCATCGTCAGTTCGATGTTCGTGATGATCTTCTGCACGCTGCTGCCATTCGGGGTCGTTCCCGTCTTTGCCGATATGGGCAAACTGGGTGGCGCGCTCGGGTCGATCGCAATCTGGCTGACGATCCCGTTCAGCACGCTGCTGGGCTGGGCTTACATGTCCCTCGACCAGGTCGGCGAAAGCAGCGCCAACCCATTCGAGGGCAACGCCAACGACGTTCCGATCTCGCAGATATGCCGCGACATCGAGATCGAGTTGCGCAGCGGGCTCGGTGAGGCCGACCTTCCCAAGCCCCTGCTGCCGGTCAACGACATCGCGACCTAGGCAGAATCACGACGAAGGCACGGACCCGACGGTCCCCTTCATCGTGCTGCTGGTGGAGAGTGCTCAAACTTCAAGGCAGACCTTGCCGAAATGCTTTTGGGATTCGTAGTGCGCGACGGCGGTGGCGATGTCCTGCAGCGGAAAATGGCGGTCTATGACGGGCTTCAGCCTGATAGCCTCTATCGCCCGGATCATATCCTCCTGGTCGGCCCGGCTGCCGATGGAAATGCCGCTGATGCGGATCTGGTTGGAAAACAGGGCGGGGATAGACACTTCCGCCGCAAAGCCGGTCAGGACTCCGACCAGCGCGATGTGACCGCCCGTTCTGCAGGCCGCAATGGACTGCGCCAGCGTGGCGGGTCCGCCGACCTCGATCACGTGATCGACGCCGCGTCCGTCGGTCAAATCCCTGGCCTTGCGGCCCCAGTCCGGGACGGACTTGTAGTTGATGATGGCGTCGGCTCCGAGGCGCTTGAGCCGCTCCAGCTTCTGCTCGTCGGATGAGGTGGCGATGACCCGGGCGCCGGCGGCTTTGGCGAATTGCAGCGCGAACAGCGATACGCTGCCCGAACCGAGGACCAGCACCGCGTCGCCCGGCCTCACCTTGCCGCACACAACCAGGCCGCGCCAGGCAGTAACGCCGGTGCAGGTGAGCGACGCCGCCTCGACATGCGTATAGCCTGTCGGTGCCCTAGTGAAAGCGTGCGCCGGCATGCAGACATACTCGCTGGCGAAGCCGTCGAAACTGTCTCCCGGAATATCGCGCCGGGTCGAGGGCATCATGTCGCCGCCCAGCCACCAGGGATAGAAGACGCTGACGACGCTGTCTCCGGGCTTGAGTGCATCGACACCGTCGCCGAGGGCAATCACTTCGCCGGCGCCGTCGGAGAGTGGAACGCGGCCGTCGGCGAGAGGCATCTTGCCTTGCACGGCAAAGTCGTCGCGCATGTTCAACGCGCAAGCCCGGATCCTGACCAGCACCTCGCCCGGCCCTGGCTGGGGCGGATCTTCCTCGACCAGGTCGAGATTGCCCAAGCCGCCCGGCGCTCTCAGCCTGACCAGTCTCATTGTCTTCTCCGATTTGTGGGGTGTTTGGAATTGGAACGGCGCGCTGCGCCTAGCGGACCTGCCTGCCGGAAATCACCCGCAGCCAGGGCGCCAGATGGAATGCGCTCATCAGCAGATACATCGCGGCCATGCCCGTGAGGGGCGAGGCGTTGGTGCCCATGCACTGCATGGCCGCATCGCCGCTGAAGATGCAGGTGAGCAGCGCCATCACGGCGAAGGTCGGTGCCGCGGCAAGGCAAAGCCAGTCGGCCAGCCCGAGGGTGGTGGCTTCCGGGATCGCGCTGCCGGCACCTGTGTGGATATCGCTCATGGTCTTGATCCCTGATGATTATGCCAGCCACGACAGGTTCCTCTCCTCACGGAGCGGGGAGAGGAACCCAGGCTGGACAACCGTTAGTACTCGCCCTTGTCGCGGAACGCCGCCTCGCCGGCAGCAGACACTTCTTCCCATTTCTTGTCGGCACCGGCGTTGTAATTGTCGTGCCAGTTCCACCAGGAGTAGAGCGGGGTCTGCGGATAGCCTTCGGGCGAATCCTCCCAAATTTCCTGGCGGCCGAGCGGCGTCGCGTCGAGATAGCTCCAGACGGTGCCCATCGCCTCGTCGCCGCGGCTGTTGATCAAGTAGGTGCGGAAGATGCGGTCGCCGTCACGGATGAAGACGTTGTGGCCGTGCCATTCGTCGACGCCGAAGTCCTTGTCGAAACTGTCGGTGATTGTGTACCACGGCATCTCCCAGCCCATCCGCTGCTTCAGCCGCGCAATGTCGGCCTGCGGGGCACGTGAAGCGTAGGCAAGCGTGGTGTCGCGGGCATTGAGATGGGCGAGGTGGCCGACCTGGTCGGCGCCAAGGGAACAGCCGCGGCACGCGTGATCGGGCCAGCCATGCACGCCGGGCTCGAAGAAGGCGCGATAGACGATCAACTGGCGGCGGCCTTCGAACAGATCGAGCAGGCTCGCTTTGCCGTTCGGCCCCTCGAACACATAGGCCTTGTCCACTTCCATCCAGGGCATGCGCCGGCGCTCGGCGGCCAATGCGTCCTTGGCGCGCAGCGTTGCCTTTTCCTTCACCAGCATCTGTTCGCGGGCGGCTTCCCAGTCCTGCTGCGAAACGATCGGCGGGGTCTTCATTGCGATGTGCTTGGTCATTGGTCGTCTCCTTTGCCAGTCTGTTGTCGCGCTGTTGCGACGTGTGGTTGCTTGCCGTGAGCTAGAATAGGGCGGTCAATCGCGGGGGTGGGAGTTACAAGTGTGACGGGATTTGAAAGAGCCGGCCCGCCGCAGCAGGGGTGGCGCATCCGCTCGGTGCCCCCGACAGTGTCGTTCATCGCGTGGTTCTCCCTTGTTGTGCCGCTGCCGATACGGCTTGCTGGTTGGCGGCCATGACTTAAGTTAGGGCGCTGAGCACTGGGGGTGGGAGTTACAAGTGTGACGGGATTTGAATGGACTCGCTGATCACCGCGGCTGGACTGGCGTTGGCGGCAGGTGATCCGCTTGGCGCGCTGGACCGCGTTGCCTTGCGTGAGGATGCGCCGGCGCTGGCGCTGCGCGGCATTGCGATGGCGCAGCTCGGCGATCTTGACCGCGCCAAGGCGCTGCTGCGGCGTGCCGCGCGTGGCTTCGGCCCCAAAGAGGCGGTGGCGCGCGCCAGATGCGTCGTCGCCGAGGCCGAGATCGCGCTGGTTTCGCGTGACCTCGGCTGGCCGGCCAAGGCTTTGGATGCGGCGTGGACGACGCTGGAAAAGCATGGCGACCGGCTGAACGCCGCGCATGCCGGCCACCTCAAGGTGCGGCGTCTGCTGCTGATCGGCCGTCTCGATGAGGCTGAAGATGTGCTGGCCGGGCTCGATCCGATGCCGCTTCCGCCGGCCTCGAGGGCCGCGCACGAGCTCGCCGTTGCCGGCATCGCGATGCGGCGCCTCAAGACGAAGCCGGCGCGCAGGGCGTTGGAGTGGGCACGCCACGCCGCCCGCCGGGCCGGCATTCCGGGCCTGATGGCAGAGGTCGACAGCGCTTTCCTGGCGCTGGACACGCCGGCGGCGCGGCTGATCGCGGCTGGCAATCAGCGCCCGTTGCTGCTTGAGGACGTCGAGGCGTTGCAGGCGTCGCCGGCGCTGCTGGTCGATAGCTTTCGCTACGTCGTGCGCCAACAGGAGAAAACGGTCTCGCTGGCAACGCGCCCGGTGCTGTTTGCGCTGGCCCGTACGCTCGCCGAAGCGTGGCCAGGCGATGTGTCGAGGGCGAGGCTGATCGCTGAAGCCTTCGGCGGCAGGCACGCCGATGAATCGCACCGGGCGCGGCTGCGGGTCGAGATCGGCCGGCTGCGCGCCGAATTGCGCGGGCTGGCCGACATCGGCGCGACCAGGCAGGGCTTCGCGCTGGCGCCGCGCCACGGACGCGAGGTGCTGGTGCTGGCCCGGCCGATCGAGGAGCGGCACGCGGCAGTGCTGGCCTTCCTTGCCGATGGTGAATCCTGGGCGAGTTCGGCGCTGGCACTGGCGCTCGGTACCGGCCAGCGCAGCGTGCAGCGGGCGCTGGAGCAGCTTGGCGAGGCCGGCAAGGTGCAGTTTTTCGGTCACGGCCGGGCGCGCCGCTGGATGACGCCGCCGGTGGCGGGATTCACGACCACCTTGTTACTCCCGGCGCCGCTGCCGAGTGGTTAGTAAGGCACATCAGATCATCTCGTGAGGATAAAGACATGAAACATTCAAAAGCCGAAATCCTGCGCGAATACGGACCCTTTGCCGATGTGGAGAGGGTGCATGGGGTGAGCTTTGACGGCAACAACGTCTGGTTTGCCTCGGGCGAGAAGCTGAACGCCTTCGATCCGGAAAGCGGGCAGGCGCTGCGCTCGATCGATGTCGCGGCACATGCCGGCACCGCTTATGACGGCCAGCATTTCTTCCAGCTTGCCAATGACCGCATCCAGAAGATCGACCCAGATACCGGCCAGGTGCTGGCGACCATTCCGGCGCCAGGCGGCGGCGGCGATTCCGGGCTGACCTGGGCCGAAGGGACGCTGTGGGTGGGGCAATACCGCGAACGCAAGATCCATCAGATCGACCCGGAGACGGGGGCGATCCTGCGCACCATCGAATCCAACCGTTTCGTCACCGGGGTGACATGGGTCGAGGGCGAGCTATGGCACGCCACCTGGGAAGGCGAGCAGAGCGACCTGCGCCGCGTCGACCCGCGATCAGGCAAGGTTCTCGAGAAGCTCGACATGCCGGCCGGCATGGGCGTGTCGGGGCTGGAATCCGATGGCGGCGACCGCCTCTATTGCGGCAGCACTTCGGCCGGTGTGGTGCGGGCGGTGCGCCGGCCGCGATGAGATTGCGGCTGACGCCGAGATCACGGCTGCAGGCGCACTTCACACGGCAATTTGTCCGCTGTCGGGTGGTCGTCGCACCCTGTCGGACCTAGATAGGCTGTGCACCGGGCAGAACGCCCGGACCCGCTTTGCAAAGGATCCCCCATGCCCGAACAGATCGCATTGAACGACGGCTCCGCCATTCCCCAACTCGGCCTTGGCGTGTGGCAGGTCGACCAGGATATTACCGCCGAGGTGGTGGGTTGGGGCATTGAGGCCGGCTATCGCCTGATCGACACCGCCGAAGGCTACCAGAACGAGGAAGGGGTCGGAAAGGCGATCCGCAGCGCCGGCGTGTCGCGGGCTGAGCTGTTCATCACCTCGAAACTGCGCAACGGCGCACACCAGCGCGATGCGGCGCTACGCGCCTTCGATGACACCATGGCCAAGCTCGGCATTGAGCAGATCGACCTGTTCCTGATCCACTGGCCTGTGCCCAGCCAAGACAAATATGTCGAGGCCTGGAAGACGCTGGTCGAACTCCGGCAGGCCGGCCGCATCAAGTCGATCGGCGTTTCGAATTTCAACCCGGACCATCTGGAGCGCATCATCGCGGAAACCGGCGTGACGCCCGTCGTCAACCAGATCGAGCTGCATCCCCAGTTCCAGCAACGCGGTGTCAGGGACTTTCACACCAAGCACGACATCCGTATCGAAAGCTGGAGCCCGTTGGGCAGCGGCCGGCTGCTCGGCGATCCGACCATTGCAGGCATCGCCAAAAAACATGGCAAGTCCGTCGCCCAGGCGATCATCCGCTGGCATCTCCAGGAGGGGCTGATCGTCATTCCAAAGTCGATCCGCCGGGATCGCATCGCCGCCAATTTCGATGTCTTCGATTTCGAACTGGATGCGCAGGACCTGCAGACGATCCGCGGCATGGATTCGCCCGAAGGCCGCAACGGGCCCAACCCCGCCACGGCCGCGTTCCTGTTCTGAGAGGAGCAGGTTAGAGACGCCAACCGTGGAGTTGCCAATCTCCGGCCTCTCCGCGCTCTTAAATCCCGGACCCATCCAGCTGCTGGGCGTCTTCGCCTTCCCACGGCGCCGGCATCGACGCGCGGCTGAGGTTGGCCGTCGGCAGCGGCATCCAGCACTTCAGTTCCGGGTCAGCGTATTCGATAACGCGCCCGGGCGAGGAGTCCGATGCGCGCCAGCCTTCCGAGGCGAACTGGTCGGCACGCGACCAATAGGCGAGGTCGACTTCCGCCGGCCCCTGTTCGGACGGGCGCACCGTGACCAGGATCCGGCTGCCATCCTTCGGCGCCGTCGACATGTGCCGCCACCGTTCGGGCTCGTCCATCGCATTTCTCCTCGTACTCCTAGCGTTGGATGGAGTGTCGCCTCGTGGTCCGAAGGGGTCAACCCAAAGTTTCAGTCAGGCATCGGCTGATGACCCTGCAGACGGTGCCTGCACAGTTGTGCGCAACACGCCGCAGGCGGTCATGCGCGCTCGACGGGCCGTGACCCAGTTGATAAGCCCGTCTGCGAAGGAGCGCCTGAGTCGAGATGACCGTTGCGATCGAGATGGGACAGACGACCGCAGGCGCCCCGGCGAAGCTGGATCTTGAGGAGCTGCTCGCGACGCGCCTTTTGGTGCAGGGCAATTCAGGCTCCGGCAAGTCGCATCTGTTGCGGCGCCTGCTGGAGCAGAGCGCGCCCTGGGTGCAGCAGACCATCATCGATCCCGAGGGCGACTTCGTTTCGCTGGGCGACCGTTACGGCCATCTGGTGATCGATGCCGAGCAGCATACCGAGCGCGGCCTGCAGGCGGCCGGCGAGCGGGCGCGCATGCATCGCGTCTCCACCGTGCTCAATCTCGAAGGGCTCGACGCCGAGAACCAGATGCGGCGTGCCGCCGCCTTCCTCGGCGGGCTGTTCGAGGTCGCCCGTGACCACTGGTACCCGATGCTGGTGGTGGTGGATGAGGCGCAGCTGTTCGCGCCAGCGGTGGCCGGAGAGGTGTCGGACGAAGCGCGAAAGCTCTCGCTCGGCGCCATGACCAATTTGATGTGTCGTGGCCGCAAGCGCGGGCTGGCCGGCATCATTGCCACCCAGCGCCTGGCCAAGCTCGCCAAGAACGTCGCAGCCGAGGCGTCCAATTTTCTCATGGGCCGCACCTTCCTCGATATCGACATGGCGCGTGCCGCCGATCTTCTGGGCATGGAACGGCGCCAGGCGGAAGCGTTCCGCGATCTGGAACGCGGGCAGTTCATGGCGCTCGGTCCGGCGCTGTCGCGCCGTCCGCTGGGGCTGCGCATCGGCCCGACCGACACCAGCCCGCGCAACGGCACGCCGCGGCTCATGGCAATGCCGGAATCCGCGCTGGAAGACGCACGCGCGATCATCCTGGCGGCGCCGCCCCCCGAGACGGTGCGCACGCCGCGCCGCCCGGCGTCGCCGGACCTGCTCGACCAGCTGATGGCGGCCAAATCGGCGGCACTGGAAATGCGTCCCGAGCCGGCGGAGCCGCAAATCAGCGCGGAGGATCTGGCCGAGCGCCGCGAGCGCGTCGACCGTGTGCTGCGCGCCATCCTGGCGCAACCCGACGCCGGTTTTCGCGTGATCGGCGTGCTCTATCAGGAATTCGTGGTCCGCTGCCGCATAGAAGGCCTCGCCTCGGTTGTGCCGGACCTGCCGGAGTTCCGCCGCATGCTGACGCGCGCCCGTGCCGGTCTTGGTTCCGAGACGACGCAGGATGACGCGTGGCGGGACGTTTCTGTCCGCGCGTCGCTGCTGCCCGACGACATGCAGGGCGTGTTCATGATGATCGCCCGTGCGGCGAAAGAGGGCTGGCCGTGCCCGAGCGACGCCGCGATCGCCCGCGCCTACGGCTCGCACTCGCTGCGCCGCGCCCGGCGCCTCTTGACCTATATCGAGGAGCAGGGGCTCATCGTCTGCCAACTCGACGGGACAGGCCGGCGCACCGTGACGCTGGTCGAATTGGCCTGGGCCACCGCACCGGGAGATCCGAATGCCGAGGAGGTGGAGCAGGGGAGCCTGGCGCTGTGAGGCGGGGCGGGCGCTTTGAGCGAATGTGGCGATAGGCTTTTTCAGTCACCGTCATCGCGGCCAATTTTTGACGGCAACGGTGAAATCGCCGACGCCGAAATGCGCCGTGCAGGGCGCTTGCGTTTCGCTGGCGCTCATCGGTTCGCCCCGATCACCCACTGTTCCTGGTCGACGAGCGTGCCGGTCATCGGCCCGGCAGCATCCGAAAGCAGGAAGACGGCGAGGTTCGCGATGTCGCTCGTCGAGAACAGGCGGCCGAAAGGTTGCGAGGCGTTGGCGGCATCGAGCCAGCCCGGCCCGTTATCCAGCGTGTCGGCCTGCATGACGCGTTCGGCCGGCGTGTCGGTCCAGCCGACATTGATGCCGTTGACGCGGATGCGATCGAAGCGATGGGCGTTGGCGGCGTTCTTGGTCAGCGTGGCCAGCGCGCCCTTGCTGGCGGAATAGACGGCGAGCTCCGGCGAGCCGCAATGGGCGTTGATCGACAGGATGTTGACGATGGCGCCGCCCTGACCGCGCTTCTTCATGTCGGCGATGGCCGCCTGCATGAGGAAGAACGGTGCCCGCGCGTTGACCGCGAACAGCGAGGCCCAGCCGTCGAGATCGGCATCGAGGAACGAGGCCCGGTCGGTCAGCCCTGCGGCGTTGACCAGCGCATCGATGCGGCCGAAGCGCTCGATGCACGCTTGCGCCAAAAGGGCAGGGGCGGCCGGGTCGGCGAGGTCGGTGGCGACGAAGAGCGTTGGTGTGCCAAGCTGCGAAAGCTCCGCCGCCACCGCATCGCCGCGGGCCTTATCACGCCCGGTGACGAGCAGGCCGCCGGCGCCGGAACGCGCCAAGGTCTCGGCGATGGCGCGGCCAATGCCTTGCGTCGAGCCGGTGACCAGCGCCACCTTGCCGTTGAGCTGAAGCTCCATTCCTCTCCCCCGCATCGCATCTGGTTTCAGGCTAGCGCGGCACGATCGTTTTACAACATGGAACTTGGAAATCTTGTTCGAAAGTGTTGGCGGCCTCATGTGAGCCCATAGACTGAATCGGCCTTGAAGATCGTGCTTGCCTGATCCGCCAATCACCGGGGAATGTCGTGAAGCGCAAGTCGGACACTCAGCTCGTCAATGCGTTCACGGCAAGCGCCATCGCATCCGATCTTCGGTGGGTTCTTGCGGTAGGCCAGGCGCCCACCGGACACGTCGGAATTCCTGTCCGGCGGCGGCGTTGTCGTTGGTCAATTGAGCGAACGTGTCAGCAGGACTGACCTGTTCTGCCCGAATAACGCCTCTGAGCGCCGCCTCCCGGTTAAAAAAGTATCATCCGTTGTCTTGAATCGTGGTGGCGCCTGTTGTCATGAGCCGGTACCTTGGCTCTTGAAATGCAGAGCCGAAACCAATTCGGCCGGTTTAGGGAATTGGGCCGAACGCGGCAAATATCCGTGCTGGCCTGGGAGGAAACGGACATGGAACCGGACCTGGAAGTAGTCCAGATACGACGCGGTGAGTCCTTCAAGGCGTGGTCGCATGGCTACCCCTTCCACACGGTGCGTTGGCACTTCCATCCCGAATATGAACTGCATCAGGTGATCTTCACCAACGGACGCTATTTCGTCGGCGATTTCATCGGCGAGTTCGAGCCGGGCAATCTGGTGCTGACCGGGCCGAACCTGCCGCACAACTGGGTCAGCGACATCCCCAGGGACAGCTCGATCCCGCTGCGCGGCCGCATCATCCAATTTTCCGAAAGTTTCATCGGCGATGCCATGCATGTGCTGCCGGAGCTGGCGGGGCTGGGGCACCTGCTCGAAGCGTCGCGGCGCGGCGTGCTGTTTTCCAGCCGCACCAGCAAGGCGCTGGCGCCGCTGATGGAAGAGATGATGCAGGCGCAAGGCGTGCGCCGCATCGAGCTGTTCATGATGATCGCCGGCCTGCTCAGCCGCGCCCAGGAATTCCAGCTTTTGGCCAGCGCCAGCTACCGGCCCGATCCCTCCGGCTACATGACCGCCGGCATGAACAAGGCGCTCGCCTATATCAGGGAAAACCTGACGCAGCTGTTCGACGAGGCGGATCTCGCCGCCATCGCCGGCCAGTCGACCGGCGCCTTCTCGCGCTCGTTTCGCCGTCACACCGGCATGTCGCTGGTGCAGTATGTCAAACGGCTGCGCATCAATCTCGCCTGCCAGATCCTGATGAGCGACGAGCAGGCCTCGATCACCGACATCTGCTACGAGGTCGGCTTCAACAATCTGTCCAATTTCAACCGGCAGTTCCTGGCGGAGAAGGGCATGCCGCCCTCGCGCTTCAGGCGCCTGCTGGCCGACAACATCAACGCGGGCAAAGCCGCTTAACGGAGGAGCCAGGGAGGAACCAAGGGAGGATTTTTCTTTTGCATGACGACGTGAGCCGCGTGGAGCGGTTCGCGATAGAGAACGCTTGTCTCGAATTCCTCCGTAGGCGGAGGTTGTCGGCGCGGCTCGAAAGGCCGGCGCCGGGTCCCGGTTCCCAATGCAGTTTGGGCGAGGGCGGATGGGTGTCTTCAGACCAAAGCAGTCAACGACCTTCTTACAACCATATCAGAAACGGAGAAGACCGAATGACCAAACTTTCATCTTCATTGAAGTCTGCTGGCAAGTCCGCCGGCGTGGCAGCCCTTGCGCTGTCGCTGCTGGCCGGCACCGCCGCGATCGCCAGGGCCGCCGAAGTTACCGACGCCACCGTCGCCTTCCTGATGCCCGACCAGGCCTCGACCCGCTACGAGCAGCATGATTATCCCGGCTTCGCTGCCGAGATGAAGAAGCTGTGCCCGGGCTGCAAGGTGCTCTACCAGAATGCCGATGCCGACGCCTCGCGCCAGCAGCAGCAGTTCAACTCGGTGATCTCGCAGGGCGCCAAGGCGATCGTGCTCGACCCGGTCGACTCGACCGCCGCCGCCTCGCTGGTCAAGCTGGCGCAGAGCCAGGGCATCAAGGTCATCGCCTATGACCGGCCGATCCCGACCGCGCCGGCCGATTTCTATGTGTCGTTCAACAATGAAGGCATCGGCAAGGCCATCGCCGATTCGCTGGTCGAGCACCTGAAGGCGCTGAAGGTCGATCCGGCCAGCGGCGGCGTGCTGCAGATCAACGGCTCGCCGACCGACGCGGCGGCCGGCCTGATCAAGAAGGGCATCCATGCCGGCCTCGACAACAGCGGCTACAAGATCCTGGCCGAATACGACACGCCGGAATGGGCGCCGCCGAAGGCGCAGCAATGGGCCGGAGGCCAGATCACCCGCTTCGGACCAAAAATCCTCGGCGTCGTCGCCGCCAATGACGGCACCGGTGGCGGCGCCATCGCCGCCTTCAAGGCGGCCGGCGTCGATCCGGTGCCGCCGGTGACCGGCAATGACGCGACGATCGCGGCACTGCAGCTGATCATCGCCGGCGACCAGTACAACACCATCTCCAAGCCGAGCGAGATCGTGGCGGCGGCCGCCGCCAACATCGCCATCAAGCTGCTTTCGGGCGAAACGCCGAAGGCCGAGATGACGCTGTACGACACGCCCTCGCAGCTGTTCACGCCGGCCGTGGTGACGCAGGAAAACCTAAAGGCCGAGATCATCGACAAGAAGATCAACACCGCGGCCGAGCTCTGCGTCGATCGTTACGCGGAGGGCTGCAAGAAGCTGGGCATCGGGAACTGACCGCGACCCTTGCCCGCTCCGCTGTCTGGCCGCCCACGCGGTGGCCAGACAGCGCTCAATCCATGAACCGGTTTTGAAAGGCTTCCAGGCATGATCGATACCGCGGACGAACCGGTTCCGGCAGGCGAGCTGGTGCTCAGCCTGCGTGGCGTTTCGAAGAATTTCGGCGCCGTGTCGGCGCTCACCGACATCGATCTCGATGTCCATGCCGGCGAGGTGGTGGCGCTGGTCGGCGACAATGGCGCCGGCAAGTCGACGCTGGTCAAGATCCTGGCCGGCGTGCATCAGCCGAGTTCGGGCACCATTAATTATCGCGGCAAGCAGGTGACGCTTGCAGATCCAAGCGCGGCTTTGACGCTCGGCATCGCCACCGTGTTCCAGGATTTGGCGCTGTGCGAAAACCTCGACATCGTCGCCAACATCTTCCTCGGCCGTGAGCTCAGCCCGCTGCGCCTGGACGAGGTGGCGATGGAGGTGCGCGCCTGGACGCTGCTCAACGAGCTATCGGCGCGCATCCCAAGCGTTCGCGAAGTGGTCGCTTCGCTGTCGGGCGGCCAGCGCCAGACGGTGGCGATCGCCCGCTCGCTGCTGCTCGAACCCAAGCTCATCCTGCTCGACGAGCCGACGGCCGCACTTGGCGTGGCACAGACGGCGGAAGTGCTCAACCTGATCGAGCGCGTGCGCGACCGCGGCCTCGGCGTCGTCATCATCAGCCACAATATGGAAGACGTGCGCGCCGTCGCCGACCGCATCGTCGTGCTGCGGCTTGGCCGAAACAACGGCATCTTCTCGCCCGACGCCTCGAACCAGGAACTGGTCAGCGCCATCACCGGCGCGTCGAACAATTCGGTGTCGCGGCGCGCCGAGCGCAGACAGGCCAGGCACGAGCAAACCCAGGAGCCACGCCCATGAGCCGTGAAGCCGAACAGGCCGCCTCCGTGCCGCCGCAGCTCGACCGCGCCGATGTGCGCGTCAAGCATGAGGCGGGAATCGGCGGCGCCATCCGCAGGTTCTTCGATCGGGTCCGCTCCGGCGATCTCGGTTCGCTGCCGGTGATCGTCGGGCTGGTCATCATCTGGACGGTGTTCGCCAGCATCAATCCGATCTTCCTGTCGAGCAGCAATCTGGTCAATCTGCTGTTCGATTGCTCCACCGTCGGCGTCATTGCGCTCGGCATCGTCTGCGTCTTGATGGTCGGCGAAATCGACCTGTCGGTCGGTTCGATCAGTGGCTTTGCCTCGGCGATGGTGGGCACGCTGTGGGTCAATCAGGGCTGGCCGGTGGCGCTCGCCATCCTCGCCGCTGTGGCCGTCGGCGGCTTCATTGGCGCGCTCTATGCGCTGCTGTTCAATCGACTCGGCATGCCGAGTTTCGTTTCGACGCTTGCCGGCCTGCTGGCGGTGCTTGGCCTGCAGCTCTATATCCTCGGCTCGACCGGCTCGATCAATCTGCCGTATGGCTCGAACCTGGTGAATTTCGGCCAGCTGCTGATGATGCCGAAGTTTGTTTCGTTCGCTCTGGCGGCCGTGCCCGGCATCGTCATGCTGGTCACCGGCCTGCGCACCGTCGCGCGCCGCCGCGCCGCCAATCTGTCGGCGCCGTCGACCGGCGGGCTCGTCACGCGCGCGGTGGTGATCACGGTCATCCTCGAACTCATCGTCTTCTATCTCAACCAGGCGCGCGGCATTCCGTGGATGTTCGGCCTGTTCGTCGGCCTGGTCATATCAATGCATTACGCGCTGACGCGGACCAAATGGGGCCGCTCGATGTCGGCGGTTGGCGCCACCCCCGAGGCGGCGAGGCGCGCCGGCATCAATGTGCGACTGATCTATTCGAGCGCCTTCGTGCTGTGCTCGATGCTGGCCGCTTTCGGCGGCGTGCTGTCGGCGGCCCGCCTTGCCTCGGCCAGCCAGCAGGCCGGCACCGGCGACGTGAACCTCAACGCCATCGCGGCGGCGGTCATTGGCGGCACCAGCCTGTTCGGCGGCCGCGGCAGCGCCTATTCGGCACTGCTCGGCATCATCGTCATCCAGTCGATCGCCAGCGGCCTGACGCTGCTCGATCTGTCCTCGTCGCTTCGGTACATGATCACCGGCGCCGTGCTTGCCATCGCGGTCATCGTCGACTCGCTAGCACGCCGCTCGCGTGTCTCGCATGGCCGGGCCTGAACCCATCAACAGGAGCAAGACATGAGCGAAGAACTGTCCGGAAAAGTTGCCGCCGTCACCGGCGCGGCATCAGGCATCGGCCTCGAATGCGCCAGGCACATGCTGGCGGCCGGCGCCACAGTGGTGCTGGTCGACCGTGCCGAGGCGACGCTGAACAAACTGTGCGCCGAGCTCGGTTCGAAGGCGATCCCGTTGGTGATCGACCTGATGCAGCCGGCAAGCGTCGCCACCATGATGCCGCAGATTCTGGAGAAAGCCGGCCAGCTCGACATCTTCCATGCCAATGCCGGCGCCTATGTCGGCGGCGAGGTAGCGACCGGCGATCCCGACGCCTGGGACCGGATGCTCAACCTCAACATCAATGCCTGCTTCCGCTCGATCCAGGCGGTGCTGCCGCACATGATCGAACGCAAGACCGGCGACATCATCGTCACCAGTTCGATCGCCGGTCTGGTCCCGGTGGTCTGGGAGCCGATCTACACGGCTTCCAAGCACGCGGTGCAGGCCTTCGTCCACACGGTGCGCCGCCAGGTCGCCAAGCACGGCCTGCGCGTCGGTGCGGTGGCGCCGGGTCCGGTGGTGACGGCGCTGGTCGACGACTGGCCGAAGGCCAAGCTCGAAGAGGAACTCGCCGCCGGCGGCCTGATGCAGCCGCGCGAAGTGGCCGAAGCGGTGATGTTCATGCTGACCCGCCCGCGCAACGTGACGATCCGGGATTTGGTGATTTTGCCGCAGAGCAATGATTTGTGAGGCAGTAGGCAATGGGGAATAGGCAATAGGCAATAGGCAATAGGAAGATGTAGACACAGTCTTACAGGCCCCGCTCAAAAGTGCTTCGCGCGTCCTATCCTACTAACTAATCGCTTACTGCCTACTGCCTATCCCCTATTCCCTGAACCGGAGGTTCCTCATGCCCCATTATCTCGGCATCGATGTCGGCACCGGCAGCGCGCGGGCCGGGGTGTTCGACCACACCGGCACCTTGCTCGCCTCGGCCAAGCGGGACATCGAGGTCTGGCGCGAGGCCGGCGACATTGTCGAGCAGTCGAGCAACGACATCTGGCGGGCGGTGTGCGCGGCCACGCGGGAAGCGGTCGCTCAATCGGGCGTGGCAGCTGAGGCCATCGCCGGCATCGGGTTCGACGCCACTTGTTCGCTGGTGGTGCTGGGCGAGGGCGGCGTGCCGCTGCCGGTAAGCAAGTCCGGCAATTCGGAACGCAACATCATCGTCTGGATGGATCACCGCGCGGTCGAGCAGACGCGCCGCATCAACCGCAGCGGCGAGGCGGTGCTGAACTATGTCGGCGGCGTCATCTCGCCGGAAATGGAAACGCCGAAACTCCTTTGGCTGGCCGAAAACCTGCCCGACACGTTCAACGCCGCCTGGCAGTTCATGGACCTCGCCGATTTCCTCACCTGGCGCGCGACCGGCAGCCTTGCCCGCTCGGTCTGCACGGTGACTTGCAAATGGACCTATCTGGCGCATGAAAGCCGCTGGGACGAGGCCTATTTCCGCACCATCGGACTAGGGAGCCTGGCCGACGAGGGGTTCGCGCGCATCGGCACGCAGATCGTGCCGGCGGGTGCCGCGCTCGGCGGCGGACTGACCGCGCAGGCGGCATCGGATCTGGGCCTGCGCCCCGGCACGGCCGTGGCGGCGGGGCTGATCGACGCGCATGCCGGCGGCGTCGGTACGGTCGGCGCGCGCGGCGCGTTCGGCAGCGTTCTGTCGCGCATGGCCTATGTCTTCGGCACCTCAGCCTGCACCATGTCGTCGACCGCCGAGCCGGCCTTCGTCGACGGCGTCTGGGGTCCGTATTTCTCGGCCATGGTGCCGGGCCTGTGGCTGAACGAGGGCGGCCAATCTGCGGCGGGTGCGGCCATCGACCATCTAGTGCGCATGCATCCGGCGGCCGGCGAAGCGACCGCCAAGGCGCAGGCCGAGGGGCTCAGCCTCAGCGCCTGGCTGTCGCTGCAGGCGCAGAGCCGCAACGGGGCAGCGGCGACGCCGGCCTTGGTCGGCGGCATCCATGTCGTGCCGGAATTCCTTGGCAACCGCGCGCCTTTCGCCGACCCGGACGCACGCGCGCTGATCGCCGGGCTCGATCTCGACACCAGCCTCGACAGCCTGGTCGGGCTCTATGTCGCCGGGGTCTGCGGGCTGGGCTATGGCGCGCGCCAGATCGTGCGGGCCGAGCATGACAAAGGCATTGCCGTCGACACCATCGTCATCAGTGGCGGCGCCGGGCAAAGTCCGCTGGTGCGCCAGCTGCTTGCCGACACGACAGGCATGGTGGTGGTGGCGTCGACTTCGCCGGAACCGGTGCTGCTCGGCTCGGCGATGCTGGGCGCCGTCGCCGCCGGGACCTACAAGGATGTGGCGGCGGCAATGGCCGGCATGTCGGAACTCGGCGAGGTCTATCATCCCGACGCTACGCTGGCCGGCTGGCACGCGAAGCGCTTCGCGGCGTTCGAGCTGCTGCAGCAGGCCGGCAGGGCCATCCGAGGCTGAAGCGAGCGGCTCCTGTCGGGCTCTGTCAGGAGCGTGGCGAACACCGCTTGGCGATGATGCCGGAAGCTGGCAGCTTTGTTCTGTCGTAGACCCTCCTGCGGCTTGCGACGAGGGCAGGGCGACAGGATCAGGAGGCCCCAATGGCTGACGAGAAAGCGCCCGTGCCATTCGCATCGGATGAGGTGCCGTGGACGGAATGGTCCGATGTGCCGCGCTTCGGCGTGCGCTATCGCCATTTGTCGCTGGCCGCGCTTGGCGAAAACTACCATGTCGGCGTGGCGATCGAGGAGTTGCCGGCGGGCAAGCAGACTTCGCCGGCGCATTACCATATTTTCGAGGAAGAGCATGTCTTCATCCTCGAGGGGATGCTTACCGCGCATGTCGGCGACGCCGCCTACGCCATGAAGGCCGGCGACTACATCTGCTTTCCGGCAGGTGCAGCGGCGGGGCATTGCCTCATCAACACCAGCGACGCACTCTGCCGCTACGTCCTCGTCGGCGAGCGCAACCCGAACGACGTTGTCGTCTACACCGCCTCCAACAAGGTGCTGGTGCGCGCCTTGGGCAGCCGTGCGATCTTCGATCTCGCGGCGACCCGAACCTACTGGGACGGTGAGAGCACCGGCCTCGCCGCCGGCGATCCGTTGCCGTCGGATGTGACGGCCGGTGTCACCAAGGCCCCGGCCGCGCCGATCCCGCCGGTCGCCAGCGATGCTGTCGAGTGGAAACAGGAAGGCGAGGGGGCGCGGTTCGGTGGTCGGTCCAAACACCTCACCTGTGCCGCCTTGGGACGGCCCGACTACCATGTCGGCGTGCTGATCGAGGCGCCGGCCCCCGGCATGCGCCTGGCGCCCAGGCACTACCATATGCTGGAAGAAGAGCATGCGCTGATCCTGGAAGGGCAGGTGACGCTGCTGCTTGGCGAGGCGCGCCACGAGATGAAAGCCGGCGACTATGTCTGCTTTCCGGCCGGCCTGGCGGTTGGACATTCCTTCCTCAACAGCGGTACGGGACCGTGCCGCTATCTGATGATCGGCGAGAAAAACCCCAACGAGGTCTGCGTCTATCCCGATTCCAACAAGATGGCGGTCGACGCCTTGCGCCGGCGCGACGGCATTTTCGATATGGCCGGGGTTAGGCGGTATTGGGATGGCGAAGCGTAGAACTGAAAGTGTCGATATCCGACTCAAATAGCCGCGCTCTGAACGCGAGAACCGTTCGGAGATAGGCGTTGTTGCCACCCTACCTGGGTGACGCTAGTCTGGTTCGGGCACTTCAACGGGGGAGTTGGCGGGGATGCTCCTGCCATTCTTGCGATGGCCTTCACGCTATCACCGCCGCCTTGGCAGGCTGAGATGGGTGGCTTTGTTCGCGCCGTTCATTCTGTTGTCGGGCTATATCGTCTATGGCTTCGTCGGCATTCGGTTTGATACGCCTCTCTCGGTGCTGAGGCACCTTGCCGCGTTCCCGAACTGCACGGCCGCCCGCAGGGGCGAACCTGGCTATTGGCCGACTCACGATGCCGACCATGACGGCATAGCCTGCGAGCCCTGGCACGGGGCAAGCCGACGACACGGGGCAAGCTCCACTGGCGTTCGGGTCCATCGTTACTCGCGTACCGGCCCATAGCCTTTGCCTTGGCTTCACAGCTCCTTCTCCGCCAGTTCCCTGAATTCATCCGGCACCGAGCGCGCCGCCTCCAGCGCCACCGTGCCATAGCCGACCGCCTGTTTGCCGAAGCGTTCGCGGATATTGTCGATGGCGCGGTCGGCGTCAAAGCGTGCCAGGCCTTTTCGGGTGCCGGGCCTCTGCTTCTCGTCGGCGAGATCGAGCGGCAGTTCGAGCTGTAATTCGAAGCTTTCCTCGAGATGCGAGACCGAGATCGCCAGCAGCGAGATCGTTCTCTCGTGGGGGTTGTCGGCAAGCACGCCGCGCACCAGATCGCCGGCGATCTCGGCCAGCATCGCGGTCGCCGAGATCGCCTGGTCAAGCGTGATCGAGCGGGTGACGGCGCTGAGATCGGCAAAGCGCACGCGCACCGTCACCGTGCGGCCGGGCCGCGCCTTGGCGCGCAGCCGGCTGGCGACGCGGTCGGCCAGATGCAGCAGGGTTGGCACGATGACGTCAGCTACGGCGGGCTTGCGGCCAAGCGCCGATTGCGCGCCGGCCGAATGCGCCCGGCGCTTCGTCTCCAGTTTTCGCGGGTCGCGGTTCCATGACAGCGCGGCGAGCTTTTCGCCGGCGGCGGGGCCGAGCAGCCGCGTCAGCGCGCCGCTGCGCGTCCTGGCCAGCTGGCCGATGGTCTCGACGCCGATTTCCGCCAGCCGCGCTTTGGTCGCCGAGCCGACGCCCCACATCAGCCCGACCGGCAGGTCGTGCAGGAAAGCGAGCTCGCTGCCGGGTTCGACGACCACCAGCCCATCGGGTTTTGCCACCTGCGAGGCGATCTTGGCCAGATGCTTGGTGCGGGCGACGCCGATCGAGATCGGCAGGCCGAGTTCGGCGCGTACCCGGCTGCGGATCGTCGTGGCGATCTCCTGTGGGGAGCCGAACAGATGCGTGCAGCCGGCAACGTCGGCAAAGGCCTCGTCGATGGAGATGCGCTCGACCAATGGCGTAAAATCGTCGAGCACCTTGATCGCCGCGTCGCCTAGCCGCTGGTAATGGCTGAAATTGCCACCGACGAAGATCAGATGCGGGCAGAGTTCGCGCGCCTTGCGCCCGGGCATGCCGCCGCGCACGCCGAAGGCGCGGGCCTCGTAGGAAGCGGCGAGCACGACACCGCCGCCCACCGCGATCGGCTTGCCGCGCAGCGACGGATCGAGCAACTGCTCGACCGAGGCGTAGAAAGCGTCGAGATCGGCATGCAGGATGGTGGCTGTCGTTTCCATCCCGACCGCACATCCGCAGTTGCTGATAGATTGGAACAAATAAAGAACAAAGATGGATCATTGTCAAGGGAAGGGCGATTTGTGCGGCAACAGCCATGCCGGTTCCGCCTGAACGCAACCGCCTAGACAATATGCTCCGCTCGCAGCGCCGCTTTCATCCTTTCCAGCGCCGCTTCGCCGCCTGCCGCCAGTTCGTCGGCAATCCTGGCCAGCTTATCGTCGGCCTTGCGGTGCTTGCTGCCCCAGGCGCCGAGCGTCGCCAGCACCGGCAAGAGGTCGATGCCTGCTTCGGTCAGCCGGTAGACGGTTCTCAAGCCATGCGTCGGGTCGTCGCTTCGGGTGAGGATGCCCTCCTCCTGAAGCGTTTGCAGTCGCTCGGCCAGCGTGCGCGAGGAGATGCCTTCGTCGGATTGCAGGAATTCGCGAAAGTGCTTTTTCCCGGCGAAGACCATGTCGCGGACGATGAGCAGCGTCCAGCGGTCGCCGATCAGTTCGAGTGACAGGTTGATCGGGCAGCCGGACTTTTCGCGCGTCGACATCTATGGTTCCATTTTTAAATCACTTTACTATTGACATCGTTTTGGCCTTGCGTCAACGGTTCCAAATGTAAACTGTTTTGCGATGGCCCTGAGGAGAATGACGGTGAAAAAGCTGGTCCTGCAGATGCAGATGTCGGTCGACGGCTTTGTCGGCGCCAATGAGGACCATTCCTGGCAGCTCTGGGAGTGGGGTGACGAGAGCGCCTGGGACGGTGCGCTGAAGCAGGACTTTAACGCCGTCTTCGCAGGCGTCGATACCATCCTGCTCAGCCGCAAGATGGCGCAGGAGGGCTATCTCACCCATTGGGGCAATGCGGCGAAGAAGTTTCCGCGCGATCCGTTCTACGCCTTTGCGCAGCGCATCGTCGACTCCCCAAGGTGGTGCTCAGCAACAAGCTCAAGCAATCGGCCTCGGAGCCGGCTTGGGAGCGCACCAGTGTGGTCAGCGGCGACCTGCCGCGCGAAGTCAATGCGCTGAAAGCGGGCGAGGGCGGCGACATGGCGGTGTTCGGCGGCGCCGGTTTCGCGTCGGCGCTGATTGCGGCCGGGCTGGTCGACGAGTTCCAGCTTTTCATCAACCCGGCGGTGCTGGGTGCGGGCCGCCGGATTTTTGATCAGGGCGGTTTTAGGAACCTGCGGCTACTCGGCTCGAAGGCCTATGCCTGTGGCATGGTGGTCAGCCGCTATGCGCCGGCGGGGTGAGGGGGACCTCCATCTTCTCCCTGGTCACTTCGCATCGTGAAAAATGATCCCGACCGTGTGGCGCATGCCTGAGCGCAACCGGCTGACGCCATGGCGCAGGTTGACCCGGTAATTGCCTTTGGTGCCCTGCACCGGCCGGTTGTGGACGGCGAAGACAACGGCGTCGCCCTGGCGCAGCGACACCACTTCGACCCGGCTCTGCATGCGCGGGCGCTGCTCGGTCAGGGCGAACTCGCCGCCGCTGAAATCCCGGCCCGGTTCGGAGAGCAGGATCGCCACCTGCAGCGGAAAGGCGAGGTCGCCATAGAGATCCTGGTGGAGGCAGTTGAAGTCGCCAGGCACATATTGCAGCAGCAGCGGCGTCGGCCGTGACTGGCCGGCGGCATGGCACTGATCGAGAAACGGGGCGTGCGTCGCGGGATAACGCATGGCCTGCCCCATGCGCTCGTTCCACCGATTGGCGACCTCGGCCAGCCTGGGGTAGAGCGCGCTGCGCAGGCCACCCAGGAGGTCGGGCAAGGGATAGCGGAAATAGCGGTACTCGCCCTTGCCGAAGCCGTGCCTGGCCATATGGATGTGGCTGCGGAAATATTTCTCATCCGAATAGAGGTCGGCGATCCGCCGGCACTCCTCGGGCGACAACAGCTTTTCGATCACGGCACAGCCGAAGCCGTCGAGTTCGGCGGCAAGGGCCGGCCAGTCGTAACCGGCGACGCGTGTCTCGGCGGCTTCGATCACCGATCTGGCAATTTTGGCATGGGCATTCATATCGTAGCCTCCTTGTCGAGCAGGGCGCGTTTGCGTTCGACACCCCAGCGGTAACCGGCCAGTGAGCCGTCGGCGCGGACGACACGGTGGCAGGGAATGCCCAGCGCGATCGCGTTGGCCGCACAGGCGGTCGCCACGGCGCGGGCGCCATTCGGCTGGCCGAGGCGGCGAGCCAGTGCGGTGTAGCGGATGGTGGCGCCGCACGGGATGCTGCGCAGCACATCCCAAACCTGTTGCTGGAATGGCGTGCCGTGGCGCATGTCGAGCGGCAGGTCGAGGCCGACGCCGGGCATTTGGATGAAGCGCGCGATTGTCGCGAGATCGTCGCGCAGTGCGGCCTCGTCCTCGACCAGTATCTTGTCGGGGAAGCAATGGCCAAGGTCCCGCTCCAGCGCGTCGGCGTCCGAGCCGATCAGGATGGCGCAGACGCCGATCTGGCTGCGCGCTGCCAGGACGTCGCCGATTGCGGATTCACCGATGGCATAGCTTATGGTGTCGAAGGCATTGGGGACGCTCGCCGGCGGCGCCATTTGGGTTTGCATGAGGTTCATTGCGTCTGTGCGTGAACCCTACAGGGACGGCTTCTCGCGCTCACTCCGGTGCTTGCTTTCAAATTCGAATTTCGAAGGTAGGTGCTCTACGGCGCCCCCCCCTCTGCCGGACAGAGGGGGGCGCCGTAGAGCACTGACTTGAACCGTTTTACGCGACACGAGTAACAGCGACCTCGCCGAGCAAAAACACCTCACCCGTCAACAACCGCAGCTCGATCTCGCCGGCCGCGGTGCGGCTCCATTCGGCTCTGCCGTGATCGACCATCTCGCCAATGGCCGCCATCACCAGTAACTTCGAGCCTTCGGCGCGCCGGCTGCCGACAGCTTGGGTCCGGCTGGTCGCATCGGTGGTGGGAGACCTTGCCATCGCGCGCATTGCCGGTCCTGGTCAGGCCCGAATTGACCGGTTGGCATTGTCGGACGCCGCCTCACGCTCCAGCAGTGCGCGCTTGCGCTCAACGCCCCAGGCGTAGCCGGACAGGGCGCCATCCCTGCGGATCACGCGGTGGCAGGGAATGGCGACGGCATGATTGTTGGCGGCGCAGGCGGCGGCGATGGCGCGGGTTGCCTTCGGCGCACCGATGCGCTGCGCGATCTCGGCATAGGAAACCGTGCGGCCGGCGGGGATGTCGCGCAAGGCCTGCCAGACGCGCCGCTGGAACGCGGTGCCGCGCACGTCGAGCGGCAAATCGAGGCCCAGCGCCGGAGCCTCGACGAAACCGACGACGCGGGCGACCAGCGCCTCGTAGTCGCGGTCGCCGCCGATCAGCCGCGCCCTGGGGAAACGGTCCTGCAGGTCGCGCACAAGCGCGTCGGGATCGTCGCCGAGCAGGATCGAGGCGACGCCCTTTTGACTGGACGCGACCAGGATGGCGCCGAGCGAAGTCTCGCCGACGGCGAAGCGGATCTCTTCATCAGCGCCGCCGGCGCGATAGCGCGTCGGCGTCATGCCGAGCATCCCGGTGGATTTCTCGTAAAAACGTCCGCTTGAATTGAAACCGGCATCGTAGATCGCCGTCGTCACGCTTGCGCCGTCTTCCAGGCCCTGGCGACCCGGGCGGCGCGGTGCGCGGCGGCATAGTCCTTCGGTGTCAGCCCGGTGGCCGCCTTGAAGATACGATGGAAATAACCGGCGCTACGGCCGGCGGCATCAGCCAGCTCAGCGAGCGACGGTTCTTCCTCGCTCTGCTCGATCCTGCGGCAGGCATCGGCGACCATCGCGGCATTACCGGCCTCGAGCGATGGGCCATCCGGGTTGCAGCGCCGGCACGGGCGAAAGCCGGTTGTCCTGGCCTGATCGAGCGTGCCGTGCAGTTGCACATTTTTCGGATTGGCGCGCCGCGACGGGCAGGAAGGCCGGCAATAGACGCCGGTCGTCGCCACCGAATACCAGAATGCGCCGTCGGCCGACTTGTCGCGCGCAACGATACGCGCCCAGCGCGGATCGTCGGCGATTTGCGGCGGCGCGGATTTCAGATTTTTCGCCAGGGTGATGAACATGGCCGGCATTGAAGCCGCCAAAAGCCGGCCTCGCCACCCGTTTCCTGCCAAGAGCCCCACTCTCCTAAGCCGCGCGTTTGGGCTCCACCGCGAACGGGCTGAGCCCGAGCCAGGTCTGCATCTTCCTGCCAATGGCCTGGTCGCCGGTCAGGGCAACCTTGGCGCCGGCCTTCTCGACGGTCAGCAGTCCCATCCAGATCGCCGTCATGGTGTGCAGATCGGTCGAGACGTAAAGGTCGACGTCGAAACCCGGATCGTACCAGCACAGATCGACCTCGCCGTGCTTCTCGACGATCAGCCACCATGACCGTTTGGACGCCGGCAGGTCCTGATACAGAAATTGTATCACCGTGCGTCCCTCGGGCAGCGGCGAGGGGTTCAAATTGCGCCGCATGTCCCACATCAGCAATGACGGATCGAGGTTCTTGAGCGACAGCCGGGACTCGACCCATTTCTGCCCCCAGAAGCCCATCGCCTCGACGACTGGGCGCAAATCGCGGCCGGCCTCCGTCAGCCGATAATCGAAGATCCCCTTCTCGCCCCGGACCTCCCCGCGCTCGACGATCCCGGCGATCTCAAGCTCCTTCAGCCGTTGCGACAGAAGGGTTGGCGACATTTTGGGGACACCGCGGCGCAGGTCGTTGAAGCGGGTCGAACCCGCCACCAATTCGCGCATCAGCACCATCGTCCAGCGGGTGCACAGCACCTCCGCGGCCATCGATAGCGGGCAGAATTGCTTGTATCCGTGCTGGTTCATGATTGCGCCTCTCCCTCCAACCTGGCCGAACATTAGGCCTTCATGAATGAAGCGGCCAGTACGGAAACTGTACTGCCCCAGTACAGATCGCGGACTGGTTGGCGAGCGCCTTGCCATGCGAGCCCTTTGGCCGGTTGCACGGGATACCCTGTGCGCCGCAACCAGGAGACTACCATGACCGCTTACGTTATCGCAGACATCAAGATAAACGACCCGCAATGGGTGCCGGCCTACGCCGCATCGGTGCACGACCTCGTCCACAAGCATGGCGGCAGATATCTGTCGCGCAGCGGTAATGTGAAGACGCTTGAAGGCAAGCCGCTCGACACCACGCTGATCGCCCTGATGGCGTTCCCGTCGGAAGCGGCGGCCCGCGCCTTCGCCAACGATCCGGCCTATGCGCCCTTCGTTTCGGCCCGTCGGGGCGGTAGCGACAGCCGTTTCCAGATGATCGACAACACCGATCTGGCTGGAACGATCCCGTATCTGCCGAAGGGATGATCCTTCCCGGTAGTCGTCACATCGATTTCGGGATCTCCAAGCAACAACAGTCACAGCGCTTGCCCGCCGGGCCTCCGTATTTTCGGCGGCCGGCCAGCTGGGCTTTTTCAAGAAGAATGGAATGAAGATGATATCGAACTTTCACAATAAGCTTGCCATGGCCGGGGCCATGCTGGCTGTCTGCACCACCTTCGCACAGGCGCATCAGGAAGCCGCCGCGCCGGTGGCCGGCCTCAATCCGCTGGCCGACAAGGTGCGGGCCGCCAACAGCCGGTTTCTCGACGTCAAGGCCGCTACATCAGAGGGCTATGCGCCCATTCCCTGCGCCAGCGGCATCACCGGTGGCGCCATGGGCATCCACTATGTCAACGGCGGATATCTGAAGGACGACAAGATCGATATCGCCCGGCCTGAGGCCGTGATGTACGAGCCGATGGCCGACGGCACGCTGCAACTGGTGGCGGTCGAATACATCACCTCGAAGGGGCCGGCGTCGCTGGACGGACAGCTGTTCAATTTCAACAGCGCGCCCAACCGCTATGGCCTGGGCGAATTCTACGAACTGCATGTCTGGGCCTGGAGGGGCAACCCGACCGGCACTTTCGCCGACATGAACCCGAAAGTGTCATGCGAACACACGATGGCGCCGAGCCAGTAAGCAATGAAGCCAGGCGGCGTCAATGCCGCCTGGTCGCCCTCCGCGACAGTTGGCAGCTCCGGCCCAGCGGCCGCTTTCGGCGAGGAAAAGCCGGGGAGGTGCGTGCCGCTGGCGCTCCTCGCGGCGTCAGGCAGGTACGGTCTTTATGCCGCTTGATCCGGGATCGCCAATCCCACCTCGGCGGTATCCCGGCTCGCTTGCGGCGGCAAGACGAGGCGTCCCGTCACATACCAGAGCAGGGACACGACAAGGATCGAGAGATAGCCATCCACGGCATAGTGCCAGCCGGTGTAAACCGAACCGAACAGGATGAAGGCCGCGAAGGACCAGCCGGCGGTTGCCCACCGGCGGCCGAATCGGGTCAGGAAGAATGCGTTGAGCGTGGCGATCGCAACATGCATGCTGGGCATGGCCGAGATGCCGCCGCCGAGTTCCGGGCGGCCACTCTGGTAGGCTGTAAACAGATAATCGGCGTACAGATGGACCGACGCGCCGTAGCCCTTCTGCGCCAGGGCGGCCTGCAGCGCGACAAACCGGTCGCCGCCGTAGATTTGGTCGTGGAATATCGGGCCGGCGGACGACAGCAGGGTCGCAAGAACGGTGCCGCACAGCATCGTGGTCAGCGCAAATGCCCATAGGTAGCGCAAACGCCCGACCGGATTGTTCCAGAAGGCGACGAAGAGCACGGCGCCGAACCATTGCAGAAGCCAGCCATAACCATAGCCGGCGAAAATGACGACCGACACCGGTTCGGAAACGATGCTGTGCGCCCATGTCCAGGGATCGGCGCCATGCAGCCGAAGATCGAGGTCCGCCAGGGCGCGGTCGGCGTAGAACGGCACCATGTCCGGGATGGCGACCTTCAAGGTGGTGAATGCGGTGACGCCGAGAAAGAACAAGAAGATGACGGGTGCGGCTGCAAGCCAGCGGTGCCTGAGTACGCCGAGGATGAACCTCGTCGGCGCATGCCGGGCAAATGCCAGCCCCGCCACACCAAGGCCCGCCGCCAGAAGCGCGGGCAGGAAAAAGGCGAACGGCTTGGCATAGGATTGCGCCAGATGCAGGTAGCGGTCCGGCTGCAGGCAAACAGCGGTCACGGCATAGGTCAGACACAAGGCAACCAGCAGCCAGCCGCTCCTGGTTGTCGCGATGTCGAGGTCAAGGATGGCAGCTGGGCGGCGATTGTTGCCGTGCTGACCTGTGTGCTCACTCATCGAAGGACATCCCGCCAGTTGTCCAGAAAAATAATTGGATTATTTCGCAGGCGATATATTACCATCAGGTTACACTTGTGTGCGAATAGATCTCCAAATATTAGACCGATAGATGCCTGTTGGCAAAGAGTCTGTTTACGAAAGCGTTGCGCCGCCCTCTTTGTCTCTGCATGGGCTCATCGGCGCCGCCGATGATCCGGGATCATCGGATTGGCCGATGACCTGGAGCCATGACTAGGAAGATCCGGCCGATGCGAAACTCCGGTTCTTGCCGGCCAATCGAAGAGCAGAGGCGGCAGGCGGGGAGCCAACAAAGCAGCCCGCCATCGCCGCGGTAACTGTTTCTTCTCTGGTTTTGCCGCAGATTGCCCCGCGGTGGAGCAGGCGAAGCAGACGATGGCGCGTCAGGGCAAGAAAAGTCGCAATGGAACGTTCTGGGCCAAGGCCCTGGAGCGCGCCCATCTTGGCGTCTGGGACTGGGATCTTGTGACCGGCGACTGCTTCTATTCCGCGACCTGGGCGCGGATGCTGGGCTACGATGAGAGCGAACTTGCCGACACCAGCGACCTGTGGCTGCAACTGACCCATCCTGACGACCGCGAGCGGGCGCTGGCCAGCGGCGACCGCCACATTGCCGGCCTGACCGACACCATCGAGACCGAATTGCGGCTGAAGCACAAGCAGGGACACTGGGTGTGGGTGCTCGATCGCGGCGGCGTCGTCGAGCGCGACGCGATGGGAAAGCCGCTCAGGCTGATGGGTGTGCAGACCGACATCTCCAAGCAGAAAGCCGCAGAAGCCGAACTCGAGCAGGTCAATGTGCGCTTCCGCCTGGCGCTCGCCGCCAGCGGTACCGGCATCTGGCACCACGACCTCGCCACCGGCAAAAGCTATTGGGACGAACGCACCAGGGAGATTTTCGGGCTTGTCTCCGACACCGCCGAAGTCGAGCGCGACCACTGGTTCGGCTATCTGCATCCGGACGACAAGGAGGCCGCGTCGCGCGCACATCTGGTGCCGCTCGAAACGGACAAGGTCACCGCGGTGCAATACCGCATCGTCCGACGCGACGGAGAGGTCCGGCACATAGAATCCCTGCTGCGTTTCATCGCCGACCCGCAAATCCCGGACCGCCGGCTGGCGGGGCAGATCCTGGGCACGGTGCGCGACATCACCGAAGACAAGCAGCGTGAGCAGGAACTTGCCTATGCGGCCCGCCACGATGCGCTCACCGGTCTCTGGAACCGTGCCGCGTTCGACCGGCTGCTGGCCGATCATATCGCGGCCGCGCAGCGGCTGCCGCTCTCCGTGTTCTATGTCGATCTCGACTACTTCAAGGCGCTCAATGATTTTGCCGGCCACGCGGCCGGCGACCTGGCACTGAAAAGCGTTGCCCAAGGCATTCTGGGCTGCCTTCCCCCGACGGCGCATGCCGCGCGCCTGGGCGGTGACGAGTTCGCGCTGCTGATGCCCAATTGCGATACGGCGCAGGCCGGGCGGCTGGCCGACGCGGTACTTGCAGCGGTTCGCGATGCCGAACTAGGATCGACGGCCACGTCGCGCAAGCTGGCGGCCTCGATCGGCATCGCTTTCGTCGATGATGCAAACACGACGGTGGCCGACGCGCTGGCCTGCGCCGACGACGCCTGCTACGCGGCCAAGGCCGCCGGGCGAAACCGATTTGCCGTCTTCTCCACCGATACGGCATCGGGTTCGGGTGGCCTCAACGCGGCGCGCGTCGTCGCCGATACGGTCGATGCCATGGAAGACGGGAGGCTGAAGCTGTTTGGCCAGGAAATCCATCGGCTGGGCCGTCCCTGGCTGGAAAGCCGCCATGTCGAAGTGTTGGCCAGGCTCGCCGCCCGCAACGGCCGGCTGGTGCCACCCGGCGAGTTCATTCCGGTGGCCGAGCGGTTCGGCATCGCGTCGCGGCTCGACCGCTGGATCATCCGCACCGCGCTGTCGCGGCATGGTGCCGCCTTGCGTTCGGGGGCGTTGACGCTTGGCTTCAATCTGTCGGCGCAGACGCTGAGCGACCCGCAGCTTTGGGACTTCGTGGACAACGTCATAGAAGAAACCGGGGCGCCGCATTCGGGCATCGGCTTCGAGATCACCGAAACCGCCGCCGTCACCAATTTCGACGCCGCCGAACAGTTTGTGCGCAAGGCGCGCGAGCGGCGCTGCCGAGTCAGCCTCGATGATTTCGGCGCTGGTATGAGCTCGTTCGAATATCTCCGGCGGTTCCCCGTCGACGCGATCAAGATCGACGGTTCCTTCATCGAGCACATCACGCAAAGCCGTTTCGACCGCGAGATCGTGCTGGCCATCACCAGCATCGCCCGCAGCCTCGGCTGTGACGTGGTCGGCGAGAAGATCGAACGGCAGGACACGCTGGCCATGTTGAGCGACATGGGCGTCGCCTTCGGCCAGGGATTTTTGCTGCACCGGCCGGAGCCGCTGGAGCGGATTGTCGTGCGTGCGACCAAGGGAGCGGCGGCCCGCAAGGCATCGTGATCCGGGTGCGGCGAGTTTCAGGCCAGGCCGGACTGACCTGAAACTCGCCACAGTCTATCCGGTTCGCCGCGCCGTTGATTGCGGAAACTCCAGCACTCCAGCCTCGGGTCGCCTGTGCTGCGCCTCCGTCACCGCTTCGATCAACAGATCGAGCGCTTCACAGGCCGTGCGACTCGTCTCGTCGTTGCCTTGCAGATAATGATAGGCGCGTTCGAGGTGGATGCGGGCGGCTGAAAAATCGCTGGTCAATGGTCCCTCCATGATCCCGCCCTAGAAGACCTTGCCGGAGACGAGGGAACGCGGGGTAAATATCCACAAGCGGCTTTTATTCAAATGCCGCAGAAACAGGGCGCGGCAGATGCGCTGTCAGGAGTGACGCCACCCAACTCTTTGCGGTGCCTTGCCGCGCGACTAGACTGTCGGCTCCCTTGTCCGAGGTGAGACCGATGATCGTCCAGGCCTGCATCAACGGCGCGCGTCCGCGCGATTTCCATCCCGCGCTACCGCTGACTGCCGAGGCGATGGCCGGCGATGCCGCCGCCTGCGTCGCCGCGGGTGCCTCCGAACTGCACATCCACCCGCGCGGCCTTGACGGGCGCGAAAGCCTCGCGGCCGTCGATGCCACCGTGCTGGCGGTGCGTCAGGCCTGTCCGGGCACGCTTATAGGCGTGTCGACGGGCGCCTGGATCGAGAACGATGTCGAGCGGACCCGTGCGGCGATCTCCGGCTGGCGGGAACTGCCCGACTATGCATCGGTCAATCTGTCGGAGGTGGATGCGCCTCGCGTGATGGAGCTGTTGCGCCAGCGTGGCGTCGGCATCGAGGCCGGGCTTGCCACCGTCGCCGACGCTGAGCGCTTCGTGGCGCTTCCCGACCACGACCGGGTGCTGCGCATCTTGATCGAGATCGACATCCCGGATCTGTCCGTGGCACTCGACGAGGCACACGGCATCGCCACGGTGCTCGATCGCGCAGGGGTGCGGCGGTCGATCCTGCTGCATGGCGTCGACACAACTGTCTGGCCCCTCGTCGAGCTTGCGTATCGCAAGCGCTGGTCGACACGGGTCGGCCTGGAAGACGGCAAGACGCTCGCCGATGGAACTGTGGCGAAGGATAACGCGGCGATCATCGCTGCCGCCGTGGCGATCTTTCGCGGCTAGTTTTCCAGAATGATCTGGATCGCCTTATCCACCACCGGATGCAAGCCGCTGGCCTGGAAGGACAGGCGGTTGCCGGAGCCGACATTGCTGGTCATGGCGATGGTCAGCTCTGAGATCGGGTCATGCAGCATGACGGCGACGTAGCCGGGGATACTGCCCTGGTGGCCGTAAAAGGCGCGGTTGGCGTAGTCGCTCTGGAACATGCCGGCGCCGGTCTCGCGCATGCGGGTGCCCGGAAAACTCGCTGGCACGCGGTGTTCGAACATCTCGGCGAAGAACGGCGGCGACAGCACTCTGCCGGAAAAGAGACCGCGCATGAAGCTCACCATGTCGGACGGCGTCGACACCATGTCGCCGCAGCCATAAGCGGCGCCGAACGGGAAGGAATCGGAAGAATCCTGCAATTCGTCGGAGTAGCGCAGCACGCCGTCCACGCGCCACATCTCGCCGCCGGAGGCGATGTCGGTGGGCGCATTCGCCGGCGGCGGGGGGCGGTGGTAGTAGCCACGCACCATCGACTTTTCCGGAAAGGCTTCGGTGGCCGGCGACCAGGTATTCTCCAAGCCGAGCGGCTGCAGCACCGCGCTTCTGACATAGCCGCCCAGCGACTGGCCTGTCACCGCCTCGATCACCATGCCGGCCAGCACATAGCCGGTGTTGTTGTAGACGGCGGGTCCGCCCGGCGCCTTCTGCTTGTCGGAAGCGAAGGCGATGTCGACCAGTTGCCGCGGCGTCCATTGCCGGCTCGGATCCATCGGAATGTAATATTCGAACTCCGGCAGGCCGCTGCGGTGGTTGATCAACTGGCGCACCGAAATGTCTTTTGCTTCCGGCAGGTAAGGAAACCAGCCGGAGATCGGCGCTCCGAGATCGAGCTTGCCGTCCTGGGCGAGCTTGGCCAGGGCCGCGGCAACGAAGGTCTTGGTGCAGCTGCCGATCTTGAACAGGCGTTCAGGCGAGACGGCAATGCCATGCTCCCGGTCGGCGAGGCCGGCGGTCAGGGGGGTTGGTGCGGCGCCAGTGGAGTATGCGAGTGATGCGCCTACCGCGCCATCGGTGAGATAGGTCTTGAGGAGGGCGTTCAGGTCTTCACACATGGATTCTGCTTTCGCCGCTAAATTGCTGGTTTCATAGATGATGTCGGTGCGTCCTCGGGCCGAGCCCGAGGGCAGGGTCGCCAAGCTTCACTCCGCCATATCGACAGCGGCAAAGTTCTGCCGGCCGAAGGGGTCGAGCACGTAGTTGAGCACGCTCTTGCGGATCGGGATCGCCACCACCGAATGGGCGATCGGCGCCACCGGCACCTCGACCTTCAGGATCGCTTGGCCCTGGCATAGATGTCGGCGCGCTGTTTCGGATCGGCGGCGACGCGGCCGTCCTGCAGCAGCTTCTCGAAGGCCGGATCGCACCAGCGCGAGCGGTTGGAGCCGCCCTTCACGCCGTCGCAGGACAGCAGGTAGCTCAGCATGTTGTCGGGGTCGCCATTGTCGCTGCTGCCGCCGAGCAGGTAGGCGTCCTGTTCGCCCGCCGCGGTGCGCTTGAGATATTCGCCCCATTCAAAGCTGACGATCTCGGCCTTGACGCCGACTTTCGCCCAGTCGGCCTGGATCATCTCGGCCATGCGCTTGGCATTGGGATTGTACGGCCGCGATACCGGCATCGCCCACAGGCTGACTTTCAGGTCGCTCTCGTGGCCGGCTTCCTTCAGCAGCGCCTTCGCGCCATCCGGGTCATAGTCGATGCCGGCATCGGTGACGGCGCCGATCTGCGCCGGCGGCACGACGCTGCCGGCGACCGTGCCGGCGCCGGCATAGACGGCGTCGACGATCGCCTTGCGGTCGACGGCCTTGGCCAGCGCCATGCGCACGCGCACATCGCCGAGCGGCTGATGTTCGACATTGAAGCCGAGAATGCCAATGTTCTGGCCCTTGAGGTCGAGCACGGTGATGTCGGGATCGGTGCGCAAATCGGCGACGGCGCTTGGCGGGGGCGGGGCGGCGACCTGGCACTCATTGGCCTTGAGACGCTCGACGCGCGTGGTCGGTTCGGGCGTAACGGCGAAGACCAGAGTGTCGATCTTCGGCGCGCCGCGCCAATAATCCTTGTTGGCGGCGTAGCGGATCTGGCTGTCGGGGACATAGGCCTGCAGCACGAACGGGCCGGTGCCCACGGGCTCGCTATCGATCAGTTCCGGCGTGCCGGCGGCGACCATCTTTTCGGTCTGCTCCAGGGACAGGATGGAGAGATAGTCGAGCGCAATGCCGGGCAGGAAGGTGACATTGGCAGCCGTCAGCGTGAAGCGCACGGTGTAGTCGTCGACCTTGTCGATCTTGTCGATCAGCGTGCCCATGCCCAGTGCGTTGAAATACTCGTAAGCGCCGCCGCCGAGCTTGTGGTAGGGATTGCTGGCGTCGCGCTGGCGGTTGAAGGTGTACAGCACGTCGTCGGCATTGAACTCGCGCGACGGTGTAAGTGGTCGTTCGACTGGAATTTCACGCCGTGGCGTAGGTGGAATGTGTAGATCTTGCCTTCGGCTGAGACCTCCCAGCTTTCGGCCAGCGCCGGCCCGACCTCGGTCGTGCCAGGCTTGAACTCGACCAGCCGGTTGAAGATCGTCTTGGCGGCGGCATCCATGGTGGAGTCCGCCGTGCCGATCGCCGGGTTGAAGGTCTCGGGATTGGCTTCCGAGCAATAGACCAGGGTTTTGGCGTAGGCCTGTCCGCCGAGAAGGACGGATGAGGCCAGCAGGGACGAGGTAAGCACTGCGCGCAGAACGGATTTCATCGCAAACGCTCCTGATGACACTTTACGGGTTGAGGGAAGGGCAGGCCGGTGAAGTTCATGGCGTCGCCGCCGGGGTGATGAAACGGTTGGGCGCAAGCGCGGCGGACGTGATTCCGCGTGCCGTGAGATCGTCCGGCAGCGGCTGGCCGCGCAGCAGCACTGAGCCCAGCCGCGCCAGCGTCAGCGACACCTGGAAACCGTAGCCGCCCTGGCCGCCAAGCCAGAAGAAGCCGGGCAGGCGAGGGTCGAAGCCGATGACCGGCGTGCGGTCAGGCGAAAAGGTGCGCAGGCCCGCCCAGGGCGTCGACGGACGGCCGATGCGCAGCGACGTCGCCTGTTCGATGCGGTCGACGGCGATCGCGGCTGCACTGTCTTCGACACCGCCGACGTGCAGCGCGCCGCGCCGGTGGGCGGCGAAGCCGCCATCGATGATCGCCTGTCGGCTGGCCAGCGACAGCGCCCGCACCAGTGCATTGCCATAGGTTTCTGAAAACAGCGCGGCCGAGCGGCCGCTGGCGTGATAGCCGAGATGCGGCTCGCGCTCGAGCACTGTGACCTCGGCCCAGGGCTGCACGGCAGCCGCCAGCGAAAGGCCGGCAATGCCGCCGCCGATGACGACGATTTTTTGGATAGACTTGGATTGCATGCCCTAGGGGTAGAAATAATTTCGTATCCAGTCAATATTTAGCGTATAAGAAAATTGTTGGTGTTGTTGATGGCGGCAGAGAGTTGGACTACCTAGGGTGGACTGGCGGCTCGATGGGCCGCGCAACGGAGCTGACGATGTCGGAGCAACCGAACCTCGGTGATTGTCTGCGCGGCTTGAGGAAAACGCATGGCTGGACCTTGCAGGAGGTCAGCACGCTGACCGGCGTCGCGGTGTCGACGCTGTCCAAAGTCGAGAACGACCAGATGTCGCTGAGCTACGACAAGCTGCTGCAGATCTGCGAGGGGCTGAACATCCATGTCACCGAGCTGCTCAGCGGCGACCGCAAGCAGCCGGCCGCGCGCACCCGTCGTTCGGTGACTTCGCAGTCCAACACGCTGCGCCAGCTGACCCGCAACTACGACTACCGCTATCTGGCCACCGATCTGGTGCGCAAGCGCATGGTGCCGATCCACGCCTATGCACGCGCCCGCACGCCGCAGGAATTCGGCCCGCTGACCAGGCATGCCGGCGAGGAATTTTTGATCGTGCTTAAGGGCGAGATCGAACTGCACACCGACCAGTACGCGCCGGTGCGGCTGAAACAGGGCGACAGCGTCTACATCGATTCCACCATGGGTCATGCCTACCTCTCGGTCGGCGAGGGCGACGCCGAGATGCTGTGCGTCTGCTCCGGCGACGAGCCTGATATGGAAGGCACGCTGCTGAGCGTGCTGGAGACGGTGGAGGGGTAGGGACTAACATTCTCGATGGCTGCGCCGCCCCTCATCTGGCTGCCGCCATCTTCTCCCCGCAAGGGCAGGGCTATCGCACATGGAATTCCTGAGATGTCTGCCCGGCACGGACCCCCACCCCTAACCCCTCCCCACAAGGGGGAGGGAGACTTCCGTTGGCGCTGACCCAGGAGAATCGCCTGTCTTTCGGCGCCAAGAAGAATGGAAGGCACGCGGCAGCGTTCCCTCCCCGTTGTGGGAGGGTTAGGGTGGGGGTTCTTCCTCGCAAGAATCCATATGCGATAGCCCTGCTGTAAACGGGGAGAAGGACGATCCTATTGACGGGCGGCGCTGGCTTCGACAATTGAGCCCCCACTACATCGCAACCACACGCCCCATTCCCCGCCGAACCGCCTCGCGATAGGCGAGATCGGCCGCCACCATGTCCTCCATAGCAACGCCCATGGCCTTGTAGACGGTGACCTGATCGGCGCTAACCCGTCCCGGCCGCCGCCCGAGCAGCATGTCGCCGAGCTCGGTTCCGGTTTGCGGATCGAGGTCAGCGAGTTCGCAGGAGCCGACCGGCGTCGGGGCAAAGGCCTCCCTGGTCTCGACGAACAGGCTGGCCCTGCCGATAAGCTCGACCGGCAGTTCGCCGCCGGGCGGGGCGACGCCGACCGATGAGATGTGAGTGCCGGGCCGCACCCAGTCGGCCGAGATCACCGGCGCATAGGAATGCGTTGCCAGGCAGACGACGTCGGACGAACGCACCGCGGCCTCGATATCGGCGACGGCGACGACGCCGGGATGCTGCGCGGCAAGCGCCTGCGCATCGGCGAATTCCTTCGAGACGACGCGGATCTCGGTGAAGTCGCGCACCAGCGGCAGAAGATTGAGATGCTGGCCGGCCTGCACACCGGCGCCGACCACCGTCGCGACCTTGGCGTCGCGGCGGGCGAGTTCACGCACCGAGAGCACGGCGGAGCCGGAGGTGCGCACGGCGGTGATGTAGGTGCCGTCCATGACGCAGACCGGCATGCCGGTCTGCGGATCGAACAGATGGATGGTGGCGAGGTGGCTGGGGATGCCTCTGGCGACGTTGCCCTCGAAGACGTTGACGATCTTCACCGTCAGATGCATGCCTGCCATCCATGCCGACATCGCCAGCGAATAGCCGACCTGCGGAATGTCGAGCTGCGGCCGTGCCGGATTGACCACCTTGCCGCCGGACAAGGCCTTGAAGCCGCCGGCGAGCACGTCGAGAAGCTGGCGCAGGTCGATGCAGGTTTTCACCTCGGCCTCGCTCAGGATGAGTACGGGCGTGTCACCCTTGGCCTGGGCGCTGCGGGAGGTCGATATCGCTGATGTCATGGAATCCGCTTTCGTTATGGGTTGCACGACAACGGTATTGCGATCTATCAGCGTGATGAAATATGCTGTTTTCGTTATTTTGGCGTGACTATCACGCGTGCCCGGCTCACAAAGCGTGAATCCTGAAATGGACGATCTCGACCGTATCGACCGCTCGCTGCTGCGTTTGTTGCAGGAGGACGGCCGCCGCACGACGCTCGATCTGGCGCGGCGGGTCGGCCTGTCGCCGACCGGGGCGACGCAGCGCGTCAAGCGGCTGTTCGCCGAAGGCTTCATCCGCGCCGTGCGCGCGGTGCTCGATCCTGCTCGGATCGGGCAGGCGCAGCTCGTCTTCATCGAGGTGCGGCTCGACCACACGGCGCCGCATGTCTTCGACCGCTTCGCCGAGGCGGTTCTGCGGGCGCCCGAGATCATCGAATGCCACATGGTGGTCGGCGGCTTCGACTATCTGGTCAAGGCGCGCATCGCCGACATGGCGATGTTCCAGGATTTTTTGCAGCGGGTCATCCTGCCGCTGCCCGGGGTGCGGGAGACACACACCTACGCTTCGATCGCCAATGTGAAGCCCGACGCCCTGCTGCCGATCTAGACCGGCGGCCGTTCCCCCGCATCCAGCAGCCATTGCCGCACCGCTTGCGTCGGCTCCGGGTGCCGCTGCTTTCTCGGCATCACGACATAAAAATCCTGCGTGCCGCGCATTTCACCGCTGACGGGCTGAACCAACCGGTGGGCGGCGAGGTCGGCGGCGACGAGAAAGCGGCTGGCCAGCGCTATGCCCTGGCCGGCGATGGCTGCATCGATGGCGAGGCTGGTCTGGTTGAAGCGCATGCGTTTCAGTTCGGTCGTCATCTTCAGGCCGACCGCCTTTTCCATGAATTCCGGCCACAGATTGTGCGCATCGTGCAGCAGGACGTGGTGCTGGATTTCGGTGGCCGCGATCTGGACCGTGCCGGCCGGCAGCAAGGCAGGGCTGCAGACGGCGATGATCTGCTGGGGAAACAACAGGTCGACGATCAGCCAGCGCCGAAGGGCGGGCGGCCTTGCCTGACCGCGATGTCGACGCCATCGGCCTGGAAGCTCGACAGGCTCTCGCTGGCCAGAACGCGCAGGTCGACAAGCGGGTTGTGCGCGACGAAGTCGTGCAGCCTCGGGATCAGCCATTTGGTGGCGAAGCTTGGCGTCACGCTGACCGTCAGCCGCGCCGGTTCGGGACGCAACAGCAGCGTCGCCTCGGAGATCAGGTCGAAGGCGCGGCGGATGTTGGGCACATAGGCGCGGCCCTCATCGGTCAGCGCCAGGCCGCGCGGCAGCCGCTCGAACAGCTTTGTGCCGAGATCGGCTTCCAACCCGCGAATGTGCTGGGCGACCGCCCCTTGAGTGACGTTCAGCTCCTCGGCCGCGATGCGGAAGTTGAGATGACGCGCCGAGGCTTCGAAGGCGCGCAGCGCATTCAATGGCGGCAGGCTGAGGAAGGCTTCGGGCATGCAGGAGTTTTTCTACAGGTTGATTTCAAGCATTCTGGTTCGAACCGGTGTGGAAAACCAGCTATATCGACGTTCAACTCCCGAAAACACCGTTTGCGGTGCCCGCCAACCCTGAGAGGAAAATCCGATGAGTGTAGAAAAAGTAGCTGTGGTGGTGGCCGGCGGCAGCGGCATGGGTGCGGCGGCGGCCAAGCGGCTGGCGGCGGACGGCTTCAAGGTCGCCATCCTTTCGTCTTCCGGAAAAGGCGAGGCGCTGGCTGGGGAATTGGGCGGGCTCGGCGTCACCGGCTCCAACCAATCCAATGAAGATTTACAGCGCCTCGTCGACCTGACGCTGGAGCGCTTTGGCCGCATCGACGTGCTGGTCAACAGCGGCGGCCACGGGCCGCGCGCGCCGATCCTCGAAATCACCGACGAGCAATGGCACACCGGCATGGATGTCTATCTGCTGAACGTCATCCGTCCGGTGCGCATCGTGGCGCCGCAGATGGTCAAGCAGAAGGGCGGCGCCATCATCAACATCTCGACCGCCTGGGTGGTCGAGCCGAGCCCGATGTTCCCGACGTCCGCCGTGTTCCGCGCCGGGCTTGCCGCCTACACCAAGATCTTCGCCAACACTTGTGCAGCCGACAATGTGCGCATGAACAATGTGCTGCCCGGCTGGATCGACAGCCTGCCGGCCACCGAGGAGCGCCGCGACAGCGTGCCGATGCAGCGCTACGGCACCTCGGAAGAGATCGCCGCGACCATCGCCTTCCTGGCTTCGGAAGGCGCCGGCTATATCACCGGCCAGAACATCCGGGTCGACGGCGGCATTATCCGCGCTATTTGAGGGCGTCGACCGGGAGGGGGATTCCGGCATCTCACCCCAAGGAGCAAAGAATGCGGCTTTTGATACTCGGCACCGGCTGGATGGCGCAGGAACATGCAAGGCGGTTCAGCGCCATCGAGGGCGTCGACATTGTCGGCGCGGTCGATGTCGATCCGGCACGGGTCGGCGAGTTCGCCGACAGCTTTGACATTCCCAACCGCTTTACCGCGCTGGATGAGGCGCTGGCATGGGGCGAGTTCGACGCGGTGGCCAATGTCACGCCAGACCGCATCCATCACCCGACCACCATGGCGCTGATCGCCGCCGGCAAGCCGGTGCTGTGCGAGAAGCCGCTGGCCGAAGACTTCGCCAAGGCGACCGAGATGGCCGATGCCGCCGAGGCTGCCGGCATCGTCAACATGGTGAACCTGACCTATCGCAATGTCGCCGCGCTGCAGAAGGCTCGCCAGATGGTGCTGGCGGGCGAAATCGGCATGGTCAGGCATGTCGAGGCGTCCTATCTGCAAAGTTGGCTGGTGTCGAAATTCTGGGGCGACTGGCGCACCGATCCGAAATGGCTGTGGCGCCTGTCGCGCGGCCACGGCTCGAATGGCGTGCTTGGCGATGTCGGCATCCACATCCTCGATTTCGCCAGCTATGGCGCCGCGGTCGACATCGACCATGTCTTCTGCCGGCTGCGCGCCTTCGACAAGGCGCCCGGCAACCGCATCGGCGACTACGGGCTCGACGCCAATGACAGCTTCGCCATGACGCTGGATTTTTCCAACGGCGCCTTCGGCGTGGTGCATGCCAGCCGCTGGGCAACAGGCCATCTCAACGAGCTGCGTCTGCGCATCTATGGCGAGAAGGGGGGCATCGAAGTGGTGCACAATCTCGATGGTTCGACGCTCAAGGCCTGCATCGGCGAAAACGTCGAGAACGCTATATGGGAAGAGCTCGACGCCGGCACGGTGCCGACCAACTACCAGCGTTTCACTGACGCAGTGCGATCCGGCGTGCAAGCCGAACCGTCCTTCCGCCATGCCGCCGAATTGCAGCAGGTGCTGGATCTGGCAGTGGTATCGGACGAGAAGCGCGCGGAGCTGCGGGCGAGTGCGGAAACGCGGTGAGCTGGGGCGAAGCGGCGGAGAGCGCGGGCGCCAGCGGTCGAGATAGCACTGCCGCCAACTTCGGATTGGAGGCTGCGCCAGTCAGGGGCCGGTCACGAGCGAAAAAACCAGTTTCTGCAAATTGCCGCCATCGCCGAATTCGACGCGGTCGAAATCTCGGCTTGCCTGCACACGCGCCTTCGAAATCGCGTCGAGCCGCTTGACCACCTCGGCCCTTGTCTTGCTGCATTTGGGATCGTCGGCGACGGTCAGGCCGTCCGTAGCGGCTTGGATATCGTGGACCATCTGGACCATGCTGGCGCCATGCACCTTCTCATGGGCGGCGACGCCGGCGATGAAGGTTTCCCAGTTCTTCTGGACGGCGGGCGGCAGGGAGCCGGAGGGTTTTGGCAAGGTGTAGGTGACGATCAGCTTCGGCCGCCCGGCCGTCAGCACGCAGTCCTTGCCCCTGGGCCGGTAGTCCCTTAACCCCCAGGTCAGCTTGAAATTGGTGTAGGCGATGGCACGGGCAATGCCGAGCTTTGGCCCTTTCTCGCCGATCGAGCGGTAGAGTTCGGCGCCGGACCGGCCCGAGATCGCGTAGGGCTCGATCTTCTCGACCGGCTTCCACTCGGCATGAGCGATGAGCGGCAAGGCCAGCAGGGCAACAAAGGACAGACACAGGCGAACGCAGGCTTTCAATCCAACTCTCCGCGAAACAGGACTGGTTGCCGCAAGGGGCAATGCCATCGGATCGCTTTTCCTATATGCTGCCGACGGGCGCTGCAAATGCCCTGGAGGCAGTCAATTGGGGGAGTCATGAGAGTTGCACATCTCATCGTCGCTGGTGCCTTGGCGATCCTGCAGGCCGCGCAGCCGGCGTTTGCCGCGTCGTGCGGTGGCTGGAGCGCCAAGATGGAGGAAGACGAGGGCGGCAGCGTGCTGACGGCTTCGGTCTGCGGCGGGCCGAAAGGCGATGCGCATCTGATGCTCACCTGTTTCGACACGCCGGTGCTGAGCTACGATCTCGGTGCCACCGGCCAGCAGCTGGAACCTGGCATCAGCGGTTCGTTCGCGTTCAAGGCCGACGGCAAGACGGTGACCAGGACGCTGCAGCTGGAGGCCATGTACAATTACTTCGTGGTCAACCTGGCGAAAGCCGATCCGCTGCTCGACCTGTTGCGCGGGAAGGGCGATGTCAGCGTCAGTGCGGCCAAATATGGGGAGATCAGCTTTCCACTGAAGGGGTCGAGCGCGGCCATCGGCAAGGTGCTGGCGCAGTGCGGCAAGGCCGGGCCAGCGGATGGGGATTGAGGGGTTCTACAGTTCGATGCCGGCGCAGGAATGAGGCGGTTCTCGTTGGCTCACCGGGCTTGCTGCCGAACCACCCCACCCAGTCGCGCCGTCGCGGCAATCAATTCCTCATCCAAGAATCCCGAAAAACCCAGCACCAGACCTTGCCGGGGCGCCCCGCCGATGAACATCGAGGACAAGGCCCTGGCGCCGACACCCGCCGCCTTCGCCGCCTCGACGATCGCGGTGTCAGGCCCGGCGCGCTTCAGCGTCGCCATCAAATGCAACCCCTGTTCGGGCACGGTTACTTCGAGGGCATCGCCGCAATGCGCCTCGAGGCCGGCGACCAGCACGTCGCGCGCGGCTTGCACCCGGCGGCGCACGCGCCTGAGATGGGCGGCGAAATGGCCTTCGTTCAACAGGTCGGTCAGCGCGCCTTCGGCCAGCGTCGAGGGGAAGCGGTCGGAGCGCGCCCTGACCGCCATCACGGCATCGAGCAGCGCTTCGGGCACCACGACATAGCCGATGCGCAGGCCGGGGAAGAGGATTTTCGAGAAGGTGCCGAGATAGGCGACACGGCCTGAACCGTCCATGCCCTGCAGCGAGGTCAGCGGTGGGCCGGCATAGCGGAACTCGCTGTCGTAGTCGTCCTCGATGATCCAGGCATCGTTGCGCCGCGCCCAGTCGAGCAAAGCGAGACGGCGGCGCATCGTCATCGTCACGCCGAGCGGATATTGATGCGAGGGCGTGACATAGGCCGCGCGCGCCTTGGAGCACAGGCTTTCGCCGATCTCGGGATCGAGCCCTTCCGCGTCGACCGGTACCCCAAAAACCCTGGCGCCGCTGCCGGCCAGCACGGCCTGCGCCATCGGGTAACAGGGGTTTTCGATCCAGACGGCATCGCCGGGGCTGAGCGCGGCACGCACCAGAAGATCCAGCCCCTGCTGCGTGCCCGAAGTCAGCACGATCTGGCCGGCGTCGCAGCGCACGCCGCGTGCGGTCCTGAGATAAGTTGCAATTGCCGTGCGCAGCGGCAGGCCGCCGCGCGGGTCGCCATAGCGGAAATGCTCCGGCCCGGGGCGGGCGAGGTGGCGCGACAACAGGATGCGAAACATATCGAGCGTGCGCGGATCCGACACCGCCACGCCAAGGCCGCAAGGCAGCGAGGTCGCCGCGTCGATCTCCGGCGGACGCGGCTTGACCAGTGCTGTCGGCAGATGCGGCACGTCAGGCGCGACGAAGGTGCCGGCGCCGACCTTGGCAACCGCAAACCCCTCCGAGATCAGGATTTCGAAACAGGCAACCGCCGCCGAACGCGACAGGCCGAAGCGCTGTGCGAGATCCCGGGTGGTCGGCAGTTTGGCCCCGGCGGCCAGCGCGCCGGTCTCGATCAGCCGCCGCAGCGCCGCATATAGTTCGCGGCTGCGCGGGCCGTCGCCCGGCAGGACCGGGATCAGCGCCGACCAATCCGGAAAATTGGTCTGGTTTTTCTTCATCAGATTGGTTCTTTTATCAACCAATGTCATGGCGCATGGTTGGCAGACAACAACCAAGGATGCAAGCCGTGAACGACACGCCAGCCAGCTTTCCGACCACCAGCCGCAACCGTGTCAAGCGCCTGCACGAGCGCGGCAGCTACGACCATGCGGCAGTCTTCGCGGTGCTGGATGCCGGGCTGCTGTGCCATGTCGCCTATACGTTCGACGGCCAGCCCTATTGCACGCCGACCATCCACTGGCGCGAGGACGACATGCTCTACTGGCACGGCTCGTCGGCCAGCCGCATGCTGCGCAATCTGCGCGGCGGCACGCTGGCCTGTCTCACGGTGTCGCATCTCGACGGGCTGGTGCTGGCGCGCTCGGGCTTCAACCATTCCGCCAATTACCGCTCGGCGATGTGTTTCGGCACGGCGCGGATCATCGATGAGCCTGATGAGAAACTGAAGGCGCTGGCCGGCGTCGTCGACCGCTTCTACCCCGGCCGGAGCGAGACCCTGCGGCCGATCTCGGTGCAGGAGGCCAAGGCGACGACGGTGATCGGCATGCGCATCGAAGAGGCATCGGCCAAGGTGCGCGCTAAGGGCGTCGCCGACGACGAGGAGGATTACGGGCATCCGGTGTGGGCCGGCGTCATCCCGGTGCGGATGGTGGTCGGCGCCGCCGAGCCGTGTCCGAGGCTGCTGCCTGGGACGGTGCGGCCGCAAAACCTGGCTAGATATGCCGAGGGTGCGAGGCTCGATGAGGCGCTGACGCGGGCGCAGCGAGCGTATGAGGGCAAAGTTTAGCCAGCGCCTAGTGGGAGCGTATTCAAATCTTGCCGCTGCCGCCGCCTCGCGATATCTCGACACCATGATCACCTTCCGCCGTGCGCAGGCCTCCGACCTGCCTGATATCGTCGCGATGCTGGCCGACGATCCGCTTGGCGCCGGCCGCGAGGACGCCTCCTTGCCGCTGGCACAAGGCTATATCGACGCTTTCAACGCCATCGACGCCGATCCCAATCAGTTGCTGGTGGTGGCCGTGGATGGCGGCGAGGTGATCGGCACCTTGCAGATATCTTTCCTTGCGGGCCTGTCGCGCAAGGGCGCGTGGCGCGGGCAGATCGAGGCGGTTCGGGTTGCCGGCCACCGTCGCTCGGGGGGCGTCGGCAGGCTGATGATCGAATGGGCGATCGACGCGTGCCGGGCGCGGGGCTGCAGCCTCGTCCAGTTAACCACCGACAAGGGGCGGGCGGACGCGCACCGCTTTTACGAAAGCCTCGGCTTTACCGGTAGCCATCTCGGCTACAAGAAGAGCCTATAGGCGGGCGGCTGCACACTTTTTGTGGAACGGCTCGCGGCGTTCGAGCATCGCGCCACCGCTGGCGCATTCGGGAAATCGTTCAGGCATACTTCAACTCGCGACCAAGAGGGGATATAGGTCAGTCAAGTTGACCTATATTGCAGCGTCTGGGGAGGCGTGTCGTGACCCTTATGAATCTGTTGGCCTCGCGCTCATCGCGCATGAAAGCGTCCGAAATCCGCGAGCTCCTGAAGCTGCTCGACCAGCCAGACATAATCTCGTTCGCCGGCGGTATTCCCGATCCCGCGCTGTTCCCGGCCGAGGCGATCCGCGACGCCTATGCTTCGGTGCTCGGCGGCGCCGAGGCGGGTGCGGCGCTGCAGTACCAGGTCTCGGAAGGCTATCTGCCGTTGCGGCGCTGGCTCGCCGGGCAGATGGGCAAGCTCGGCGTCGCCTGTGACGAGGCCAACATCTTCATAACCTCCGGCTCGCAGCAGGCGCTGGATTATCTCGGCAAACTGTTCCTGTCGCCGGGCGATACCGCGCTGGTGACGTGGCCGACCTATCTGGGCGCGCTGCAGGCTTTCAACGCCTATGAGCCTCGCTACGATCGGCTGACCCCGGCCGGCGGCAACATGACGCCCGATGCCTATCGCGCGGCGGCGGCTGCAAATGGCGGCAAGGCCAAGTTCGCCTATCTGGTGCCGGATTTCGCCAACCCGACCGGCAACACGCTGAACCGTGAGCAGCGCGAGGCGGTGCTCGACCTTGCCGGCGAACTCGACATCGCCGTCATCGAGGATGCCGCCTATCGCGCGCTGCGCTATGACGGCGAAGGCGAGCCGCCGATCCTGGCGCTCGACTGCATCAGGTCCGGCGGTATCGACAAGGCGCGCACGCTCTATTGCGGCTCGTTCTCGAAGATCCTGTCGCCGGGCATGCGGGTCGGTTGGGTGTGCGCGCCGCGCCAAATCGTCGAGAAGCTGGTGCTGATGAAGCAGGCCTCCGACCTGCATAGCCCGTCGATCAACCAGGTGGTGATGCATCGCGTCGCCGAAGCCGTGTTCGACGGCCAGGTGGAAAAACTTATCGGCGCCTATCGTGAGCGCCGCGACGGGCTGCTCTCGGCACTGGAAGCCCACATGCCGGAAGGCGTGACCTGGAGCCATCCGGAAGGCGGCATGTTCGTCTGGGTGACGCTGCCGGAAGGGGCCGACGCCACCGAGCTTCTGGCGCGGGCGGTCAAGGAGGCGCGCGTCGCCTTCGTGCCGGGCAGCGCGTTTTATGCCGACGGCACCGGGCGCAACACGCTGCGGCTGTCCTTCACGCTCGCCGACCGGCGCGCGGTGAGCGAAGGCATTCCAAGGCTAGCCGCCATCCTGAAGGGATAGGCCGGCGCCGGAAGCCGGCTTTGCCTCCGCCATTGCACTAACCAGCCGCTCGAGCTTTGAAAGCCTGGTGCGAGCGAGCTTGCGGACCGGCTTTTCGACACCTTCTTCGCCGTTTTCGACGACGAAGACCAACGTCATGAAATCGAGCATGAACTCATCTATGGCTGCCGCGACCTCGTGCGACCTGCCCTTGAACCGGCGCAGCAGAGCGGTTGCTTCCTCGATATCGTCGACACCGGCGCTGTCGACAAGCGCTTCGAGCCTCTGAAAACAATCCAATCGCAATTCCTCCCACCGCGCCACCAAACCCGGTTCGGAGCGGAAAGTTCCAAACTGAGAGTGGTCTCGCGAAAGAAATCGCCTCCACCGCTCGAATTCCGCGGTTTCGACCGGGCGTTGGCATTTTTCTGTTCGGGTGGAACCTCCGCGGCCAACAAAGGTTCTTACCAGGTCTGATCCCCCCTCAGACCTCTGAAGGCTAGAGATGCTTTCCAAAGGCCCGCTGGATCCCCTCCCAGCGGGCCTTTTGTTTGCTGGACGGAAGGAGTATCCGCATTGACGACGCCCTGTCCGAACCTAAATTCGAACCCACACGAGGAGGCGTTTTCATGGAAACCCAGGAATTGCATCGCGGCCGGCTCATCGACCACATCCAACTGGTGGTCGGGGACCTTGCGGCCAGCCGGCGTTTCTACGAGGCGGTCCTGCAGGCGCTCGATGTCCCGATTGGCGGCAGCGGCGCCGCCTTTTTCTGGGCCGACGAGCTGTTTGTCTCCACTGCCGACAGCCGGGCCGCACAGGGAAAACTCACCGGCCGCCATCACCTGGCTTTCCAGGCAAGGGATCACGCCATGGTCGATGTCTTCTACAAGGCCGGGCTTACGGCTGGCGGCACGGACAATGGCGCACCGGGCGAACGGCCCTATCACCCCGGCTATTACGCCGCCTTCCTGCTCGATCCCGACGGCAACAACATCGAGGCCGTCCATCACGGCCCGCATAGTCGCAGCGCCGCTTCGGTGAAGATCACCTTCTAAGCTGCCGATATTCAGCCGGCCGGGATCGCGGGCGCATGGGGCGATGCTGGAGAGAGAGGCTGCTTTGCGTTGCCAGATTGGTGGCCACGATGCTAACCGTGCAAATGGCGAGCGGGAATCGGTATCGAAGCAACGCGCGCTGCAAAATCCTCAATAAAACTCCCCTTACCCCCGTGGAGATATATTTTTTATGCAAAACCCAACAAGGGCGATCTGTGCCGCCACGCTTTTATTTGCGATCGGGGCCGGTGGCCTCACAAGTATATCACCTTTTGCTTATGTTTCATCGGCGCAGGCGCAGGAGGAATATCTTCCGACCCAGAAGGATTTTGTCGGTAAATGGAAACTGAACGGTGGGGCCATCCGGCCGCCGCGCGATATGAAGGATGCGCCGACACCGGAACAGGAAGCGGCCGCCAATGAATTCCAGCAGACGGTGACGGCGTTTTACGGGGCGTTCGACTATCTGGAGATCACGGCGGACGGCCGCTACAATTTTCATCAGCCGGGTGATCCGACGTCGGGGCCTTGCGTCTGGTGCGGAACCTGGTCCTTCAGCAAGAGTTCGGCGTGGCTCAAGCTGGAGACCGCGCCCCGGCTGGATATCTACGCCAAGGACGGCGACATGCAGATGACCTACACTGTCGAACCCGACGAAAAATCGAAATATGCATGGCTGGTTTTCGGTTGGACGAAGGCCGAGTAGGCGGCGGCACACGGCTCGCCAAACGGGCCTAAGCGGCTTTTTCGCGATCCGCTGTGGCGGGAGTCGGGCGCGGAAACTCTCGATGAGTATGCGGTCTGGGCCGCCAACATCTGCGGCATGGCGTGCCTGAAGATGATCCTGGCCAGCCGCGGCGAGATCGTGCCGACGATCGAGCTTGCCAGGCGCTGCACCTTATATGGCGGCTATGTCGTCAACGGGGGATCGATCAAGGGGCTGATCTACGCGCCCTTCGTCAGCTTCGTGAAAGAGGTTTTTGGACTCCGGGCCGAGGTGGTGACCAATGTCGCGACGGGGGAGATTCCGGCGATCATGCAGCGGACGCGCTTCTTCATCGCGTCGGTCAGCAGTTCGATCCGCTGGCCCGAGCGCGAGCCGCCCTCGAAGGGCGGTCATCTGGTGCTGGTCACGGCGGCGTCCGACGAGGGTTTCCGCTTTCACAACCCGTCCGGCCACGACCCCGCCACACAGGCAGACGCAGTGTTGGCGCCGGCCGATTTCGATCGCTTCTTCGCCAATCGCGGCATTGCCGTCGCCATTTGATTTTTTGACAGTCGAGGGATTTCGATGACCGGTAAGACAAGAGTGGCCATCCTCTATGGCGGGCGTTCGGCCGAGCATGACGTGTCGCGCCTTTCGGCCGCCAATGTGCTGAAGGCGATCGACCGGACGCGCTACGACATCGTGCCGATCGCTATTTCGCGAAGCGGCAGATGGCTGCTGCAACAACTTGATGACGCGGCAGGGGCGCCGGCATCCGAAGACGGCCCGGAGGTTGCATTGTTGCCCGGCGGCAAGGGCTGGCTGGTCGCCGTGTCGCGGGATGGTACGCAGCCTGACCTGCCCCCCATCGACGTCGTGTTCCCGGTGCTGCACGGGCCGTTCGGCGAGGACGGCTCGGTGCAGGGCTATGCCGAGGTCGCCGATGTCGCCTATGTCGGCTGCGGCATCCTCGCCTCGGCCGCCGCCATGGACAAGGATGTCGCCAAGCGGCTGATGCGCGAGGCGGGATTGGCGGTTGCCCGCTCCGTCACCGTGCATCGAAACGGCAAGCATTCCTTCCAGGAGATTGCCGGGATGCTCAGCCTGCCGTTCTTCGCCAAGCCGGCGCGCCAGGGCTCGTCCTTCGGGGTCAGCAAGGTGAATGACAGGGACGGCTTCGAGCAGGCCATCGACACGGCTTTCCGCTACGACCGCAAAGTGTTGATCGAGGAATTCGTCGAGGGTCGCGAGATCGAGTTCTCGGTGCTGGAGCGCGCCGACGGGTCGCTGACGGTGTCGCTGCCCGGCGAGATCATTCCGGCCGGCAAGCATGGCTTCTACACCTATGAGGCCAAATATCTCGATGCCGACGGCGCGCTGGTCAAGGTGCCCGCCGATGTCCCGGCCGATGTGGCCGAGAAGGCCAGGGATATGGCGCGGCGGGCATTCCAGGCGCTTGGCTGCGAAGCCATGGCGCGCGTCGATTTCTTTCTGCGCGCCGATGGCAGCCTGCTCGTCAACGAGGTCAACACCATTCCCGGATTCACCGACATCTCGATGTACGCCAAGGCGCTGGCGGCAACAGGCATCGGCTACAGCCAAACCATCGACGTGCTGATCGAGCACGCGCTGGCCAGGCATGCGGCGCGCTGATCCGAACGAGCGAGCCTGACTTCCATTCCGCGCGTTGAGAGCGCGGCCGACGCGGGCGGGATCATTGCCTGTTGAGTGAGGTGTATTTCATCGTTGGCTAAAGTTGTACGTCGGCTCTATATGCCCGATCATGGCATTTGGCAGGGAGGCATCACGTGGCCAATCGTCGAAACGGCACGGCGTCTTCGGCTGATGGGCCGGGGGACGCCCTTTCAGCGGCCGCGCTTCATCCGCGAACCTCATTGCCAAATGTGGCGGCCATCGTCACGACAGTGGCGGCACTGTATTTCGGGCGCGAGGTTTTCCTGCCGATCGCGATCGCGCTGCTACTGACCTTCGCCCTGGCGCCGCTTGTCTCAGCTCTTAAAAAGGTCGGTATCCCCCGGATTGCCGCCGTCATTGCCAGCGTGCTCGGCGCTTTCGCGGCCCTTGGCCTGTTCTCCTTCATCGTCGCCACGCAGGTCAGCGAACTGGCGCAGAACATCCCGGTCTACCAGACCAACATCCTGACCAAGATCCGCTCGCTCAAGGAAACCGGGGTGGGGGGCGGGATCCTTGCCAGACTGAGCAAGGTGGTCGAGCGGGTCGGCCAGGAGATCGACAGGCAGGACCCCTCGCTACCGGCTGCCACCCCGGAAAAGCCGCCGCGCGAGCCGGTGCCGGTCGAGATCGTCGCGCGCGAAAGGCCGCTCCAGGTCCTGCAGAACATCGTCGGGCCGCTGATCAGCCCGCTTGGGTCGGCCGGGCTGATCATTGTCGTCGTCATCTTCATGCTGCTCGAGCGGGAGGATCTGCGCGACCGCTTCATCCGGCTTGTCGGCTACGGCGACCTCCACCGCACCACCGAGGCGCTTCAGGATGCCGCCAAGCGGGTGGGCCGCTATCTGTTGATGCAATTGGTCGTCAACATCGTCTACGCCGTACCGATCGCGATCGGGCTCTGGGCTCTCGGTATTCCCAATGCGCTGCTGTGGGGGCTGCTGGCGCTGGCGCTGCGTTTCGTGCCCTATATCGGCCCGATCATAGGCATGCTTTTGCCGCTGTTCCTGGCGCTGGCCGTTGCGCCGGGCTGGTCGCTCGTGCTGTGGACGGCCGCCCTGTTCGTGGTGATGGAGCTGATCACCGGCAATGTCATCGAACCCTGGCTCTACGGTTCGCGGACAGGACTGTCGCCGCTGGCGATCATCGTCGCGGCGATTTTCTGGACGTGGCTTTGGGGGCCGCTCGGGCTGATCCTGTCGACACCGCTCACCGTCTGCCTGGTGGTGCTGGGCAGACACGTGCCGCAGTTTGAATTCCTCGACGTTCTGTTCGGCAACGAGCCCGTGCTCGAACCCCATGCGCGCCTGTACCAGCGGCTGCTGGCCGGCGATCCGGAAGAAGCCACCGACCATGCCGAGGAGATGCTGGAGGAGAAATATCTGGTCGAATTCTACGACAAGGTTGCCATTCCGGCGCTTCTGCTGGGCGAACAAGACCGTGTGCGCGGCGTCATGGGCGATTTGCAAAGGCGGCAAGTGGCGGCCAGTGCCCTGATGCTGGTCGCCAATCTCGACGACAGCGCGCAGGAGGAGGCAGGCGAGGAGGAGGAGCCGCCCGTGGCCGCAGAGGCGAGCGACGATGGCGATCCCAACGGGGAGGACGAGACCGACCTGCCCGATGGCACGGATATGTCCGTGCTTTGCGCCGGTGGGCGTGGCGAGCTCGACGACGCCGCCGCCGCGATGCTGGCGCAGGTGCTGGAGGTTCAGGGCGCGACGGTATTGAAAGCCGGCTTTGCCGATATGGAGCCCGCCAGCATTCGCCGCCTTGAGCTCGAAACCGTCGACACCGTCGTGGTCGGATTCCTGAACCGGGATTCCGTCAAGCACGCCCGTTTCCTGGTTCGCCGGCTGAAGCGCGCGAAGGCCGCACTTCGGGTGGGAATCGTGTTCTGGTCGGAGGCCGCTGCTGAGGACAAGGAGACGGCCGACAAACTGGCCCGTGACATGAACGCGGATTTCGTGGCGCATGGCATGGTCGACGCCGTGCTGGGCGCGCTGTCAAACGAGCCGCCGGTCGCGCTCAAGCTTGTCGCCAAACGGCGCATGCGGCGACAGCGGGCCGCGTCCAAGAAGGTCACGGCGGCAGCGGCGGGTTAGGCCCTGCCTTTGCCTTCTTCGGCAGTGTCGGGGTCGACAAGCCAGGCACGAATTGCGGAAAATAGTTCAGACCGATGTCGATTTCCGGGAGGCCCATTCGTCTTGACGATAGGGAGCCGAAGAATTCACCCAATCAGGAACGATGCGATGACAATCACCATCACGGCATTTAAGCGATCGCCCGATCGCGGCAAGGGACTGGCGCGCGATACGCGCGTTCGCTGGGCGCTCGAAGAAGCAGGGCAGCCTTATGAGGTTCGGTTTGTTTCCTTCGCGGAGATGAAGGCGCCTGGCCATCTGGCACTCCAGCCCTTTGGCCAGATCCCCACCTATGAGGAGGGTTCTCTCTCACTGTTCGAGACCGGCTCGATCATCCTTCATCTTGCCGAGCAGCACGCGGGCCTGCTGCCCGGCGATCGCGATGCCCGCGCGCGTGCGATCACCTGGATGTTTGCCGCACTTAACACAGTCGAGCCGCCGATCCTCGAATTAACGACGGCAAAGATATTCGAAGCTGACAAGCCCTGGAGCGAGGAGCGTTTGCCATTGGTGAAGGATCGTGTTCGCGCCTGTCTCGACAGGCTCTCGGCTCGCCTGAGCGCCGCCGAGTGGCTCGACGATGCATTCAGCGCGGGCGATCTGTTGATGGTATCGGTGCTGCTGCGACTAAGAATGTCGGGCATTTTGGACGAATATCAAAACCTTGCTGCCTATGTGGCGCGCGGTGAAGCTCGGCCCGCTTACATCAGGGCTTTCGCTGCGCAATTTGCGGTCAACGCCCCGAGCACGCTGGACAGGCATGGCGCGAACGCTCTGAGATGTTCGCAAAGCCAGGGATGATGCAGCGGATTGTAATTCTTGGAAATGCCGGAAGCGGCAAATGACCCTGGCGCGGCAGATCCCAGACTTTTGCAGGCGGTGAGGAATGCTTGAAATTCGCCCAGCCCAAGAAGCCGACCAGCCGGCGATCGTGCAACTATGGCACCAGGGCTGGCATGATGCCCACGCGCATCTGGTTCCGGCCGAAATCCTGGCGTACCGAACGCCCGCGCATTTTTCGCTGTGGCTGGAGCAATCCGCCGATGCATTCCATGTGGCGGCAGCCGATGAACTGCTTGGCTTCGTCGCCATCAACGGAGCGGAGCTGGTGAAACTCCACGTAAGCCCGCAAGCACGGGGAAGCGGGACCGCCCGCGATCTGCTGTCACGCGCCGAGCATCTCTTGTCCGAGCAAGGCGTGGCTGAGGCCGAGCTTTTCTGCACGGCGGGAAATCTCCGCGCGCAGAGATTTTATGCCCGCGAAGGGTGGCGCTTGAGCCGCACCTTCGAAGACGCACTTTGGCTGCCGGACGATGTCGCCGGCAGGTTCACCGTGGAAACCCACTGCTATCGGAAGCATCTGGGCTTTCGGTAGCCTTGTCTATTCGGAACGACCTTGGCGAGACTGTCGCGGACGCTGGAGCAGGCACCCCTACCGATCGACCATCGCCATGCCCCGCTCGGTGTAGCGCGGGCCGGAGACTTTTCCCGGCGCAAGCGCTGCGTCGAGCGCGGCCATCTCGGCGGCATCGAGTTTGATGGCGGCGGCGGCGACGTTCTCTTCCAGATATTTTGTGCGCTTGGTGCCGGGGATCGGCACGATGTCGATGCCAAAGCCGTCGCCCTTCGCCAGCAGCCAGGCCAGCGCGACCTGGCCGGGCTTGACGCCGCGGGCAGCGGCAATGTCGCTCACCTTGGCGGCCGCCTCGACATTGGCGTCGTAGTTTTCGCCTTGGTAGCGCGGGTCGTTGCGGCGATAATCGCCGTCGGGATAGTCTTCCGCGCGCTTGACCTGGCCGGTGAGAAAACCTCGGCCGAGCGGCGAGAACGGCACCAGGCCGATGCCGAGTTCGCTAAGCAGCGGGATGATCTCCGGCTCCAGATTGCGCTCCCACAGCGAATACTCGCTCTGCACGGCCGACACCGGATGCACGGCATGCGCCCGGCGGATGTTGGCCGCACCCGCCTCCGACAGGCCGAAGAAGCGCACCTTGCCTTGCGCGATCATCTCGCCGACGGCGCCCGCGACATCCTCCATCGGCACCGCCGGGTCGACGCGGTGCTGGTAGAGGAGGTCGATATGGTCGGTTCCGAGGCGGCCGAGCGAGGCTTCCACGACCTCTCGAATGTGTTCGGGCCGGCTGTCGGTTCCGACCTGCTTGCCGTTTTCGATGCGAAAGCCGAATTTGGTGGCGATCGTCACCTGGTCGCGCTTGCCCTTCAGCGCCCGGCCAAGCAGGGCTTCGTTGTCGTAAGGGCCATAGACCTCGGCGGTGTCGAGGAAGGTGCAGCCGAGTTCGATGGCACGGTGCAGCGTGGCGATGGATTCGGCCTCGTCGGCCGGGCCGTAGGACTGGCTCATGCCCATGCAGCCGAGGCCGATGGCCGAGACCTGCAGCCGCTGGCTGCCGAGCTTGCGTGTGTTCAGGGTCATGGTGGGGTCTCCAAGGAGGGGATGCGCGACTATAGCAGCCGCATCGACGTTGGCCGATTCAATCGACACTCTATTCGATCAGGATGTGGGCTTCACGCGCGGCCTCGACGAGCGCCGCCCTGGCGACGTCGGGGGCGACATCGCCGCTCGTTGCCCGCCGGCAGGCGCGCAGCGCGGACTGATGCTTCGGGCTGCCTGCGTCACGCCAATGTGTGGTGAGCAAATCAATGGCCTGCTGTGTATTGGACAGATGGTGGATGGTACCGGTGACGCCGACCGAAACCGCCACAGGCTTCGAGAACCATGCCGTTTGCATTGGAACTACCTCGATAGGGCTGAAGCGATAAACGCCTATGGCCGCTCAAAGGTTTCGTCGATGCCAATCATCCGGTGTGAGAGTTGCCGATACCTCCCGATGGCATTGGGCGACCCATCTTGTCCGCGCGGCTCACATGTTCGAGGAGACGTCGCGGGTGGACGGTGTTTTGGGTTTGTGGGCGGCACGTTGCCGCGGCGCCTGATGGGCGGGGCGGGGTTTGACTGTGTTCACGACAGTGGGCGCCTGCGCCTTGCGGCGCTTGAGCCAGCTGGCTGACAGTTCGGCAAGGAGACTGCGCAAGCCTTTCACGACGTCCTCCTCTTGTAAGGGTGACAAGGTAATTTTCGTCGCCCCAACTTGTTCCGCCGGAAATCATTCCGCGAAAAATAAAGGTTCTTGCCGGCGAAAGCGCCGGGCATCACCTGCCGATATAGGCGGCCAGTTCGTCCGGCGTCCCATTCGGGAAGGCCTGTTTCAGAAAATCCAGGAACGCCGACACGCGCGCGCTGAGCAGCCGCCGGGAGGGGTAGAGCGTCCAGAGAGCGATCTCCGGGCCATCGATGTCCCCCCAATTCACCAGGGTGCCGTCAGCCAAATCGTGGCTAACCAGGGAAATTGGGAGACGTCCAACACCGACGCCGGCCCGCACCGCATCCCGCACCATGATCAGCGTCGACAGAGCAAGGACAGGCTCGACCGCAATCGTCGAGCGGCCACCATGGTCCTTCACGTGCCATGTCTGGCGTTCGCCTGTGCCGCGTGCAACGCCAGGAGCGGCCTGCCCACCGGTCGTACGAGGAAGGTCCGGGCTCGCCACAACGACCAGGCGGTCGCGGAGAAACGCCCGTCCGACCAGGCTTTCGTCGGGTTTCGGATTGACCCGGATCACCAGGTCGTAACCTTCCTCGATCATGTCGACAGCCCTGTCCTCCGTCGTGACCTCAAGCCTCACCTCGGGATGCTTGAGGGTAAATCCCGCGGCGATCCTTCCCATCGCGGTCTGAGAAAAATGCAGAGGTGCGCTGATCCGCAGTCTGCCCTTGGGTCTTTGGCCGCCCGAGGCGATCTCGGCGGCCGTCTCGTCCAGCTCGGCGAGCAAGGTCCCCGTCCGCTCGAAGAGTGCTCGCCCTTCCTCGGTGAGCTTCAGGTTGCGCGCACCCCGTTCAAACAGGCGCAGGTCAAGGCTGCTCTCCAAGTCTCCAACCCGCCTGGACAGCGTTGCCTTGGGCCGGCCGGTGGCCCTTGCCGCTTTGCCGAAACCCCCATGGCGGGCAACGAGGTTGAAATCGGTCAGGGCCAGAAGATCCATGAGTGTTCCACCAGTGAGACGGTACGTCTAAAATTTCGGCCTGTTTGACTGTTTGTGAGCCACACATATTGGTCCTGTCAAGCAACCCAACAGGAGAAATTCCATGACCATCCTCGTTGCCGGCGCCACAGGCAATGTTGGCCGCCAAGTCGTCGAGCACCTCGTCAAGCGCGGCGCCGACGTCCGTGCTCTCGTCCGCGATCCGTCGAAAGCCAGCTTTCCGGCAGGCGTATCGGTCGCGCACGGCGACTTTCTCGATGTCGATTCGCTGCGCAAAGCCATGTCCGGCGTTTCCACCCTGTTCCTCTTGAACGCCGTGGTGCCGGACGAATTCACCCAGGCTTTGGTCGCGCTGAACGTCGCCCGATCGGCGGGCATCGAGCGGATCGTCTATCTCTCGGTGATCCATGCGGACGTCTATGTGAACGTGCCGCATTTCGCCGGCAAATTCGGCGTCGAGCGAATGATCGAGCAGATGGGCTTCCAGGCTACGATCCTGCGCCCGGCCTACTTCATCCAGAACGACCTGATGATCGAAGACGTCATCACCGGCTACGGCACCTACACAATGCCGATCGGCACCAAGGGGCTCGCCATGGTCGACGTGCGTGATATCGCCGAAATCGCCGCTCTCGAGCTGCTGCGTCGGGAACGATCCGCAGAGCCGCTTGCGCTGGAGCGGATCAATCTCGTCGGTCCGCAGACACTGACCGGGACGGATATCGCGGCCATCTGGTCCGACGTGCTCGCACGCCCGATCAGCTACGGCGGCGACGATACCGAAGGTTTCGAGCAGAATCTCAAGCAGTTCCTGCCTGCCTGGATGGCGTACGACATGCGCTTGATGGGCGAGCGGTTCCTGACCGACGGCATGCTGCCCGAGGCCGGCGACGTCGAGCGGCTGACCGCGCTTCTGGGCCGCCCGCTGCGTCCCTATCGGGACTTCGCCTCACAAATCGCCGGCTCCGCCTGACGGAACAGCTCTCATCATCACCAGGGTACAGAAACAGCAGGGCGGCCTTTTGAGGAGGCCCCCTGAATGGCACAGGACAAATGCGCGTTCAGCCGGAACTGCCCTACTGCAGGGTGGCCGGACCAGGCCTGTCGAGTTGGGCGATCACGTGCTCGCCACCGTCGCCACCGAGCCCATCCACGAACAGACCAGCTACGCCGTCGAAATTGGTGAGCCCGTCGAATTCAATTGCGGCGCCAATCAACTGGGCTGCCTGGAAGACAAGGTATTCGACGTCCTCGAGGGCGACGTTTTCGGCCAGATTCCTGACCCTTACATGCTCCGCCACCGCCGTGATGCTGACGATGCCGGTCTTCCTGAAGGCGATCTGGACCGCTGAACGGACGTCATCGCGCAGTCGCGCCGAGTAATCATACCGCATCGAAACCTCCCGAAGGGAACGGTCTTCTGTTCAGATCGCACAATGCGGCAAAAACTTCGCCTTGGCAAGTCACGAATTAAATAATATCCAAATAAATCAACCAGTTAGCATAGTTATGCAAGTGTGCGTCTTACGCCGAATACCCGTCAGGCTCATCATGAGCACGAGAAGCGGTTCACACATCGCGAGGTCTTGACGCGCTAGGAGCGGTTTCCTAATTATGAGGTAAATGAGTTGAATGCTCATTCGACGTATTCATGGTCCAGAGCGAGGGAAGCGCGATGACTGAACTGGAACGCCCGGAACGGTTGCAGATCATGCTGACGTCAGACGAACTGGCGGCGCTGGAAAACTGGCGCTTCGACAAGCGCATGCCGAGCCGTTCGGCCGCCGTCAGGGAATTGCTGCGGCGCGGTCTTGCCGCGGATGGCTTCCTGACGGCGGAGCAAGGGGCGAAGTCGCAAGACTTCGGCATCCTGCCAACCGCCGACGGCAACGGCATTTCCGACGGCGGCAAGGAGTAGAGCGGTTCACCGCGCGTGAGCCGCCCTGGTCCCCGCAACGGTCAGCGGTCGCCGCGCTACGCCGGCCGGCGTAGCGGACGATAACTCTCGATTCAGAGGATGTTTGTCGTCACTTCGACGACGATCGCGGCACCTTCCAGGCTGCCATTGGTGACGTGCACGACGCGCGATACCCGCAGATCCTGCGTGGTTCCGTCGATCGACAGCGCAACGCTTTCCCCAATCCGGGGAACCGCCTGGAAAACGGCGTCCGTGGCCTCCGGCCGGTTGTCGATCGATATGCGGCAGTTGACGGTCATGAGATGTCTCCTGTGTCGGCCCGGTGGTCAACGCGGGGTCCGCGAAATGGTTTCAGGAGGCCGGATGCAACTTAACGGCGCCCGGATCCGTAACGCAGTAATTGCTCCATTGTTCATCGTCACGGAGCAACAGGGCTCGCCGGGGAGGGCGTTGGGGCTGCCCCGGCGAGCTTGATTGCTTTGCCCGGGGGCGCTGCCTCACCGAGGTATGGAGACGAGTTTCGGGGCCCGCAATTCACCGGCCATCCTTGCCGCCTGGAAAATTGTCATCAAAACCAGGATGGGCTCACCCTCGGTCGGGTTGATGGTCAGGACGATGCGGCCAAGCTCGTCGCTCATGCCGCAAGACCAGTCCTTGACGGCTATCACCTTTCTGGCGGCCATATGCCTTCTCCTGCACAGGAGGTTCTCTGCGGGCTACGCCGTCTGGAGTTGGTCGGCAGAACCTTCGCGCGATATTGCAACCAGCCGAAATGCGGCAAATGCGGCCAATATCATGAAAACCGCCGTGATGTTCAGGGACATCGCCGATGCAAGGACGCCCCCGTCAAAGCAACTCAGTTCCATGTCGCTCCACCCCTTCGATCCACTGTCGGCCAGGATGATGGTCCTGCTTCGAGCGAAATACAACCGCTCGCTAATACGCTGAAGCCGGCTGGCCAGTCTGCGCGCAGCTTCGAACCAGCCGAACGCTGGTTGCTTGCTGGTTCCCGCTCATGGGCTCGAACCACGATTCACGCCTTCAAAGGGCGCTGTCCTACCATTAGACGAAGCGGGAAAATGCAAGTTGCCCCCACCCCTAGCCGGTTCCCGCGCCGGGATCAACGCAATGCGGCGGCAAAGCCGACTGGAGGCGCGGTATCAGTCCGGAAAGTTGGTGACAGGTTCCTCGCAGCGGTAGACGGGGCAGCTGCCGTCACGGGTCGGGACATAGGCCGACATCGGCACCTCCGGCCAGTCGCATTCGTTGCCGAACTGCCTGACATAGCGGTCATAGGTGTTGGGGCCGGTGGTCAGCACCACGGCATGGTGACTTTGGAGCAGTCGCCGAAGTTGGTCGCAACTCATCGTGCGGGTATCGGGCCTGGCTTCGGCGAGGCCGGTCGCGGCCAGCAGGATCGCTGCCGTCATCAAGGCAATTCGGCGCATCGGCATAGCTGTTCCCTCGAATGGATGTATTGGCCGAAACTCGCATCCCGGCGGGTGGTTCCGCAACCGCCGGGTGGCCGTCTGTAGCGGCGCAACCAAATGGTCCGTCGTGCATTGCTGGGGATGGATGGCAGGAAGCCCTACGAAACCCCGCAATGGCGTCCCGGAAACGGGGATCGCGAGGCCATGTGCTGTTCTTTCTGCGGCGGGCGCGACCACAGCTATGAGGACTGTCCGCAAAGGGATGCCGACGCCGATCCAGCACCGAATGCCCCTGACCCTCCCAAGCCGGACTGATCGGCACCGGTGTGCCGCACCGGCGATATTCGCTGCGCCCCACCGGCATTCGCACATCTGCCTGAGGTCCTCGACGCCGTCCGGCTACATCCTGACCTTGCCGGTGTTACCGATTTCCGGGCGGCTGTCGCTGACCGTTGCCGCCAGCATCTTCACATAGCTGACCACGGTGCCGGGACTGTCCCAATACTGGGCATCTTTCGGCGTCACTTTAAGCACGCGGATCGAAGGGTCATCGGCACTGTCCCACCAGGCCTTGGCCGGGGTCGACCACAACTCCCTGATCTTGGCGCGGTCGTTCGAAACCGCCGCCAGACCGCTGACGGAAACATATTTCTGGCCGCCTGAATCGGCGAAGGCGAGACCGACATTGGGCTCGGCTTCGATCTCGTCGTCCTTATGGCTGTCGACATCGGTGAGGAAGTAGATTGCGTTTTCGTCGCGCACCACATGCGCCGCCATGGGTCGCGAGCGGATGTCATCGCCTTCGCGGGTGGCCAGCATACAGAAACCGATCCTGTCCATCAGCTTCCAGACCCGGTCGAGATCGCCGTCGCTCATCGTGTGTCTCCTTATTGAGCCATCCATGGGGGTGTCGGGTGCAACTCGCGCAAGCGCGCAAGGTTCCAGTGCAAGGTCCAGTCATGAACTGCCTGGACTGTTCCTGGGAGGAATGTTGGGAGGCGATTGCAACCAAAACCCACCGCGGCGCATTGGTGGCCATGCGCGCAATCCGCGCATGAGGGAGAAGGGGTCGACAGTGACAGATTTGGCGGGCTTTGATGCCTTGATCGCCATTACCGCCGATGCGCGGCTGGCGGCGATTGTCGATTCGTCCTTCGACGCCATCGTCAGCAAGGATTTGAACAGCATCATCACCAGTTGGAACGCGGCGGCGCAACGCATGTTCGGCTACACCGTCGAAGAGGCCGTCGGCCGGTCCGTGCTCATGCTCATCCCCGATCATCTCAAGGATGAAGAGACCGACATCATCAGCCGGGTCCGCAAAGGCGAACTGCTGGCAAGCTATGAGACGATCCGCCGACGCAAGGACGGCGGCCTCATCGCCGTGTCGCTGACCATTTCGCCGATCAGGAACGCGTCCGGCGAGATCATCGGCGCCTCGAAGATCGCCCGCGACATCACCGCCAGCAAGGAGAGCGAGCGCCGGATCAGGCTTTTGCTCCGCGAGGTGAACCATCGCGTCAAGAACCAGTTCGCGGTGATCCTCTCGATGATCCGGGAGACCAGCAAACGCTCGACCGATCCGCGCGAGTTCGAGGAGTTGATCCGCTCCCGCATCATGGCGCTGTCGCGGTCGCACGATCTGCTGGTGAACTCGGAATGGGCCGGCGCCAGCCTCTTCGACCTCGCCCAGGAGCAGCTCAAGCCGTTCGGCCACGAGGCGCGGGTATCGCTGTCCGGACCGCTTTTGACCTTGCAGCCGAATGCCGTGCAAAATCTCGGCATGGCATTTCATGAGCTCGGCACCAACTCTTCAAAATATGGCGCGCTGGCGAGCGAGGCCGGGCGGCTCGAGATCACCTGGCGGATCGTTGAAGGCGTTTCGGACAAGCGGGAAATCCATCTGGTTTGGGACGAGACGATGCCGGTGCGTGAAGGAGAGCGGCCCGGGGGGCGGCAAGACGAAAGCACGCGCAAGGGTTTCGGCACCGTCGTCCTGCAACGGGTCGCGCCGCAATCGCTGAACGGCTTGGCGGTGCTGGATCGCAGCCCGGGCCATCTCAAATGGTCCCTGACGGCGCCCCTGGACTCGATCATCGTTCCGGAGCTCGGCGCCGACCTGCCCGAAACCGAGACTTCCTGAGCCTTGAGGTCTGGTTCCATCAACCTCCCTTTGGCAGATGCGTTTTCAAAAGCGGCCGCATCCTTGCCGCACCTGGCGGTGGATTCAGGAACCGTGACCCGGCGGCCGCGTTGTGGCGTCACGCTTTCGGAGGGGACATCATGGAACAACTCGTCGAGGAATTCGGCCATTCCACCTACACCTCGTTTCCGGTCATCGCGGCGCGGCTGTTGCTGGCGACGCTCTATGGCGCGGTCATCGGTTTCGAACGCGAATGGCGCAATCGCCCGGCCGGACTTCGCACGCATATTCTCGTCTGCGTCGCCGCCGCCACCTTCGGCATCCTGACGGTCGAGATCGTGCACGCGCCGATGTTCGCGGGGGAATCGGTCAAGGTCGATCCGATCCGGGTGGTCGAGGCGGTGACCGCCGGCGTCGCCTTCCTTGCCGCCGGCTCGATCATGTTTTCGCGCGGCGAGGTGCATGGGCTGACGACCGGCGCCGGCATGTGGCTGGCGGGCGCGATCGGCGTCGCCTGCGGACTGGGTCTTTGGCAAGTGGCCGGGTTCGGCACGCTGATCGTGCTGGTCGTTGCCGGCTTTCTGCGCCGGTTCGAACGCGGACCCGGCCTTGCCGCCGGTGATGAAGGCAGTCAGGCAAAGGCGGAGAAGGAGGGGCTTCGGCCCGATCAAAGGAAGGGCGAAGGTAATTCCGATCGCCGGGAAATGCCGTGACTGGTTTCACCGAAGAAGCCGGCCAGCAGATCGGCCGTGCGCGCCGGATTCTCTTCGGGAAAGAAGTGCCCGGCCGGCATCGCCTGGCCACGCACATCGTCGGCCCAGCCGCGCCACAGCGCCAGCGGCCCGCCTTCGCCGGCATACCAATGCGCCAAGGCGCCCTGACCGCTCCATAGCGCCAGCAGCGGGCAGCGGATGCGCCGGCCGGCTGCCTTGTCGGCATGGTCGTGCTCGCGGTCGAGCGTGGCTGCCGCCCGATATTCCTCGCAGATGGCGTGGGCGTGGGCAGGCGCGCGCAAGGCCTCGATATAGGCCTGACGCACTTCGGCTGGAAACGCCGATGGCGGCGAGCCCCAGCCGTTGAGCGCATTGTCGACGATCGCCTCGGCGGCGCCGGACAGGATCTTTTCCGGCAACGGCTCAGGCTGCGCCAGCAGCGACCATGGCCAATAGCCCAGCGCCAGCCTGGCGTCGGCCCGGTCCCAGGCATCGGCGGTCGGCACGATGTCGAGAACGGCGAGCCTGTCGATGCTGTCCCGATGATCGAGCGCCATGCGGTAGGCGACACGCCCGCCGCGATCATGACCGGCGACCATGAAGCTGCTGAAACCCAGCTTCTCCATCAGCCTCCTCATATCGGCGGCCATGGCACGCTTGGCATAGGGTGCGTGGTCCGGAGTGGACGTCGGACAGGAACTGCGGCCATAGCCGCGCAGGTCGGCGCAGACGACGCTGAACCGGCTGGCCAGAGCGGGGGCGATGTCGCGCCACATCAGATGCGTTTGCGGAAAGCCGTGCAGCAACAGCAGCGGTGGGCCGCCGCCGGCACGCAGGCAGTATATGCCGGCATCGCCAATGTCGATTTCCGTGTTTTGAAAACCTTCGAACATGACCGCCTCCGGCACGCGCAACGGCCGGCAAACGGGTTTGGTTGCAATGCCGCCCGGCGAGGCGGCCAACCTTTTTCTTCGACAGGCGTTGTCCCTGTGAAGGGAAGGTCGCCGCGGGCGGCCGTGAAAGAAAAGAAGGAGGCAGTGATGAGAACTCTCGCCATCATGCCACTAGGCCTCATGCTGGCGCTGGCAGTGCCGGCCGCGGCCCAGCAGCAGAACGACAGCCAGGCGCTGCAGGCCGACAAATGCAGGGCTCAGACCGAGCAAGGGGCAAAACAGCAGCCTGAACAGCAGGCCGATGACGGCAATTTGACCGCCAAGCTCAACGACTGCGGCGGCGTGCTGAAACCACCCCCGACGGGCGACCAGGGCATGGCGGCGCCCGCTCCCGACGAAGGCAAGACGCCGGTAATCAAGCCTGGTGAAGTGCCGCCCCAGCCGCCGAAACAATAAACGCCGGCTCGTTGGTATTATCGCGCAAGCTAATGGAACCTCGTTATGTTGGGAGCGTTTTTCTCACGACTTGGAATTTGGAGAGATTATCGTGAGAGATATTGCAGCCACTGCCACGTTGCTTGCCTCGATAGCGATCGTGATTGCCTTGATTCTGCTGGCGCCAAAGAGTTTTGGCTTCGAAACCTCTCACCCGATCGTACAGGGCGAGCTTCCGGCGGAATAATCGGATCGATTATTCGGATACGGAGTGATCAGGACCGATTTGCACGAAGCAGGCGAGGCAATAATGCCCCCCCTGCTTCTATTGAAACGCTATCGCACCAAAACGCCGGAGTGGCTGCAGAGCGCTGCGAACGCTTCCTGTGCCTCGGCAGCACCTATCTTGGTTTCCAGGGCGGCTTCGACCTTCTCGCGCGCCGCCTGGTAGAACGGGCCGCGCTTGGCCTGCGGCCAGTCGATCAGGATTTCGCTGGCATCCTTGAGCGTGGCGACGTCGCGGATCGTATCCGACCCATGCGGCTTGATCCGCATCGGTGTAGGCAAAATGAGATCAGGCATGGCCCCTGTTCCAACTACTGGAGGAGTTTTGCTTCGCGCGCGGCGTCGATCATCGCCCGCATCGCTTTTTCCGCCGGCGTCCAGCCATCCAGCGCATCGCGACAACTGCGCAACGCCGCTCGGTAGCGCCGTCCCTGGCCAGCCGGCCAGTCGCCGAGGCATTCCAGGCCTTCCCAGGCGCTGCGGATGATGCGCTCGCGCTCAGGCGCGAATTTCAGCCTGATCGGGCGGGGAAACATCTTGTCGTTCAACGGTCGTCTCCATGATTGCCGCAAGTCGCCGGGGCGACATGCGTGAGAGGCATCCGGTAACGTAGGCGGCAGGGCAGGGTTCCCTTCCCCAGAGATCAAATCTCAGCGTCGATGTCCGACAGCGATCTCGGCGTCGGCGCTTCGGCGTTGTGCTGCGCTGGGCGGTCGTGCTCGAACTGTTCGGTGCCGGACAGAGCGTGCAGCCAGGTCTCGCGCCTGGAGGTCCACAGTTCATATTCGGGCACGAGATCGGTCGGCGCGATGTCGAGGCTGCCGATCGCCACCTCGGCCTCGTTGTCGTCGACCCAGGCGACGCGGCCGCCGCAGGTCGGGCAAAAGCTGCGCGTGCCATAGGAGCTGACGAGGCCGGTCGTCTCGAAGGCCTCGCGCGGCCAGATGGCAAAGGCCGAATAGACCGACCCGCCGGCCTTGCGGCAATCCTTGCAGTGGCACAGGCCGACGCGCAACGGCGGGCCGTGAACCTCGAACTGCACGCCGCCGCACAGGCAGCTGCCGGTCCTGCGTATGGTGTCGGACATGACGACCTCCCTCAATGCGTGGCGCTGCGGGCCGGGTGGGACAGATGCTCGTCTGCCGTTTCGTCGGCCAGGATGAGAAACCGGGAAAAAGACATCCTGTTCACCGTACCACCAGGCCCGGTTGACACGGCCCGCAGCATCTTCAACGCCGTCGAGGCGAAATGGTTTCGGGCCTAAAGCGCGCCGCGCCCGAACGAGTTCAGACGACCCGCTTCATGCATGTCGTTCTCCCAAAACCGAGATCCACTTTTGGGCGACATGCGCTAGCCGCGGGCCGCCATATGGGCGTCGAGCTTCTTGCGCGAGGGTCCGTAGCGCTTGATGATGGTCTGTGCCTCGCTTGGCGGAATGCCGTATTTGCGGGCAAAGGCGGCAACCTCGTAGGGCTCTTCACTCGAGACCTGCTTGCGGTCCTGCTTCGTCTTCGACTTGTCGTCAGCCATCTCAGGCCTCGCTTTCTGTTGTCGGGACGCGCAGCCTTCGGCGCCCGCGATCAACACGACATAACACAGATTGGCGCCGCCGGTTCCACCAGACGACACGGCCTGGGCTGCGATAGGCATGTATCAGGCCGATGGCCGCATGGGGTCGGCGTCGGCAGTGTGGTCGCCGTCACATTCGGAGCATGCCGCGCTGAGGCCGGGGCAGCCGCGCCGGTGCGTACCGGCAGGGCAGCAATGGCCGTTGGAACTCGTCCAGCGCGGACACTGGAAGACCTGGCCAGCGCCGCCGCAGCCGCTGCATTCCAGCGTCGCCGACCGCACGCTATGAGATATCTCCCCAAACCTGACGCTTGTACGCAAATTTCAGCCCACCCAAAATCGCTGCGCCGGCACGCCGGTGCATTAGCCCCGACTAACGATAGCACTTCCGTGATTACCAACAAGTTTCAATCGCGGGCGGCGCCGGAAGCCGTTCGGGCCTCTCGAGAAAAATTGGCCTGATGTGTCGGACCTGGCGTCCGTCGCGCGTCCTAGGAGCGAGCAACCTGCAAAGCTGGAGAACGAGCATGTCGTCGCAAATCACTCAATCGCCGTGGCAGACCGCGGCCCTTCTCATCGCCCGGCTGATCTTCGCCGGCGTCTTCCTGATGGCCGTGACCTTCAAATTCATGGGCATGGCGGCGACCGCCGGCTATATCGCCGCCGCCGGCTTTCCGTTTCCGTTGTTCCTGGCCTGGTGCGCTGCGATCCTGGAAGTCGCGCTGGTGCTGTGCTTCCTGACCGGCGCCTTCTTCTCGCAGGCGGCCCTTGTCGCCGCCGCCTATGTGCTGTTCCTCGCCCTGGCCTTCCACGGACCCAGCCACTGGGCCGGCAACCAGGCCGAGTTCGGCTTCTTCGTCGACCATTTTTCGTTCCTGGCCGGACTGCTGTTTGCGGCCGTGCATGGACCGGGCAAGGTGCTTTCGCTCAATTTGGGATGGCCGGGCAGGGCTTGAGGCGAGACCGACCGGCACCGCGCGAAGGACGCGCGCCGGGGCCTGCCTTGGCACCCCCTCACAGCTGGTCGTTGTAGGGTTCCTTTATCTTGCCGACCATGCGGGCCAGCTTCGAAAAAGACGGCATCTCCGCCTCCGGCTGGCACTGGTTGGCGAGTTCCAGCAGCCGGATCGGAAAGTTGACGGCGTCGCGGCTGGACGCGGACATGCCTTCGGACCGCTCCTGGTTGGTTTCGCCTGCCTCGGTCTTGCGCAAGGCCAGGTCGATTTCCTCCGCCGTCAGCACCCCCTTTTGAACCAGGAGGCGGTTGATCGAGGCGACGGCCATCAACAGGCCTTCGAGTTGCAGGTTGGCGACATTCATGGCGATTGCTCCCGTGACTGGGGTTGAAACGCGCGAGCGGCATTTCCGCTCCAGAGAGCGCGCGCAATGCTTGCGGCTGGGGGAACAGGCGACCGAGGCCGGGCGAACGCCTATTCCTGCGTCAGGCGTTCGCCATATTCGCGCCACAGCGCCTTGACCTCCAGGTTGCCGAGGCTGCTGATCGAAACATCCCCACAGCTGATGGCGACGGCGCTGATGTCGTATTGGGGGTAAGCGTTGGCGACGAAACGGATGGCTTCGCCCAGCGAACGCACGTGGATGACTGGATCGGCCTGACCCTGCCCAGTGCTGCGCACGCCGGAAACCATGGCTGGTGCATGCCGCATCCTGAACACGGATGCCATGGCTGGTCTGTCCATCGTCCTCTCCCACAAGGCCGTGCGACGGGAATCACTCCATGAGCTTCGACGAATGATTTCACACCTGCCGGCTTGTGACCAGCCGCCGGCAAAAGCAGGGTTTTACGCGCTTTGCCAGCGTCGGTCAGGCCAGAATTGCGATCGATCTAGGAATTTTTTCTCAGAAAACGGTTGACGGGGTGAGTGCAGCTATGCTACATTTTTGTCCATGGTGCTGAGTTGCGCCGACGACCCGCCGCCGAGGCGGGTTTTTTGTTTCTGGGCTAGACATGTCGGCAGGACAGAGGGGGGCCCCAAGGAATGCCATCCTTCGCCCGATGACTCATTTCGCAATCCGAGAGACACTCATGACCCGCTACGCCACCATCATCACCGATGCTGACGGCCAGGAAATCGTCAGCGCCATCGGCGAATTCGAAGGTGCTGCGCCGCAGCCAGGCCTGGGGCGTGTCGAGCAGGTCGCGCCCAGCGTAAAGATCGGCATGGTGCGGGATGCGGCCGGCGGGTTTGACCGAATTAGGAATTTTTTCTCAGAAAACGGTTGACGGGGTGAGTGCAGCTATGCTACATTTTTGTCCATGGTGCTGAGTTGCGCCAACGACCCGCCCCTGAGGCGGGTTTTTTGTTGCTGGGCTAGACATGTCGGCAGGACAGAGGGGGCGCCAAGGAATGCCATCCTTCGCCCGATGACTCATTTCGCAATCCGAGAGACACCCATGACCCGCTACGCACCAGCATCACCGATGCTGACGGCCAGGAAATCGTCAGCGCGATCGGCGAATTCGAAGGCATTGCGCCGCAGCCACGCCTGGGGCGTCTCGAGGAGGTCGCGCCCGGCGTAAAGATCGGCATGGTGCGGGACGACGCTGGCGAGTTCGGGTTCTCGCAGGCCGGCATCGCCGGGCACCTTGTCGGTCTGGTCATGGCGCGTCTCAGGGCGCGGGCCGGTCTGGCAAGGCCTGCCCCGGCGGCGAAGCCTGCCGACGCGGCAAAGCCAAAGCGCGTCCAGGGAGCCAAGAAGCGCACCAGGAAGAAATCCGCTCGTTCAAAGAAACCGGCCAGCCGGGCCGGATCGATGCCGAAGGCCGGCATTCCCGCTGCCAACGCCGTGGGTGGTGACGTCCGTGACTGACAAGACCGCCGCCGGGCCAACGCGCCGCAAGCCGGCAAAGCGCAAACCCGCCGCCAAACCGGCCGCGCAAAAGCCGCGCCGCAAGCGCGCCAAGAAGACACTGGGCGACGATTTCCTGGCCGCCGTGCGGGCCGATTTCCGCGCCTATGGCGCCGGCGTCATTGCCCAGGTGCGGGCCGACAAGCCGGACCAGTATCTGAAGATCGTGCTGTCGGTGCTGCCCAAGGATTTCGATGCCAAGATCAACCAAATGGACGGCCTGAGCGATGACGAGATCCGCAGCCGCATCCGCGCCCTTGAGGCCGTCGTCAAACCGTTCCTCGAAGAGCCCGGTGATGTCCGTGAAGATGGAATATCTGGCGCTGCTGGCGGAGCTTGACCGCCGGCGCCGGACCAATCAATTGGCGGCCTATAGACCGTATCAACGCCAGGCCGAGTTTCACGCAGCGGGCGCCCAGAACCGCGAGCGCCTGTTCATGGCCGGCAACCAGCTCGGCAAGACCAGGGCAGGGGGCGCCGAATGGGCCATGCACCTGACCGGCCGTTATCCCCAGTGGTGGCAAGGCAAGGTTTTCGACACGGCCGTTCGGCTGTGGGCGGCCGGCGTCACCGGCGAAGGCACGCGTGACAATCCGCAGCGCGTGCTGGTCGGTCCGCCGCAGCAGCAGGCGGCCTGGGGCACGGGCATGATCCCGGCCGACGCCATTGTGCAGACCTTCATGGGCCGCGGCGCACCGGGCGCGCTGGACAGCGTCGTGGTGCGCTGGGGTGGCGGCGGCGACGTGCAGGCCGATGAATCGGTGCTGTCGTTCAAGAGCTTCGAGAAGGGCCGCGAGAAATGGCAGGGCGAGACTTTGCACGGCGTCTGGTTCGACGAGGAACCGCCGCTCGACATCTATTCCGAAGGCCTGACCCGCACCAATGCGACGGGCGGCATCACCATCGTGACGTTCACGCCGCTGCTTGGGATGTCGGATGTGGTGCTGTTGTTTCTGTCGGCGTCGCAAGTGGAGGGGATGGCCAAAGGCAGCGGATGAAGACGTTCAAGGGTATTTGCTGCCCGCAAGCTGTCTGGCGCGGGCCTTGGGATCGGTTGCTTTCCGGGTTAGCGGTTGGCACCATATCCTTTCATCACCCGTAATCTGGTTGTACCAGACATTGCATACTTTATTTGGTGTGTCCGGGATACAAACTTCGCGTTGGAACCCTGAAGAATTGGCGTACATCTTGCAGGTTTTCTTACTCGTATCATACGGAACGTTCGATTGGCATGCCGACGCACTCGCGGCAATGGCCACAACGATTGCTATGCGGATCATGTATCTCCCCCAATTGGCCAGCAGCTTTGCATTGATAAACAGTATTATCAATGGCGGTTACTCGTCCCGGCAAATAATTTAGGCAGACTGATATGTCTCGACACGTCACCTTCATGACCATCGACGATGCCGCGCACTACACGCCGCAGGAGCGCGCGGCGATCGTCGCGGCCTATCCGGCGCATGAGCGCGAGGCGCGGGCTCGGGGCATTCCGGTGCTGGGTTCGGGCCGCATCTTTCCGGTGGCCGAGGAAATGATCGCCTGCGAGCCGTTCCGGCTGCCGCGCTACTGGCCAAGGCTCGGCGCGCTGGATTTCGGCTGGGACCACCCGTCGGCCGCCGTCGAGTTGGCCTGGGATACGGAAGCCGACGTCGTTTACGTAACCAAATCAGCGCGGGCCTCGCAGCAGACGCCGGCGATGCAGACGCTGACGCTGAAACCCTGGGGCGAATGGCTGCCCTTCGCCTGGCCGCGCGACGGCCGCCGCGAAACGCTGGAAGGGGCGGGCGTGGCGCTCGCCCGGCAGTACTCCGCGCACGGGCTGAACATGCTGACCCGCCACGCGCAATTCCCGGACGGTTCGGTCTCGGTCGAGGCCGGGCTGATGGAGATGCTCGACCGCATGCAGAGCGGCCGCTTCAAGGTGTTTGCCACGCTCGCCGACTGGTTTGAGGAATTTAGGTTGTTTCATCGCAGGGATGGCCAGGTTGTGAAGCTGCGGGATGATTTGATGGCGGCGACACGCTATGGCGTGATGATGCTGCGCGAGGCGGTGGTGGACCCGGCGGAGTTCAGGTCGGCGAGAAGGCCGGCGGGGCAGAGCGACCCGCTGGGGGCGTTTCGGTAGGGGCAAGGCTCCCCACACTTCGTCATTCTCGGGCTTGACCCGAGAATCCATGCCGTGATGGTCGCCGGGGAACGCGGCACGTCAGAATCCTGCGACGTAGCAGCGCTCCAAGGTCACGGCATGGATCCTATGGTCTGCGCCGCGTCGCTCCGCTCCTTGCTCCGCCATAGGATGACGAAGAGACAGGGCGCGCCGGCCCTGCGCCTGTAGTCCGCAACACCGAATTACGGTGAATTACGGTGACAGTGCACTTTTATCGGTTGCACCATGTGACCGCAGCGAACCTCCGGACTGAAGCACCGGCACCGTAATTCTAGCTTATCGGCTAAACTTGGCAGCCAAAGCCACCAGAAAAAAGAGAGTCGAGACGGCGAGTGCCGCTCCCACGACAGCAAAAAGGCAAAGTATAAGTAAAGCACTGCGAAGGTGGTAACGCCAACCAGGCGTCGGAAAGTCAGAACGTCTGAGCTTCGGAGAACGAGCCCTGTTTTTGATCGAATGGAGCCTGTTCTCCACGCGGACAAAAGTTCACGAACGCAGTAGAGTGTGGCCGAGGCGAGGACAATGAAGACGATACCGCTAGCCACTGTGTCGCTTAGTATCTTTGTGTCTGAAATCACTGGCGTTATCTGAACTGCTTGGTGCTGGAGTTTCATGGAAGATAAGCGCTGTATGCGGGGATGTCAGCAACGAGTCGAGAGCGGGATTGCAAATAGACCCTATCCTGTCTGAACGGCACAAAATCATTCGGCTGCGTGGACGAGAACCTGTCTGTAAGCGAATACGATGACAGTGCACTCTTACCCGTCACACCACCGCAATTCGTATTGACGCCGCAAGCTACTCCACGATCTTCCAATAAGAATCCTTGCGGATCACCTTGCCGTCGCGAAACGTATAGAAGTCGCAGCCCCGGACTTCCTTTTTCACGCCTTCACGGGTGGTGCCGGTGAGGGTCCATTTCGACATGCCGGTCTCGGCAGCCTCGTCCGCAAAGTGCTCAGCCTTGCCGTAGTGGACATCGGGCAGGCCTTCGAAGCGTGTCGCCAGCGCGTCCCGTACGTTGCGCTTGCCCTCGCAACGGGTTCCCCAGGGCTCGGCTCCCCTCGGCATCTCCAGGACGCAGTCGTCGGCGAAGAACGCCATGATGCGATCGAGATCGTGCGCGTTGAAGGCGTCGCATAGCTGCGTCAGTGTCGCTCGAATGTCCATTCGCCCGTCTCCTGGGTAGCCGTCGATGCCCGAAGTAGGTCACTGGCGACGGGGACGGTCAAGTGCGCAGGCCGCCGAGACGCCGCCCGGAAGCGAGAACTGCATTCTATTGCTCAGGCCTGCTCATGCCCCTTCGCATCATGCCCGCAACCCTTCGCGACCTGTCCTACATCGCAGCCAATTTGCGCCCTGAGGACCGGGCCGAGATCGACTGCCAGCTCGACCACTGGTCGCCGGCACTGCTGGCGCTGACGGCGCTGCAGGGCTTTGCCTATGTCGCCGAGCTGGACGGCAACCCGGAAGCGGGCTTTGGCGCTGCCGAACAGCGCGGCGGCCTGTGGACCGCCTGGAGCTGGGGCACGCGCCGCATGAAGCGCTGCGTGCCTGGGATCACCGACTTCTTTCACGCCGTGCTGGGACCGCAGGTGTCTGCGCGAAGCGCCTGGCGTGTCGAGGCGCGGGCGCTGGCCGCCAATGAACTGGCGCTGCGCTGGCTCGGCCGGCTGGGCGCCACGCAACGCTGCCTGTTGCCGGGTTACGGCCGCAACGGCGAAGACTTTTTCCTCTACGACTGGACAAGAACCTCTAATCTTGGAGAAGGCTGGAACCATGTGTCTGTTTCAAAAACCACCGGAACTGAAGCCGCTGCCGCCGGTGCCGACGGCGCAGGACAAGGACGTGCAGGCGCGCGAGGCGGCATTGCGGGCTGAACTCGAACACCGGAACGGCACCGCCGGCACCATCAAGACCGACCTCGCGCCAGGCAGCCTCACCGGCCAGCGCCGCGTGCTGCTGGGGCTATGACCATGACCGCGATGAAGCGCAGTTTCAGGAAGCGCGTGTGGGACTGGTGGGTGTGGCGACGGCATGCAAGGGTGATGAAAAGGCGGGGGTGATTAGCCGATCTCCCCCCTTGCGGGGGAGATTGGCAGCTTCAGCCCCTCACGCCTTCTTCGCAAACGCCCAGACCATCAGCGGGTATTCCTCGTCGTTGCTCAAGTCCCGCCAAAGGCCGTAGGCGCGGACGGGGCCGCCGATATGGGCCCTGGCGCAGGCCTTGTTGCCCCAGCCGTGGACCTTGACGTTGGCTTCCGCGAAGCCGCCCTCGACCATAAGCTGCTTGAGGCCGGCGGGGGTCCATCTGTTGTAGTCGTGCGGCCTGGCGTGCACCCGAAACAGGAAAGGTGTCGCCACCATCGCCCAGCCTCCGGGCCGGGTCATGGCGTGGATGTTCTGCACCGCTGCCTGTGGCCGGCGCACATGTTCCAGCACCTGGTCGGCGATGACGATGGAATATTGCTCGTCGGTGCGGTCCTTGCAGATGTCGAAGGCGGGGAAATCGACTGAGCGGTAATTGGGGCACATCGCCCGCCAGTAGCGGTTCCAGCCGGGCGAGATCTCGATCACGTCGGAAGCCTTGCGGTTGCCGGCTTCGAGAAAGAGCGTGAACGCCTCGATCTGGCGGATGCGTAGCCAGTTGCGGGAATCGTAACCGATGAGCCGTTTCACGGCGCGTTTGCTTTGGCTTTTCAGGGCGGCAAGGCTTGTCGTCACATCGACCTCCTCCAAAACCCGCCGCGAGCAAGTTCGTAGCACCGCCAAGTGGGCAAAAGATGACAAGGGAAGGCTGGCGCGAGGCACCCCCCCTCTGTCCTGCCGGACATCTCCCCCGCAAGGGGGGAGATTGGATGTGCTGCCGCTTTCGCCAATTGCCGACGTTGCAGGAAACGCGCCGTCGGCAAAACTGCCGATCTCCCCCCATGCGGGGGAGATGGCCGGCAGGCCAGAGGGGGGTGCTGTCCCTCCGCATCTCCAATCAATCGGCAGCTCCGCCGCGCCAAACAAGTGAGAACATCATGACCGACACCCGCGCCCGCAATATCCTGTCCCGCCAGTCCGAGCTCGAGAGCGAGCGCAGTCAGTATGAGGCTGTGTGGGAGCAGGTGGCGGAGTTCTGCGACCCCGATGCGCCCGATATCTGGAGCGGCCGCCGAACCGGCAGCCAGGACTCGCAGGCCGAGCGGCAGGAGCGGCGCGGCGCCCGCGTCTATGCCAACACCATCAACTCGGCCGCCAACCGGCTGGCCGCCGGGCTGGAAAGCCTGATCATCCCGCAGTCGGAAAAATGGCACGGGCTGTCGACGGCGGCCATGAACGACGAGGAGACCGACGAGGAAAAGGAATGGGCGGAGGCCTTGCGCGATTTCCTGTTTGCGCTGCGCTACTCCGCCAATTCGAATTTCGTGCCGGCGACGCAGGCCTGCCTGCGCAATGTCGTGCGCTATGGCCCGGCCTATCTCTATGCCGAGGAAGGGTTTGGCGCGACGCTGATCCGCTATGCCTCGATCCCGGTGGTCGAGGGCTATCTCAGCCGCAACCGCTGGGGCCAGGTCGATATTTTCCACCGCCGATACGAGCGCACGGCGCGGCAGGCGGCGCAGCTGCTCGGCTATGAAAAACTGCCGGCGCAGATCAAGGTTCTGGTCGACGATCCGGCCAAATGCGAGACGAAGATCTCGCTGATCCAGTGCATTGAGCCGCGCGACGAGCGCAAGATGTACCGGCTCGGCGGCCAATACCAATATCTCGACACGGCCTTCGCCTCCTACCACGTCATCGAGGACGAAGAGGAGATCGTGCGGGAAAGCGGTTTTCGCACCTTTCCGGTGTCGACCTTCAACTGGCGCCGCTACGAGGGCGACCCCTATGGCATTTCGCCTGCTATCGAGGCGCTGACGACCGTGCGCGAGGAAAATGCCGTGCGCCGTTCGGGCTTGCGTGCCTTGCAGCAGATCACCGATCCGGCGACCGCCTCGAAGGCCCGGCTCGACTACGTGCCGGTGCTCAATCCGGGCGAGAATTATCCGGGGCTGATCGACGACAATGGCCGGCCGCTGATCGCGCCAATCTCGACCGGGCAGAACCCGACCTATGCCTTCAACTACGCGCAGAGCCGCGCCGACGAGATCCGCGACATGATGTTCGTCAACCTGTTCCAGACACTGGTGCAGAACCCGCAGATGACGGCGACCGAGGCGCTGATCCGCCAAGAGGAAAAGGGCGCGCTGCTGGGGCCGTCCGGCTCGATCATCCAGGCCGGCTTCGCCAGCAATCTCGATCGCGAGCTCGGCATTCTGGAGGACAAGGGGCTCTATGACGAAGACAGCCGCTTCGTGCCGCCGGAGAGCCTGGCCGGCAAGGCGGTGCGGCCGACCTTTACCGGCCCGCTCGACGTGCTCAGGCGCTCGGCCGAAGCGCGCGACACCATCCAGGTGGTGACGACGGCCATGCAGATGGCGCAGTTCGATCCAGGCGTGATGGACAACATCGACAGCGACGAGGCGATCAAGATCGTGCAGAGCGCCGGCCGCAGCCCGCAGCGCATCTTCCGCCGCAAGGAGGAGGTCGACGGCCTTCGCGACGCCCGCGCCAAGGCAAGCCAGGCGCAGGCCGGCATGGCGGCGATCGCCACCGCCGGCAAGGCCGCCAAGGATGCGGTGCCGGCAGCGGTGCAGGCGCGCGACAGCGGCCTGCTCGACGGGTTGCAAGACATGCTGGGCGGCGCCCAAGATGCGCAAAGTGGTCAAAGCGGGCAGCCTGTCGGCCCGGCGGGCGGCGTCGCATGAGCCGGAAACGCTTTGCCCATGCCGGGCAGGCCGGCAGCCCTGCCAGAGGGCGCGACGCGCTGGCCAAGGCCTATCTCCGAGTGTTTTCCGGCGAGGGCGGCGAGATGGTGCTCGCCGACCTCGCGGCGACGACCGGCTATTACCGGCGTCCGTCCTATGGCGAGTGGATGGCGCGGACACGGACGCCCAACGGGTTCGAACTGCACAGCGCCTTGAGCAATGCGCGCGCCGAGGTGGTGCAGCACATTATGGGGTTTCTGACGCTCGATGACGCGCAGCTGGTGGCGCTGGAGAAGGCGGCAAGGGCGGAGGGGTAGCGGAGTCCTGAAGCTGCCGATCTCCCCACTCGTGGGGGAGATGTCCGGCAGGACAGAGGGGGGCGCTGTCCCGCTGACGCTTCAATAATTAGACGCGCCCGAGGGAGCGGTCGCCGCGGCTGCGCGGCGTGGCAGAGCTGACCCACACGGGCAGCACCGCTGCTCCAGGATTTTCCAGAAAAGTCGATCCGACAAAACCCGCGAACGCCACAGACAGCGTGCGACCCGGCCGTGCCGTGAATCGCCAGCGCCGCGCGCCCTTTTGTTCAAAGCCAGTTGCGCAGGAAACAGCCAATGGTCAGCATCATCCCCCTCTCCATTGCCCAGCGCCGACTCGATACCGGCAACGCGCCGCAATACCCGCAAGGGTCGCCGATTGGCGGCGCCATGCAGGGTCTTGGCGACCAGTTTTCCGCTGTCGCCGAGCGCTATCAGCAGATGAAGGACCAACAGGAGGCGTTCGACGCCGAGCTGGAACGGCGCCGGTTCAACGGCCGGATCGCGCAGGCGGAAGATGAGGTGGCGGCGAACGCTCCGGCCGATGGCGCCGGCCTGCATGAGACGATGTATGGCCTGGTCGATCCGTACAACGGCCGGGTGGTCAAGACTGGGCTGTTCGACACGCTGTTCGACGATGCCTTGCCTGATATGCCCGAGAGCCAGCGCGCTGGTTTCGCCAGGCAGAAGGAGGCGATGCGTGCGGTTGGCGCGCGGCGCATGGCGCAGCGGCAGAAGACGCGGCGTCAGGACTACGAGCAGGCGCAGGTCGACACGGTGCTCAAGACCAGCGCCATCGCCATCGGCAACGCCAATCCCGACGATCACGTCACCTTCGAGGCGGCCAGGCAGGAAGGGCTCGATCTGATCGACAAGATGGGGCTCGACCCCGGGATCAGGCAGCAGAAGGTGAAGGACTGGTTCGGCACCGCGGCCAAGACGCGGTTCGAGGCGCTGATCGCCAAGGATCCGAAGCGCGCGCTGGAGGTGTTTGGTGTCGGGGCACCGGTCTCCGGCCGCGATGCCCCCGGCGACCGCCTCGGCAAGAAAACACCTGATGAAACCGTGGCGCAGGCGTTTGCTGGCCGTGCTCCGGCGCCCGATCCGATCGCGACCAAGCCGGCAGGCGATCCTCTCGCCGACCTGTCTTCAGATGACGTTCAGCGACTGATCGACCGGGCGCACGCTTCGACGACGGCCCAACTGATCGAGGCGCGCACCAACATCGCCCTCGCTTCGCAGAATGCGCCGGACGCAATCGCCAATACGGGCAGCTATTCCGGCAAGATGCCCAGCCCCGCTGACTTCGCGGCCGTCTATGGCGCGGAGGACGGCGGCAATCGGTACCAGGACTTCAGCTTGAAGATGGATGTCGGCCGCCATGCCTTTGGCATGCGGACGATGCCCAACCAGGCGATCCACGCAGCGCTGCGCGATGCGGAGCCTGGGCCAGTCAGCTCCAACGACGAGGAGACACGGTATCGAGTTGCGGCTGCCGCTGCGCTCAAGATTCTGGGCGTGAGGCGGGCGGATCCTGCTGGCTACGTCCGCGATGTCTTCGCCAGTGTCGACGCCGCGTGGAGGGCGGCAACGAACCCGGACGGCAAATCGGAGACCAGCAATCCGGCGGCGTACAGATGGGCCATCGCCGTCTCTGTCGCAGCACAGAGGCAACTGGGCGTCGAGACCCCTCAACCCCTACCAAGGGCCATTGTCCAAAGCCTTGCCGACATCTTTAGCAATGAAGACGTGCCGCAGGCTGAGAAGGACATCATCCTGCATGATCTTCTGGCAGCAGCGCCCGATCCGGGTGTCCGCCAGGCCTTATCTCGGCAGTTGGATCAAGCTCGCTCTCCTCAGCCGGCCCACGTCGATTCGATCATCACCAGTGCGACAGGGCAGGGACGGGTTCCATCCGCACAACCTGGCCAGCCCCGGTCTGCATTCCAACAAGCCGCTGACGACTTCGGGGACTATCTCAGTGAGGGTTTCGAGGCCCTAGGCCGAATCCCGCATGACATCGGGATAGCTCTCCAGGATCTGCACGACGATCCGTTGGATGCCCTTAGTCAACTGCCGGTTACTTCCGCCTCCGGAGCAACGGTCGGCGGGGTCGCAGGCCTTCGGTGGTTAGGCGCCAATTTCCTCAAAGACGGGAAAATCGCCAGTGAAGTAATTGAGCCAGCTTTAAGAGTTTTCTCCAGAAAATATCAGAAGACGTTCTTTAAAGAATATCCTAAGTTAGCTGAGTTGGTATTTGTTCATCATCGAATAGAGCAAAAAGCGCTCAAGATATACATCGGAATTATGAACAAAGATATGATGCATTCACTTGAGAATCTCCGAGGAATACCGAAGGAATTGAATTCTACGCTGCATCTGAGTACCATTCGACGCGAATGGGACGCGTTCTACAGGCAAAATCCTACAACCACATTGCAGAAGTTGCTGGAAAAGGCCGCCGAAATAGATCAGAAATATGGTCACCTCTTCAATCCACCAATAGGTGAGAAATGAGATACTATTATCTTGAGCCAGAGGTATCTGGTGGTTTTGGCGATAACATCATTTTGGACGCGAGTGTCCATCCCCCTCTCATAACCCGTTTACATTATGAGTTTGATGGATGGCTGGGCGATAGTATGGTGGCGTCATTCCCGTGCTATCTTGTCACCGACGATGTTGCAGAGAAAATTCTCAAGAGTGAATTTTCAGGCGTAACCTTCGACAAGGTCGAGGTGACCACTTCTGAATTGTTCGAGGAGATGCAACCGGACCAGAAGCTTCCGCCCTTCGTATGGCTGAAAGTGAAAGGGGATGCCGGTCGCGATGATTTCGGAATGGCGAAAGATCTCCGCCTTGTCGTTTCCGAGCGGGTTCTCGATGCTCTCAAGCCTTCGGGAATCTCCAATGCCTTGATTGAACCTTTCGAGGCGTCTTGATGCCCTTAGTCTTGGCGGCTCTTTGGGGGGCGATGTTGAAGCGATGGATTGCTGGCCTGAGGGCGAAACTCGCCGAAGCGACACGTGAGGCGGCACGGGGGCATCCGACCAACGGGTCGACCGGATACTTTAAAATAAGGCCGAACGTCGCTGGCGGGATCGGCGAAAACACCGTTCTCGACTCGAGCGTCCATCCACCAATCGTGACCAAGCTTCACTATGAGGTAGAGGGCTGGTTCGGCGATGTGATCGTTGCGACATTCCCCTGTTTCCTCGTCACTGAAGAAACCCAGCGCGCACTGAAGAAGATGAGCTTTTCAGGTGCGACGTTCGCCGACGCAGAGGTGACTACCTCGGAAGAGTGTCAGGAGGATCAACCCGGGCTGGAGCTACCACCCTTCGTCTGGCTGAAGGTAAATGGGAAGGCTGGTCGCGACGATTTTGGGATCGCGATACCCTTCCGCCTTGTCATTTCGAAACGCATTCTCGATCTGCTGGAGTCGTTGGGAATACCGTTTGCTGTGGTCGAGCCTTACGAACAGTAACACGCTGTCGCAACGTTGCCGGGGTGTCGCCAAGCTGGAACACCCCTCATCCGGCCGCTGCGCGGCCACCTTCTCCCACAGGGGGAGAAGGGAAGATCAGCGCCTCAATAATCGCCGTTGTAGTACCGGTCGTCGCAAGGTGCCGTGTAGATGCGGCCGCCGCGGTCCTGGTAGCGGCACATCTGTTCGCCACGGCGCTGCGGCGTGGTGGAGCTGCCGACAACCGCGCCCAGCAGGGCGCCGGCGCCGGCGCCGATGAGCGTGCTTTCGGTGTTGCCGCCGATGGCCTGGCCGACGAGGGCGCCGCCGGCGCCGCCGATCAGCGCGCCGGTTCCGGCCCGCTGCTGGCCTTCGGTCTGCGCGCAGCCTGCCAGTGCGGCGGTCATCAGCACGGCGGCGATGGCTTTGTGAAAGTTCATGTGCGGTCTCCCTTAAAGGCCTGAAATCCCTATGGCTCGTCCCGTGCGGTCGCATTGCGGCGGAACGGGGGCACGAAGCCTCACGATATAAGACATGGTTTCTCGGGCGTTGATAGGCCGAGGGCCGAAAACATCTCTTTCGAACAAGGCTCTAGCGGTGCTCCTTGTCAAAATGATTCAGCCTTCGACGGCTCGCCCTGCTGGGGCTTGATTGGTCGAGCTGCCAGAATTGCCAATGAAAAAAATGGAGAAATGCCATGACCCGAGGTCTTCCCCGGACGCTTGCCCGTGCCGCCGCCCGCGAGGCCGGCCTTGCCCCGCCCAGGCCTGGCCTGAAAGCCGTCACCACAGGGCAGGGCGGATCGTACCGCACCGTCTTCGCCTTCGCCGGCATGCAGGTGCCGGTCACCGATGCGCTGGCCTATGCCGCCCAAAAGATCTTCGACTTCACCAAGGGCAAAGTGCGCATCAAGGGCGGCACGGCCCGGCTGCAGTTCGCTGTCCTCGGCACCCGTGCGGCGACCATCAACGACAATGCGGCGCTGACTTGGTCGCTGGGCTCGGCCGCCGCATCGAGCGCGACGCTGGCCTCGACCATGGTCAACGTGCTGGCCTCGACGGCCCGCACACTCGACGGCACTGGCGCCGCACTCTCCACCGCCTTGACCGCCGACATCGCCGCCGCCGTGACGCTGGATGGCACGGTGACGCCGGTCGATCTCTATCTTAACCTGGCGTTTGCCACCGGCACGGATATCGATGCCGACGGTGTGCTGGCGATCACGGGTACGATCACGCTGCTTTGGGAGAACTGGGGGGATAACGCCTAGTTGCCGATGACGCGGCCAATCTCCCCCCCTCGTCGGGGAGATGCCCGGCAGGGCAGAGGGGGGGCGCTGTCCCACGAGCCTGTCCTGCTGATTAGCATTTGCATGCCTCGGGAGGGCATCGGGTGACGAAGAGCGTCGAACGCTTGCGTTCCTTCGCGCCCCCCTCTGTCCTGCCGGACATCTCCCCCACAGGTGGGGAGATTGGCAGCTTTGCCGCCGGCTCATTTCTAACCCCTAGCAAAGGAACATTACATGACAGATCTGGCAGACGCCGGGTCCGTGGCGGCGCGTGCGCAGCCGGCGGGCAACCCGGCACAGTCACCGGCAGGCACGGATAACGGGTCCGCCGCGCCTGGCGGCAAAAGTTGGTTTGACGGTCTTTCCGAAGGCAACCGCAAGCTCGCTGAAACCAAGGGCTGGACCAAGCCTGAAAGCCTCGATCGGGTTTTCACATCCTATGCGGAGCTGGAGCGGCAGCAGGGTGAGAGCCTGCGCCTTCCCGCCCCGGACGCGCCACCGGAAGACTGGGACCGGTTCCACGCCCGGCTGCCCGAGGCCATGCGTCCGGTCACGTCGTCCGAGAAGGTCGAATACCTCAGGCCGGAAGGCTTGCCGGAAAACTTCGCCTATTCGGACGAACTCGCTCAGGTGTCCAAGGCTTGGGCGGTCGAAGCGGGTGCCTCGCCGAAAACCGCGCAGGCCTATCACGACAGGTTCGTCGGCTACATGGCCGAGCAGGCCAAGCATCAGGAGATCGCGCTGGCCCGCTCGGTGGAAGCCACCCATGACGAGCTTGTCAGGGACTGGGGACCGACCGATAGCGACGGCTTTCGCCAGAGACTGGAGGTCGCCAACCGGGCGATGAAGAAGCTCGGCCTGGTCGACGCCTACAAGGCGAAGGGCATCCTTCTGCCTGACGGGGCGCTGACCGATCCGCAGATCGCCAGGGCGTTCCAGGCGATCGGCGAGGCGATGTTCCGGGAAGACACGATCGACGGCGGTGCTTCTTCCAGCGGAGCCAATCCGTTCAAGCGCAATGCCGCCGGCGAACGCAACGTGACCGATATTTCAGCCCTCGTCAAAAGCGACCCCGCCCGCGCAAGGCGGCTGGCTCGCGAGGCGGGGGAAAATCCCGACCGCTGGATGCCCAACAACCCGCGCTGACGATCGATCAGCCGCACTGAAACGCCCCTCATCCGGCCGCTTCGCGTCCACCTTCTCCTCGTCAGGGAGAAGAGGCGCGCCGACGTCGCAAGTCTCCTCTCCCCCGGAGAGGTCAGCCGAGCGAAGCAGAGGCTGGGTGAGGGGGCACCCGCCGCCAACCCAAACCTGAAGGAAGAGAAAAATGGCAGATGCCTACACCCGTATCGCGGACGCGATCGTTCCGTCCGTCTATGCGCAATATGCTTTCGAGGAACATGTGCAGTCGCTCGAGATCTACCAGGCCGGAATCCTGTTTTCCGACCCGGCCATCTCGTCAAAGCTGTCGATGGGCGGCCGCTCCGTCGACATGCCCGGCTGGAAGGACCTCGGCAACGATCCGTCCGAACCGGTCAATGACGATCCGGCTGATTCCATCGAGATGAAGAAGATCGGCTCGCGCCGCGAGGTCGCCGCCCGCAATGTCCGCGCCCAGGCGTGGGGCGTTCCGGACCTGACCTCGATCCTGGCCGGCGACGATCCGCAGAAACTGATCGTCAAGCGGCAGACCGAGTACTGGCAGCGCGCCAACAAGCTGACCCTGCTCGGCATCCTGAAAGGCGTCGTCGCCGACAACATCGCCAATGACGGCGGCGACCTGGTGCGCACCACCGGCGCCTCCATCGTCGACACCGACATCATCGAGGCCGCCTATCTGATGGGCGACCGCGCGGACAAGTTCAAGACGATCTGGATGCACTCCAAGCAGATGAAGGCGCTGAAGCTCGCCGACCTCATCGACTATGTGCCGTCTTCCGAGCAGGGCGGACCGCTGATCCCCTATTATATGGGTCTGCGGGCCGTGGTCGACGACGATATCCCGGTCACGGCGGGCGTCTACACCGCCTTCATGTTCAAGGACAAGGCGATCCTGTGGAACGAGCTGCCGGTCAACACCGAGGGCGGCCCGCTGGAGTTCGACCGCAAGCCGCGCCAGGGCCATGGCGGCGGCATCACCGAAATGGTCGGCCGCCGGCATTTTGTGCCGCATGTGCCCGGCACCCGCTTCCTCGACGCCTCCTCGGCCGGCGAATTCGCCACCGATGCGGAACTGGCGCTGGCTGCGAACTGGGACCGCACCGCGTCGAGCGTCAAGAACATGACGTTCATCGCGCTGAAGACGACCGAGGCCTGATAGGACCGAGGCGGGGGGCGGGGGCGATGCGCTCCCGCTTCTTTTCTAAACTTGGCGCCGGCCATGTTCCGATCCTGGCGTGACAAACAGAGCCGGAATCCGTCGCCGGCACAGGATTGGCCCGCCGAATCAATGCGTGGGCAACACGCTCGTTGGCGGCCTCTCCAAAATCCGGATCCGACGAAGGCATCGGCCTCGAGCGCCATTGCCGGCCGTGCCGCAGCGGCCGGGTGATTTTCGGCCGTTCAGCCCTCAGTGCTTCGTGAGCAGGGAACAGCCATGGTACACATCATCCCCCTTTCCATTGGCCAGCGCCGGCTCGACACCGGCAACGCGCCGCAATATCCGCAGGGGTCGCCAATCGGCGGCGCCATGCACGGGCTGGGCGATCATCTTTCCGCTGTCGCCGAGCGCTACCAGCAGATGAAGGACCAGCAGGAGGCGTTCGACGCCGAATTGGCCCGCCGCCGCTTCCACGGCCAGATCGCGCAGGCGGAAGATGAGGTGACTGCCAACGCCCCGGCTGACGGCGCCGGCCTGCATGAGACCATGTACGGCCAGGTCAATGCGTACGACGGCAGGGTCGTCAAGACCGGCCTGTTCGACAGGCTGTTCGACAAGGCTTTGCCGAACATGCCTGAGAGCCAGCGCGCCGCTTTCGCCGAGCACAAGGAGACGATGCGCAGGGTTGGCTCGCTGCGCATGGCGCAGCGGCAGCTTCAGCAGCGCGAAGACTATGAACAAGCGCAGGTCGACACGGTGCTCACGACCAGCGGCATCGCCATCGGCAACGCCGATCCCGACGATCCTGTCACCTTCGAAGTAGCCCGCCAGGAAGGGCTCGACTTGATCGCCAAGATGGGGCTCGACCCCGGGATCAGACAGCAGAAGGTGAAGGACTGGTTCGGCACCGCGGCCAAGACGCGTTTCGAGGCGCTGATCGCCAAGGATCCGAAACGCGCGCTGGAGACGTTTGGTGTCAGGACCCCGGAAGAGTCTTCGGGAGACGTTCAGCCGATCACTTGGGTTCTTGCCTCGGGCAGATCAGAGGCGGCTGCCGCGAAAGGCGATCGCGTTGGCAAGCTCACGCCAGACGAGCGCGTGGCGCAGGCGTTTGGGGACATTGCTCCGGCGCCTGATACGGCGATCAAGCCCGCAACCGACCATCTCGCCGACCTGTCTCCAGATGACATTCAGCGGCTGATCAACCAGGCACACGCCGCGAATACGGCCCAATTGATCGAGGCGCGCACCAACATCGCTCTCGCTGCGCAGAACGCCCCGAACGCGATCGCCAATACGGGAAGCTATTCCGGCAAGATGCCCAGCCCCGCCGACTTCGCCGCCGTTATGGCGCCGAGGAGGGCGGCGATCGGTACCAAGACTTCAGCTTGAAGATGGATGTCGGCCGCCAAGCCTTTGGCATGCGGACGATGCCCAACCAGGCGATCCACGCAGCGCTGCGCGATGCGGAGCCTGGGCCGGTCGGCTCCAACGAAGAGGAGACACGGTATCGGGTTACGGCTGCCGCTGCGCTCAAGACCCTGGACATGAGGCGGGCGGACCCTGCTGGCTACGTCCGCGAGGTCTTCCCCAATGTCGACGCCGCGTGGAAGGCGACAACGAGCCCGGATGGCAAGTCGGAGACCGGCAATCCGGAGGCGTACAAATGGGCCATCGCCGTCTCTGTCGCAGCCCAGAGGCAACTCGGCATCGAGACCCCTCAACCTCTGCCGAAGGCCGTTGTCCAAAGCATAGCTGACACCTTCGGCGACAAAAACATGCCGCAGGCTAAGAAGGACATCATCCTGCGTGATCTTCTAGCAGCAGCGCCCGATCCGGGTGTCCGCCAGGCCTTATCTCAGCAGTTGGATCAAGCTGGCCTTTCTCGATCGGCCCAAGTCGGCCCGATCGTCACTGCTGCGACAGTGCAAGGACGGCTTCCATCAGCGCCTCCTGGCGAAGCCCGGTCTGCACTCCAACGAGGTGCGGACGACTTCGGCGATTATCTGAGCGAGGGTTTCGAGGCCCTAGGCCGAATCCCGCATGACATTGGGATAGCTCTCCAGGATCTGCACGATTCTCCTTTGGGTTTCCTTGAGCAACTGCCCGCCACCCCTGGCTCGGGGGCGGTTGCTGAAGGGCGCTTGGCATTAGAGACAGTCGGCGAAGCTGTTGCAAAAGGCTTGGCCATAATCCGCGGCGGGACCGGCAAGTTTGCCAAACCGCTGGAGGAGTTTGCAACAAGTGGTTCGCGCGCCACATCGGAGCTTGCCGCTGAGGGCGCGGTGGCTCGCCAAGCGTCGGTGCGGAGGCTCGTGCAGTAAATGCAGCAAATGAGGCCGCTTACCGCTTGGGCACAGGCGCAAAGCCCGACAAGGCCGAGCTTCTTGAAATAATAAAGTCAATCGCGAGAGACCCCTCAAAGATAAAGTACGCGGGGGCATCGTTTGGCAAGGCTCTTTCAAAAAATTACCGCAAAACGTTTCTCGACGCGAACCCGAAACTGGAGGGTGAAGTTGTGGTCCACCACGCGGCTGAGCAGCAAATCTTGAACAGATATCTCGGGCTCGTGGCCGAAGAGGAGATGCACTCGCTTCAGAATCTGCGTGGGATTCCTAAAAGCTTGGACAACCTCTTGCACAACAAAATTTTCCGATACGAATGGGACGAATTTTATGCGTCGCATCCTCAGGCCACTCGTCAGCAGGTGCTGGACTACGTGGCTTATATCGACAAAAAATACGGACATCTGTTCAACCCTCCAATAGGGTGGATAATGCAGTATTTCTATATCAGACCTGATGTGGCTGGTGGGCTTGGCAGAAACACCGTTTTGGACCCCAGCGTCCATCCTCCGATTGTGACCAAGCTCCACTACGTGGTAGAGGGCTGGACCGGTGATGTGCTCGTTACGACGTTCCCGTGTTACCTCGTCACCGAAGAAACCCAGCGTGCACTGCAGAACATAGGTTTTTCGGGTGCGACGTTCGCTGAAGCCGAAGTGACGACATCCGAAGAGTTTCATGAATATCAACCTGGGCAGGAACTTCCACCTTTCGTCTGGTTGAAAGTGAATGGGAAGGCTGGCCGCGACGACTTCGGGATCGCAGCAAACTATCGCCTTGTCATCTCGGAGCGCATTCTTGATTTGCTGGAATCATTGGGAATACCGTTTGCAGTGGTCGAACCCTACGAGCAGTAACGGATTACGCTTGTTGAATGCGATAACAGTCCGTCTTTTGTCGGCTGCACCATGTGACTGCAGCGTGCACTGTCACCGTAATTCCAGAAGACACTGCATCCGAATGGCCGAGGAGGATTTTCCCTATGGGGAAAAAATGAAGGTGCTGGATATCGTTGGACGGTTGTCGGAATTTGACGAGGAGGACCCGGTCTACGCAGCGGAGCCCACAATCTACGCGGCGGAGCCTTGGACCGAGGATTCAGACGCAATGGTTTTGCCTCAGCAGGATGGGGTGTTGGTACCAGCCGAGGCAGCTAAAGAGGGCCTGGCATACTTTCTCGAAATCAACCTTGCGATCGAGATTACCGAGGCTTTGGTTGCATCCGCAGAAAGAAAAGCCAAGCGTTTCCGCTATCTGCGAACGCGTTATTTATTATGCCACCTATGATGCGTGAGAGGTTAAATGTCGACTAACCCACGTTATGACGGACAGCCGCTGCTTAGACTGCTGGATGTTTATGTGCTCTGGGCGATCGGAGAACTTTCTCAAGAGTCGAAAGAGGGCTTGAAAAGAATGGCCCCCAAACTGCAATCTCTGTTTGGTGGCGATGGACGGTGGCATCACGCAATTGCCCAAGCCATGCACATGCCCGGAGGAATCCCGGCAGCAATCCGGGATATGTGGGCAAGGAATCTCAAAATCGCTCGCGTCAACGGCACGACCCTCCCGCCCGAGAGATTTGCCGAGATATTCGTGGACAACAACTTCGCGGATTGGGCGTTCTGTAGCGCCAGATTTTCAGACCTTCGCTGCCCCTCAACCTCCTGCCGGGACCTTCTCCCCGTCAACGGGGATGATCAATAATCGCCATTACATCGATAAGAAATACTGAAATCTGTTCAATCCTCCGATAGGTGAGTGATGCAATATTTTTACATAGAACCGAACGTTGCTGGTGGGCTTGGCAACCACACCGTTCTTGACACGAGTGTCCATCCGCCGATTGTGACCAAGCTTCACTACGAGGTAGAGGGCTGGTTCGGCGATGTGCTCGTTACGACGTTCCCGTGTTACCTCGCCACCGAAGAAACCCAGCGCGCTCTGCACAAGATGGGCTTTTCAGGTGCGACGTTCGCCGAAGTCGAAGTGACAACCTCCGAAGAGTTCCATGAGGACCAGCCTGGGCAGGAACTTCCGCCATTTGTCTGGTTGAAAGTGAATGGCGAGGCTGGCCGCGACGACTTCGGTATCGCAGCAGATTATCGCCTCGTCATCTCGCAACGCATTCTCGATCTGCTGGAGTCGTTGGGAATACCGTTTGCCGTGGTCGAGCCTTACGAACAGTAACGGGATTACGCTTTTGAATTGCGACGACGGCTCATTTTTGTCGGCCGCACCCATGTGACTGCAGTGAATCTTCAGACTGAGAACTGGAAATAGTGCATTGTCACCGCAATTCCTCATGGGAACGGCATCGCTCCAATCTCATCCAGGCGTCAATAATGCAGCGGGTGCTTTGAGACATGCCGAATGGTCGGCCAAGATGGCGCAATCGCTTGGGGTCAACGAAGCGAAGAAGATATCGGATGCCTATGAGATATCCCATCCGAATGACCGATATGAGCGCGCGATGGATTTGATAAATAACAATGTCGGCCGTGTGTTGGGCGAAGCTTTACCCGGGGTCGCGCCCGAGGAAATCGCGCGCCTTGCCCTGGAGGCCGGACTACTTCAGACTTCACTGCCTCCGGCAATGATCTTTCACGAGAAAAGAAAATGAAGAAAGTGATGGTTCTGACGACCGCAACTATCTTGGTGGCTGCTGCAATTTTTGTTTATTGCAGCCCTCTTCTCGTCAAGCTTGAGAAGGACGGATTTGTGGGCGGAACGCTGGAAATTGCAGGCACCAAACTGGATGAAGCGGCAGGATCTGGAACGACGTACCACCTCGTTTTCGTGAATGAGGAATCCAGCGCGAGCGTTTCTTGCAGCAAGGATGGGAAAGTTACAAGCCGGGATGGATATCTATCTCCATGGCTTGGGTGGTACGTAAGTTTCCATCTTTCGAATTGCTCGATTAGTGGATTTCGTCCGATATTTTAAGGGTTGGAATCACGAATAACAGTGAGATGCCGGAGATCTCGCGCGTTTTGTCGATAGCATGTCCGGACTGAGACTTGGAAAATAGTGCGCTGCCGCCGTAATTCCTCGTTCTGACAATATTTCTTAGCGCCCCCTCCGTCCTGCCGGCTTTCGTCATTCGGAAAGCCAAGCAGTTGGCTTTCCGTCCGCTACGCGGACCACTCTTCAACCCCACGAAGGGAGATCGGAGGGGCGTAGAGCACGATCTCTGAATATCGCCATCCAAACCCCCAGCCGCTTCGCAGCGGCTTTTTTCATGCCCGGAGAAAATCATGACCCGACCCACATGGACGAGGCGCTGACCCATGGCCATCACCCCGCTCGATATCGCCAACATGGCGCTGGCCGTGCTCGACGAGGCGCCGATCGACAGTCTCGATCAGGACGTCAAGGCGGCACGGCTGCTCAACTTGCATTTCGACCTCGCAAGGGAAGCAGAACTTACCAAATGTGCCTGGGTGTTCGCCATCCTGCGCGCCACGGTTGCCGGGGCGGACACCGGCAGCGATTGCGGCTTGACCTTTGCCTATGAACTGCCGGCCGACTGCCTGCGGCCGCTGCCGCTGACCCGTGATGGCGAGCCGGACGGCGTGCCGATTTCGTGGCGCCAGGAGGCGGGGCTGATCTATTCCGACCAGTCCGGCCCGCTGACCATCCGTTACGTCGCCAACCTCACCGATCCCAACGACTGGGATGCGCTGTTCACCGAGGTTTTGGTGGCGGCCCTTGCCGTCAAGGTGGCGCATCCGCTGACGCACAAGTCAGGCATGATCGATATTGCCCGCTCGGCCTATGACCGGGCGCTGGACGCGGCGCTCAACGCCAACGCCATCCAGCGCGGCAGCCGGCTCTACACCGCCTCGTGGTCCAATCAGCGCGGCGACAACAGGATTGCGCGCTGATGACGACGCTCTATCCCGTCCAGGACGTCTTCACCCGCGGCGAGATCTCGCCGCGCCTGCATGCACGCGCCTCGCTCGACTTCTATCGGGCGGCGCTGGCCAAATGCGAGAACTTCATCACCCTGCCGCATGGCGGCATCCGCAAGCGCGGCGGCACCTATTTTGCCGGCGAGGTGAAGATTTCCGCGAAGACGACGCGGCTGATCCCGTTCATCTTCTCGGCCGATCAAGCCTATGCGCTCGAATTCGGCGACCGGTACATCCGCGTCCATGCCTATGGCGCGCGCGTCGACACGGTGGAGGTCGCTTCGCCCTATCTCGAGGCGGACCTGTTCGAGCTCGCCTATGTCCAGTCGGCCGACCAGATGTGGGTCACTCACCGGGACTATCCGCCCAAGGTGCTGACGCGCAGCGCACACACGGCGTGGGCTCTGACGGATTTTGAATTCCTCGACGGTCCCTACGACCCGGTCAACGACACGGCGACGACGCTGACACCGTCCGACACCGGGCATCTGACGCCGCAGATGACCAGCAACACGACGCCTTCCGGCACCGCTTCCACCGGCAGCGGCAGCGCCTCTGCCTGGCAGATGTTCGACCGCGACAAGACGCAGGATATCCAGATCTCTGGCGGCGGTGACGGCTATATCCGGTTCCGCAATGCCGGCGGTTCACAGCGCGTGGCCGATGCCTACTGGATCACCACGTCACGGGTGGCAACGGGCAATTATGATTTCTTCACCGCCTGGGAATTGCAGGGTTCCAATGATGGCACCAACTGGGTCACCCTGGATACTCGTACGGGCGAGCTCGGCTGGGGCAATGGCGAGACGCGCTTCTACGAATTCACGAACAAATCGGCCTTTGAATATCATCAACTGGTGTTCAGCGGCGGTGGCGGCGATGATGCCGAAAGCAGCGTTTCGGCCGAGCTTGCGATCCATGTCGCCGCATTCGACCAGACGCCGTTCGACATCACCGCGTCTTCAAGCATCGGCATCAACAATGACACCGGCTTCCAGGCGACCGATGTCCGCCGCGCCATCCGCTTGTTGGGCGCCGACGGCATCTGGCGGTGGGCGAGGATCACCAGCCGCACCAGCACCACGGTGGTCAAAGTGATCCTCTACGGCCATGCGCTGCCGAACATGAACCCGATCACGCGCTGGCGGCTCGGTACGTTTGTTCCCGGAAAACATGTGGAGAGCGGCTCGCTCTATGAGGAGCGGCTGGCCTTCAGCCGCAAATTCTCGGTCTATGCCTCGGCCACCGGCGACTTCGACAATTTCGCTCTCGGCGAGAAGGACGACGATGCGCTGGAGTTCGTCCAGGCGGGCGGCGGCCAGGCCAACGACATTGTCTGGATCGCCGACAGCGACGGCGCGCTTCTGATCGGCACCTCAGGCGGCATCCGCGCCCTGTCGGGCTCGGGCATCGACGAGGCGCTGACGCCCTCCTCGTTCAAGAACCGGCGCTCGCGCACCTTTGGCTGCGCCCGCATCCGCCCGGTGGATGCCGGCCAGTCGTTCCTCTATGTCACACGCTCGCGCAAATCGATCGCCGAGCTGACGCAGACGGCGCAGAGCCGTTTTGCTTCGGACGATGTCGGCCAGGTCTCCGAGCATATTCCCAAAAAGGGTGTGGTCGAGCTCGCCTTCCAGACCGATCCCGACCCGTTGCTGTGGTTCCCGCTCGAGAATGGCGAGCTTGGCGGCTACACCCATCAGCCGAGCCAGGAGGTGCGCGGCATGCACCGGCATCGCCTGGGCGGCAACGTCAGCGGGGCGGGCTCCGATGGTTCAAATTGGGCTGATGTCGAAAGCGCTGCGGTCACCCCCGGCCAGGACGGCAATGACGATCTCTGGCTGATCGTGAAGCGCAGCATTGGCGGCGTGACCAGGCGCTACATCGAGATCAAGACCGCGCCGTTCGAATACGGCGCCATCGCGGACGCCTTCGAGGTCGATTGCGGCCTGTCCTACGCGGGTCTTGCGGTCACCACGGTGGGCGGCGCCATGCACCTTGCCGGCCAGTCCGTCGATGTGCTCGCCGACGGCAAGGTCTATCGCGGGCTGACCGTCAGCGGCGGCGGCACCGTCACGCTGCCGGGCGGTTCTACCGCCGCCAAATGGCAACTCGGCCTGCCCTACGCGGCGGGCGCCGACACGCTGGAGCTCGATGTCGGCGGCCGCGACGGCTCCATCATCGGCCGCCGCAAGAAGGTGGCGAAGGTGATCCTGTCGCTGCTGGAGACCGACACCACGGGGCTTCAAGTCCAGTCCTTGATGCGCGGCCGCTGGGAGCCGGTGCGCATGCCCTCGATCATCGCGCCGGACGGGCGGGCAACGCTGTTCACCGGCAATGTCGAGGTGCCGATCGACGACAGCTGGGAAGGGCAGGGCCGAGTGCGGATCCGCCATGTCAACCCGACGCCCTGCACGATCCGTGCGTTCACGCCGGTGTTCGACGCCGAGCCGTAGAGCGCCGGCATTGAAGATGGTGATTTCCCCCTTGAGGGGAGATGTCGCCGGAGGCGACAGAGGGGGTCGGTTCGACCGGACGCCAACCTCCTCCACGTTGAAAGAGGATGCCGACGCTCCACGCGAAGCGCCAATCTCATCTGCCGCGGTAGGTCGCACCCGGTCGTGCCGACCCCCCTCTGGCCTGCCGGCCATCTCCCCCTCGAGTGGGGAGATAACAATTCACCAAAGGATCCCCGAAATGACATCTCCCCATGCCGAAATTCTCGGGATGGCGCGGACGGCTGCCGAATTCGCCGCCGTCATCGCCTTGCTCGACACCGACCTCAACGACGCGCTTCACTGCAGAAGCGAACTGGCGCAAGCCGAGGACCGCGCGGTCTTCGGCGATGGCGACCTGGCCGCCGCGCGTGCCGCGCTGGACGACTGCAACGACCAGATCGGGCTGCTGGAAAAGATCATCGTCGCTGCCGGCAAATGCCGTGCGGAGGCCGCTCGGAGCGAAGCGCGGGCCGACATCGCCGCGCTTGGCGACGAGATCAAGGCCAAAGCTGCAACGCTTGGCGAGCGCTGGGGCAGCGCCCGCCGGCTGGTCGAGCTGCTGCGCCAGGAATTGTTCGAGGCCGATGCGCTCGCCCGCACCATTGCCACCGCCAACGGCCTGTTCGATGCCGCCGGCGTCGCCGAGCTGAAGATCAATCTGACCACGACCCGCCGCGCCGCCATGGCCGGCCCGCGGGCCGCTGCACCCGCCCGTCTCAGCCGGCCGGCGTTGCAGGCCGACAGGCTGCTTGTGTCGTTCCTCACCCCCGGCGGTGCGCTCGACCCTCGCCCGGCGCTCGGCGCGCCGGTGGACGGCGTCAAAAGCAAATTCATTCCCGCAAACACCTCCTTTGGCGAACGAGGCTGAACCATGTGCACACTTGCCCTTATCGGCACCGCCCTTTCTGTTGGCGGCGCGCTGGTCGAAGGCCAGCAGTCGAAGCAGATGGCCGACTATCAGGCCAAGGCCTACGGGCAGCAAGCGCAGGCCGAGGCGCAGAGTTCCGCCTTCGAGCAGAGCCAGGAGCGCCATAAGCAGGATCTCCTGCTGGGCCAGGCGCGTGCGCAGGCCGGCGCCTCGGGCGTCGGCATATCAGGCTCGCCGGCCGAGGTGCTGGCCGCCAATGCCAGGCAGGGCCAGCTTGATCTCGACGCGATCCAGTACGGCTCGAAACTGCGCCAGAACAGTCTCAATACGCAAGCCGCGCTCTCGCGCTTCTCCGGCAAGCAGGCGGTCACGGCCTCGATCTTCAAGGCCGGCAGCAATCTCGTATCGGGTCTCTCCGGCCTCTACGACCCGACCAAGGCCGTGACCTTCGGCAAGGGCGCCTTCCCACCGCCGCCGGGCGGCTCGTCCACCGGAGGCCTCTACTGATGGCCACCATTCCGCTCCACATAGCGCAGCGCCGGCTCGATGCCGGCAATGCGGTGCCGTACCCCGGGGGATCGCCGATTGGCGGCGCCATGCAGGGTCTTGGCGACCAGTTCTCGGCTATCGCCGAGCGCTATCAGCAGATGAGGGACCAGCAAGAGGCGTTCGACGCCGAGCTGGCGCGCCGCCGGTTCAACGGGCGGATCACGCAGGCGGAAGACGAGGTGGCGGCGAACGCGCCGGCCGACGGCAGCGGCCTGCATGAAACCATGTACGGCCAGGTCGACCCGCGCACCGGCCAGGTGGTCAAAACAGGCCTGTTCGACACGCTGTTCGGCGATGCCTTGCCTGATATGCCCGAAAGCCAGCGTGCTGGTTTCGCCAGGCAGAAGGAGACGATGCGCGATTGGCGCACGGCGCATGGCGCAGCGGCAGCTCCAGCGCCGTGACGAGTATGAGTTGGCCGAGTGGACCAAGGTCGACACCATGTCCACGGGTTCCATCGCACAGGGCGACCCGAACGACGCCGAGACATTCGAGGCGATCCGGCAGAGCGGCTTCGACCTGATCGCCAAGATCGGCAACTCGATCATTCGGCAAACAGCCGAGGCCACCTGGCGCACCAACACGGCCAAGGCGCTGGTCCAGGCAATGATTGCCCAGGATCCGAAGCGGGCGGCTGAGATGCTGGGTGCGGGGCGGGCTGGCAGCCGGATCAAAGATGATACGGCCGAGGCGGTTGGTGGCCCACAGGCAAATACCACAAGTTTTGTGGCGCCAAGAGACGATCGCCTTGGCGAGCCGACGCCATATGAGCGAGCGGTGCAGGTTGTCCGGGACGACATCCCGCCTGAAGACAGGCCAGCGTTGGCCCAGAAAGCGCGAACCGCTGAGATCGCACGGCAGGTCGAAACACGAACCAACATCGGCCTCGCCGAACAGAATGCGCCAAGCTCCATCAGGGAAACTGGAACCTATTCCGGCCCCGTGCAGACTCCGGAGCAGTTCATCGCTCTCTACGGCGCCACCGAAGGCGTCAGGCGCTTCCAAGCCTTCAGCCAAGCAATGGATGTCAGTCGGCAATTCTACAGCATGCGTGGCATGTCGAATGAGGCCGTTTTGGCCAGAGTCAAAGAGTCCTCGCCCAAGGCCGATAGTGCTACGCCGGAAGAGGACAGCGCGCGTCATGAAGTAATAGCCACGGCCGCCGACCTCACGCTCAAAGAGAGGCAGGGCGATCCGGGTGGCTATGTACGTAAGACGTTCGCGAATCTCGATGCGGCTTGGAACAATCTTTCGACGCCGGAAGACTATCAGGCAGCCATCATCGGCTCGATCGCCGCTCAGCAGCAACTGGGCTTCGAGAAGATTCAACCGCTGCCCAATTCCGTGGCGGGAGGCGTCGTCGACGGACTCAAAAACGGAACAAACCCGCAAAATCCCGCCCTAAACAACCTCTTTGCTGCACTGCCTACCGAAGCTGCCCAAAAGGCAATGCTAGACCACCTAATTCGGACAAGTGCAGCGCAGACAGAGAGAAGCCTAGCTGATCGAACACGTCGCGATTGGATAGTCGACCCCGAAATGCTGCTCGATCTGCGCCAAGCAGCCGAGTTGGGTCTGCGGGACTCGCATGTAGAAGTCACGAATTACATTCCTACGCCCCAAGATAAGCTTGGCTACCTTATCGCCGGCGATAGTAAGCCAAGCAGCGTGCGGCGTAATCTGGCGCGGATGCTGGTTGGCTCCGAGGGAGCCGGCGAGCAGGGCATCTCGCTGCTCGGCATTGCGCCCATGGTCGCGGCCGATAAGGCTGTTGCGTCCGCGATGTCTGGCAACGTCGGCGACACCATTCTCAATGTCTTAGGAACGCTCCCCACCGAGAAATTGGTATCCGTCGGCCTGCAACAAGCCGGCAAGATTGCGGGGCCTTTGGTTAAGGAACTCTCGCAGGTCTTGAGGCGGTCCGACGACCTAGCGGAGGGGGCCGAGGCGCTTGTTCGCAGAAGCAGCGGCAAGCTCGCCGACTCGACGGAGGACGCTCTTTCTGAAGGAGCGGATCTTTACAAAGGCGTAGACGACTTACCTACACCCGGGTCCGAACCGCTGACAGAAGAAGCAGGCGACGGCGCTAGTCGAGGGCCGACCGGTCAATTCTATAGTGTGGTGTTCGAGACAGAGATAGATTCTGCATTATATCCGAACGTTTCGCGCCCACGCCATTTCCAGGCGGCCAACGAAGCCCTGCTGGTGCTAATGGAAAGAGAGCCGGATTTCGCGAAAGCTCTGCAAGATGCGGGAATTAACCTCCAGCGGACAAAGAGGGGGCTCGTTCCCCGAAGAGCGCCCCCCGGCTACACTTGGCACCACGACACAAAAGCCGGTGTGATGCAACTTGTCCCTAGATCGCAGCATGATCCTGGGACTATCTTTCAGAAAGCATTGCACCCGAATCGTCGAGGAGGATTTTCTTTATGGGGAAAATAATCAAGTTGTTGGATATTGTTGGACGGTTGTCGGACTTTGACGAGGATGACACGATTTATGTGGCGGAGCCTTGGACTGAAGATTCCAATGCAATGGTTGCGACCGCACCCGACGATAGCACGGTGCCTCCGAAGGCGGCAGCCAAAGCGGGGCTTACATATTTCATCGAGATATTCATTGCGATTGAATTTACCGAGGCCTGGGTAGCTTCACTGAAGGAAAAGCCCAGCCTGTCGGCTATCTGCCAAAGACTCATCGAATACGCCACCAATGATGCGTGAGGGGAAACATGGCGACTAACCCACGTTACGATGGACAGCCGCTGCTTAGGCTGCTGGAGCTTTATGTGCTCTGGGCCATTGGAGAACTTTCTCAAGAGTCGGAGGGTGGCTTGAAAAAGATGGCCCCCAAACTGCAATCTATCTATGGCGGCGACGGACAATGGCATGATGCAATTGCCCAAGCCATGCACATGCCCGAGGGAATGCCGGCAGCAATCCGGGATATGTGGGCAAAGAATCTCGAAATCGCCCGTGTCAATAATGTAACGCTTACGCCCCAGCAATTTGCCAAGATGTTCGTGGACAACAACTTCGCAGGTTGAACGCTGTTTTCTGATTGGAATTGCGGTGCTGGCTGGCGTTCTACGGCGCCCCCCTCGTCCTGCCCGACATCTCCCCGGAGGGGGATTACGGTGACGATGCACTTTTATGAATTCTATCGATACGGATCGGAGTGAAATCTAGACAAAGAAAATAGTGCAAGAGCACGACTCGCCAAATGTAGGCAGCCCCGAAGCAAGAGCCTGGGCGCGAAATTATCTAAAAGATCGATAGTGCGTGCGAAAAGCGCGGCAACTGGGTTGCTGACCGAGGCGAAAAGGCTGATGCCGACCTTGTGCTGCAGTTACGGTGACAGCGCACTTTTATCGGTCCCACCCATGTGACGGGGGTTAACCTCCCGACGCGCCCACGCCCCAAAATCAGACCCTTTTCACAGCCTCGCTTGCGCGGGGCTTTTTTCATGGAGCAAGCCTTATGGCCCGACCTGCAACCGCCGCCGTTCGCCTGTTGACCGGCGAGCGCGAACCCGTGCGCCTGGCAACGACGGCGAACCTGGAGACGATCGTCATCGACGGCGTTGCCTGGATCCAGGGCCTCAAAATGGTTGACGGCGTCCAGACAGCGACCGGCGACCGGGTGCTGGTCAAGGATCAGGCGGACGCCAGGCTGAACGGCATCTATACGGCCTCGGAAGGCTACTGGTACCGCGCCGCCGATGCGCGCACGGGGCGCACCATGCAGAAGGGAACGACGGTGCATGTCCAGGAGGGCACGGCTTCGGCCGCTTTCGTCTATGCCTTCCAGACAGTGAGCCCCGTGATCGGTGCCGACGACATTGTGCTGTCGTTTTACCAGTCCGACGACACCGTCGGCGATATCCAGGCAGCCGCGCAAGGCATCATCGACCGGGCCCAGGCCGCGGCGGACGTGGCGACGGGCGCCATGACGACGGTGCTCGATCCGCAATTCGCAACCAAGGCGACGGCAGAGGCATACTCACCGGCGATCGCGCCGGATTATATCAGGACTGCCGGCTATTCGCAGGTCGGCGACGGCCAAGCCCTCTACAGGAAGAATGGCACCATTTCGGCTGGCGGGGGCGGCCTGGCGATCACGCTGCAAGATGGGGCGAAAGCCGGCTTCGACATCATCAACGCACCGAGGGCAAAGGAGATCAACATTCGCGCTGCGGGCGCCGACACGGCAGCCGGCAACAACAGGACCGCGATCGTCAACGCCATTGCTGCCGCCGGGCAGGGCAGGGTGATCATCCCGGCTGGCACATTTTCGCTGGCCGGCAATATCGACATTCCGCAGGGGCTGATGGTCGAGTTTGACGACAAGGCGCTTTTACAGCGCACCGAGGAGGCCACGCACCTATTCAACCTGAAGGGCGACAACCGCATCATCGCTCCAAAGGTCAACGGCGCCTGGAATCATGTCGCGGCTCCGAACGGCTTTGGCGTTTTCAACATCAGCGGCATTTCAGGCGTCACGATCGAGCATGGCACGCTCACCGGTGCGCAAGGCGATCACTACCGCATTGCCGATTCCAACTGGGTCTACATCGACGACGCCAGGGGCGACACAGCGCGCAACATCGTCACCATCAACGACGATGTTTCCGGCACAAGTCACGTGTTTGTCCGCCGCGCTCGCGTGAGTGCCTATTTGAACGGTTTCGATGCAGAGAGCGACGACGACTGGCCGGTGAGCGATATCGAGGTGGATATCGACTGGACGCAGCTTGGCGGCGTTCAGCTTGGTGCGGCCGTCGCCTTCACCCGCAGCGCTGTGCCCGCCGGATCGGTGTTGAAGTACAAACGCCTTCGCATCAGTGCCAAATCCAGGGATGGCCTTTATGGTCTGGTGCTGCGAGGGGCCAAGGATATCGAGGTGCGCAGCCTGGTGACGGAAGGCGTGCAGCAAGGCATTCGCGCCGGCACCGGCCATCATATCGAAGATCTTCGCCTGCTGTCCTTCGACATCCAGGCGACACATCAGGGCATCTATATCGAAACCCCGGCCGGGCAACAGATCTCGCGCGGCGTCAGGATTGGCGCCGGCCGCATCTTTGGGTTCACCCAGGCCAATGCCTATGGCGTCTTCAGCGCGGCGGATGAGACCATTGTGTCGGCTGACACGCTTGTCGACATGGGCGGCGCAGCCGCTTCCATCGGCGTTCGATTGAACGGCGACATGTCGCAAACCCATGCAGGCATCGCGGATGCGCGATCGTCCTATGTCGCCCTGTCGACACTATCGAGCGAACGGCAGAGGGCGACGGGTGGCCTTTTCAAGGCGACGACCGGCAGTGTCGTCAACGACGTGAAAGTCAGCGGATCCTCGCCGAACATCGAGGTGCGGGGCAACATCTACTCCGGCACGGCGACGGGCAAGCCAACCGATGACGGATCGCACATAGCGCTGATTGAAGGAAACCGGGGCGGCGATCTTTTCAAGGGCTATAAATCGACGCCGGACGCAACGCCCGTTCTTATGGTCTTCGAAGCCGGAAACAGCTTTGTTCCGATCAGGCCAGGGCAAGGCGCAAAGTTCACCGTCGATGTCGCTGCCCGCCGCACGGATGGTTCATCGTCGACCAGCGCCGGCTATGTGTTCGCCGGGGTGATCCGCAACACGGGCGGAACCCTGGCGATCGAAGGTGCGATCACCAAAACGGTGATCGGCGAATATGCAACCGACGCCGCATCGCTCGACGCGTCGGTCACCGCTGGGGCTTCCGGAATTGAGGTGACCGTTACCGGCGTCGCGGCAAAGACCTATGGCTGGAACGCCGTTGTGCGGCTTCAGGAGGTTTGATTCTGCTGAGAAGTTCGACGCCGCTGCGCCATCACAATCGCCACTGATGTCATCAGCCGGCTGATCGGCAGGCCCGAGGGATGGGCTCGCTGCATTGCAAGACCAAAATCTTTTTTCAGCCTCGCTTTTGCGGGCTTTTTTCATGGAGCAAGCCAGCATGGCCCGATCTTCAGCCGCCGCCGTTCGCCTTCTGACCGGCGAGCGCGAACCCGTTCGTCTGGCAACGACCGCCAGCATTGCGTTTTTCGGCCTTCAGACCATCGACGGGGTGGCGACGGAGGTGGGCGACCGCGTGCTGGTCAAGGACCAGGCCGACCAGACGCAAAACGGTATCTATACGGTAAGCGAAGGCCGATGGTTCCGCGCCGCCGATGCCCGCACCGGGCGCACCATGCAGAAGGGAACGACGGTGCATGTCCAGCAGGGCAACGCGAACTCCAGCAAGGTCTACGCTTTCCAGACCGATAACCCGGTGATCGGGACTGACAACATCGTGATCAGCTTCTACCTCTCCGACGACGCCGTCGGCGATCTTCAGGAGGCGGCACAGGAAATTCTCGATCTCGTAACGGGCGCTATGACGACCGTCATGGATCCTCAGTTCGCTACCAAAGCGACGGCTGAAGCATTCTCGCCGGATGTCGCGCCCGACTACATCCGCACGGCATTCTACGACGGCAACCATGTGGCAGGCAGCGGCGGCGTCTATCGCAAAAATGGCACGACGACCGGCGACCTCGTGATCACCTTGCACGATGGCGTGACGGTCGTCGGATACACGCTCTCTGACACGCCGACGGCTTCGCAGAAGGGTGCCCGGAAAAACAACTCGACTGATGATGCCGCAGCCGTGCAGACCGCGCACAATCTGGGTTCGGGCGGCGTAGAGTTTCCGTCCGGCATCTACAAGATGGTGCCCGGCTCGGTCTCGCCATTCACGCTCGGCAACACCACTGCCAATGTCTATCGCGCGGTGGCACTGACCGCCGACAATGTTACCTTCAGCGGACATGAAGCAGTGCTGCATGGCGTGAGCCGGGCAAGTGTTGTCGCTACCGACATTCAACCGGTCTTCTCGACCGACAAAAATATGACAGTCGGCGCTCGCAAGAATATCGCGTTCGACGGCGTCACCTTCGATTCCAACAATGACGGCGACGCGACGAACAGCAACCAGCGTTTCCTTTACGCCGTGGGCGTTGATGGTCTGCGGTTTATCAACACCAAGGCCGAGTCGAGTGGCGGCCGTCGCGGCTATTATACCCACATTCAGAACAGCAAGAACGTGCAGGTGAACGGCCATCGTCACCAGAAAATGACAGGCGGATTCAATGTCCGCTATGTCGACAGCTTCGTGATGACCAACTTCATTTTCGAGGACTTCTCGGAGGCGATCGATCTCGACGGCACAAGCCAGCTTGTCGTGATCCGAGGCGGGGTCTTCAAATCGGTCGCGCGCGTTAACCAGTGCATAGACATCAACGACCAGATCGATGCGTCGATCGGCGATTTCTCGGTCCACAACACCGGCAACATCGCGACCATCAACTACAAGACGACGACGCCAGATACTTTTGCAGAGTACGTGGCCGGTACTGCTGTCAGAAATTTTCAGGTCAGCAAGCGCATTATTTTGTCCAACATCAGCGGCTCGGCCATCGGCTCGACCACGGCCCCTGCCTTCTACATCGGGTGGGATTGGGCGGCTGGCGGCCATGCAGGCACGGGTCCAGTGCAGGACATCACGCTACAGAACATCACGCTTGATGATCATGGGTATTTCTGGATCCGCGAAGCCGTCAACCTGAAGCTCAAGGACATAACGTCTTATCGTGCGATCTGCGGTTTCAACCACGCCTTTACTTGCTTTTCAGGCGTAGCCAACGCCGATCAGATAGGATGGTCAGACCTTGATATCGACATCGATGGGATGCGCATCGAGGCTTCCGATAAAGGTGGCATCAGTATTCAATCCCCATCGAGCGTAAAAGTGCGTCGCCTTATCACTCGGGGCAACAACACTTCAGGATCAACCCAGGCTGACCTTGTCATCACCGCGCTACACCAGCGAGCAGGTTGCGCTACGGTCGATGAGTGCGACATTGAGGGCAGCGTGAACCTCAATGGGGACAGCACCGCAATTGCCTCGTGGGCTGCCGACACGATCTACAAGCGCAACGCCATGGTGACGAACGGGGGAAATTTCTACCGTGCGACCACCGAGGGCCGTTCGGCAAGCAGCGGGGGACCAACCGGGACGGCACTGTCCGTGACCGACGATGGCAGCGCATCCATTGCCGCGTGGGCTGCCTTTACACCTTATGCGGTTGATGCTGTGCGGAGGAATGGGAGTGCCTACTTTATCTGCATGACAGCCGGCACCTCTGCGGCGTCGGGTGGCCCGAGCGGAACCGACCAGCGGATTGCCGACGGCACGGCTGTCTGGCGTACCATTGAGGGGCTGGTAAGGTGGGAATATCTCCTCCACCCCTACTCCATCCGGTGGGGCAAAAACAACCGCGTCAGGGGCACCGTCACTTTTCAAGGGGATGCGCAGAAGCACACGTTCGGCGAGAGCATCACGGCGATCGCGGGCGACTACTCGGCGACCGGCACCGTGAACAAGTGCGTGTTCGTCGCGCGGCGTCGTTGCCTTGTCGCCCGGGCCAGCTATCAGGTGCTCGCCGACGTTGCCGCAAGCGGCTCCAACTACCGGAACCTCATCCTGCGGCGGTATCGGGCAGGCTCATCTGCGAACGCTGCGACAATCGACACGACCGCAACCGGGTTCACTGCCTTTGTGTCGCGAGATGCCGGGGTCACTGCGAGCCCGGCCGGCGCATATCTGGAGCCTGGGGACGTGTTGATCCTCAACTCCAACTCTGCCGGGTCCGGCGTCGCTCTGTCCGGGCTTGGCGTGACGGTCGACTATATCGAGTATTGATCGGCTACCGAAGCGCACTGAACAGCGGGACGATCCACAAGTAGACGAAATAGGTTGCGGTCGGGCCAAGCACGATGATCGCCAACCATACCATCTCGTTGGTCATGATCTGAAGCTCAGCTTCTTCATCGAATGGGGCGTCTTTGTCCTTGGTGCCTCTTTCGATCATGGTCCATCCTCGCCAGCAGCACGAGCGCAGACCCATACCAAGGAGCGGCCAGCCAAGCAAAGAACGTCAATAACGCTTATCGACGCGGCGCCGGGGCTGTTGCCGGGTTTTGGCAGCCGGCCGCCATGGGCATTGATTAAATTGCAAGAGTTGAGCAATGGTTGCAGCCATCGTTATACGAGAGAGTCGAATGCGGCCCGTTCGCCAGAATTGGTTCCCGGCACTGGCCTGCTTAGTGCCAGTGATGCTATTTGCGGTTTCGAGGACTGACTATGCCAACTACGTGGCATACACAGCCGATGGCGACATCGTCAGCTATTCGCGTGGTTTCTCCTATGCGACGCGAACTGGCTTTGTCCTCTATATGACATCTGTAGCGCACGAGCGCGTGTTCCTAGCAATGCACTGGCTGTATGCAAACCTGGGATTTTCGCTCTCCGACAGCATGCTGGCAAACAGCATGATGATGATCGCAGCCTATTTCTTCTACGCCTCCCGGCAGTGCAACAATGTGCTTCTTGGCGCACTAGCTACCGTGGCCTTCATCATGCTGCCATGGTTTGAACAGCTCGGGCAAAACACGCTAAGGCAAGGGTTTTCGCTGATATTCATTCTCGCCTTTTTTCGGGCGGTGAATTATCGGCAAAAACGTTGGGCCGTCCTCTTCGCGGCGCTCGCTATAGGTAGCCATTACAGCGCCGCATTGTTCGTGAGCGTGTACATCCTCACCGACTTCTTGCCGAGGTCCGGCAAGCTGTTTGTCGCGGTCGTTGTCCTGACGTTCGTCGGCTATGTCACCGATTACATCACTGTTCTATCTGGGATGATCGTCACCCCGATCCTTTTATGGACTGGGCTTTACACCCAGTACTCAACCAACGCGTTCTTGACTTATCAGGTGGGCTACAAGGCGCTGTTCTTCTACTACTCACTGTTCCAGTGTGTCGTGAGCGTCCTGCTGCTTCACAAGGCCGAAAAGCAATCGGATGCGCGCTTGGCTAAATACTGCATTGTCATGACCGTGATCTACATGGCAGCGAGCGGCCTGCCTTATTACAATCGAGTGGCGATGATGCCGATGCTGCTGCTGCCGGTGGTGGTCGTGACCCTGTGTTCCCGGATAACTTTGCCTCGCTGGGGTCTGAGATCAATGCTTGATCCCGGGAACTATCCGTTCTTGCGGCGCGTCGGGTAAAGACGATCTCGCCAACCCTTCTTCGCAGGCCGGTTCGTCGGCCATCGGCTATAGCTGTGCCGTAAGAATTGCCGGAGTTTTCGCAGCCAACCGAAGAACCGTCGCGGCTCGCTACCAAGGGACAAATAGTGCGAGCGCCATCGTCAACCTTATGTAGGCTGCGCCGCTCGGCATGGGTATGCGCCCTCAGAGGGTCGTACCTGTTCCAGACAAACCAGACAGCCTGAGAGCAATGGGACGTTCCCCGTCCCGTAAGCCGGCAGGGACGGCGGGCGCTCGGGTTGTGTCAGCCAGTTTCCGCGTTGCTGTCGCCGGGTCGAATGACTTCCCACCCGCTGTCGTAGAGAAGCAAGAGCCCGCCGTCGTGGGTTCTGATTTAGCCAGCCTTCGTCGCTGCGTTCGCACGAAACTTAGCGCTGTGCTTAGCCCACGGCGCGGCGAGTATCACTAGGTCCTTGCGTCGCTCATCATCCATCAGCCCGCTCCCCGGCGCCGACCATAGCCAAATCATTCGAAGAAGGAAAACCACCATGGACCGCAACTTCGCTCGGGCGCTTGCGCTTGTTCTCAAATCGGAAGGCGGGTGGTCGGACAATCCGGCTGACCCCGGCGGCGCCACCATGAAGGGCGTGACGCTTGCCAGCTTCCGCCGCTATGTGAAGGCCGACGCGAGGAAGGCGGATCTGCGTGCGATCAGCGACGCGCAGGTCGCCACCGTTTATCGCCGCTTCTACTGGGACGCTGTGCTCGGCGCCGAATTGCCCGATGGCGTCGACCATGCGGTGTTCGATTTCGCCGTCAACAGCGGGCCTGGCCGGGCGGCCAAATATTTGCAGGCGGCCGTCGGCGTTGCGCAGGACGGGCGGATCGGACCGGTCACCGTCGCGGCGGCCAAGGCAAAGCCGGCCGGCGTCACCATCGATGCGCTTTGCGATGCGCGGCTGGCGTTCCTCAAGCGGTTGCCGACATGGGCAACATTCGGGCGCGGCTGGTCCGATCGTGTCAGGTCGGTGCGGGTTCAGGCCCTGCTGATGTCGGCGCAGGGCCCCGCGGCACCGGTGGCCGCGCCGGCGTCGCCCAGGTTTGAGACATCGGCTGATGTGATGCCGGCGACCCAGCCCGTGCAGCCGGCATCCGGCGGCAAGACGGCTGCCGCGGCCGGCATCCTCGTTCTCATGGCCGGAGCGCTCGCGGCCTTCCGGCATCGGGTCGCCGATTTTTTCGGGGGCCTGTTTCAATGACATGGTTCAACACCAATGCGCTGCACAATCTCCTCAACACGCTGATCGCCATCATCTGCGGCGGCGCGCTCGCCGGCTTCGACTGGACGCTGCTCGGGGTGAGCGACCGCACCGCGCTTCAGATCAGCGGCGCCATTGCCCTTGCCAAGATCATCATCAACGCGGTGCGTGACGGGCCGCGCGGCATGGTCGCGCCGCCGGCCAAGGAGACATGAGATGGGAACACTCGCCCTCGCGCTGCTTGGCCAGGCCTGGCCGTATCTTCTGGCAATGGGCGCCGCGCTTGCCGGTGTCTGGACCGCCTATGCCAAGGGCAAGGCCAGCCAGAAGGCCAGGCAGGATGCCGCCGACGCAGCGGCGCGCACCGAAGCCCAGAAGATCGACGATGCCGTCGCCGGCCGGGCGCCGGACGACAACAGGGGGAGGCTGGCCAGATGGTCAAAATCATAGCGCTCTCGCTCCTGCTGGCCGGCTGCACCAAATCAGGCGGGTCGTTCTGCGCGGCCGGGCATCCCCTCCGGCCGACAAGGGCAGAGGCGGCGACCCTTTCCGATGCGTCGGTGGCGGCGATCCTGGCTCACAACGAAAAGGGCCAGAAACTTTGCGGCTGGAGGCCATGATGAACGATCTTTTCGACCTGCTCGGCATCAAGGGACCGGTCGTGGCGGCGGGTCTCGCCGGCGGCGTTCTGCGCGCGCTGTCGCGGCATCGCTACAAGCTGCGCGAAATGGTGGCCTCGCCGATCTGCGGCGCACTTGCGGCGGCCTACCTGACGCTGCCGGCGGTTTCCTACGCCAGGATCGCCGGCCTGCCGATGCCCGATCCCGCCGACGACACCACCACGCTGGCGGCTGCCTTCCTGATCGGCGTCTGCGCCATGTGGATTTCGGACGTGCTGTTCGAGTTTGTGGTGCGGAGATTCAAGCCGGGGGTGGAGGAGTAGCTATTGGCACCGCGTCGTCTGTTGGCTACTGCCTCGGAATTACCGAGGCAGGCAACCTGGCGCGGCGCTGCTCTCATTTCCAGAAACGACCGCTGCCCGCTTCGGCTCACGCCGGGGCGGCTTTTTTGTATTTCCGATCGGCTATTGCTGAGCGGCATTCGATCTGACCGGTCTCGTCATCGCCCGTTGTCACAAGCAAGTTAATCATGTCGGTTATGCATAATGATTATTGTTAATTTTTGATTGATGCACTGAAACTAGATAAAGACTTGAGCGGATGAAGTGTTCATATATTGTTAAACAAGAGGTAGACCACAGAAGACGGAAGCCATCTCCATCATCAAACGGGAGTAGCTTTCATGAACAAGTTCACTGTTATTTTAGCCGCTGTTGCAGTTGCATCGTCCGTTGGAGCCGCCGAGGCAGGTTGTGGGTGCGGAGGTTCGGGCGGCTGGGGAGGCAATTCGGGCAGCCTGATCAATGTTTCGCCATCCATCGACCTTGGCAAGATCACCGCGCTGAACGACGTGCTCAGCGGCAACAACATCCTGAGCGGCAATGTCGTCTCAGGCATTCTGAACGGCAACAAGACCAACATCGTCGGTGGCGTTCTGAGCGGGCTCGGCGTCAACCTGCTGGGCGGCAACAGCTACAGGCTGGGCAAGCGCCACTAGTTCGGCGCTGCATTCCAATCATCGAAGACAACCCAAAATAGCCCGTTCCGGTTCGCCGGGCGGGCTATTTTCGCGTGTCGGGCCGATCAAGCGAGGATGTTGACCGCGCGTGCCGCGACCAGCGCGATGGTCAGCAGCGAGATCATGGCCTCGGCCATCATCAGCAGCTTGGCGCGCTGGGAGAGTGGCAAGGTATCGGTGGGCGAAAATGCGGTCGCATTGGTGAAGGCGAGGAAGAAATAATCGACGAAGCCGGGCAGCCAATCTCGAAGCTCACGGTCGTTCAACGTCATCTGCGCGAACAGGAAATCGGCCTGTGCGAGCTTGACGAGGCCGCAGGTCGGCGGACCGCCGCGGTCGGTGCTCCAGAACCACAAGGCAAACACGATGACGTTGGTAACCCAGATGTTGAGTGCGTCGATCAGCAGCGTCGTACCGCTGTTGCCGGCATGGCCCTCCAGCAAGGCACGCACCAGCAGGACCAGCGAACCGCAATTCATGATGCTGATGATGGCGGTCATGGTCAGGGCTGTTCTGCGGATCATGACCCGAAACTGGCCGATCGCATGCCACTCGTGGTCCTCGACCGCCTTTCGGGTGGCGGCCTGTGTCCAGGCGGTGGCCACCGACAAGGGCAGCAGCAGGGCCGCCTCCAGCGCGGGCGCCACCCAGCGCGGCCCGAATGAGAGATTGTTGATGACCAGAAGCTGCAGGCAGATGATGACGAGAACGGCCGCACGGGCCATCCAGAAATCGAGCGCACGGTAATGAATGACGGCATGGTGGTGGCGCATTTTTCAAATCCTGGATGCTTTTTTGGGGACGGGAGCCGGTCGGGCGTAGGCGACACCTGCCGCGATCACGCCCAAGGCGCCATGCCCGGCATGTTCAGGGTGCTGCGGGATGGCGTGTTCCATTGTTGTCTTGCTGGCATGTGATGACGGGAGAGGCGGCATGGTGGCGCGAAACTCTGCCTCAATCTTGGTTTTGCCATGGTCGGCCAAGTATACATTTTCGTAAGCTTCAAGTTCTGGGCTGTTCGTAAAACCGTCCGGTGTGATTTATCCACCGCATGACGCGAATCGACGAACCCATGAACGGTTGGCTGCCGGTCGGCAGTTCTGTTCCAGGCGACTGGCGGCAGTCGTCGATCTGGCCGGGTCTGATGCGCTATCCAGAAGCCGGCCTGGCGCTTTTATGCCTGACGCAGATCCTGTGCTGGACCGTGGTTCCGGCGCTTGTCGATGCCGCCCCGCCCGGCGATGTCGTCGAGAGCTTCATGTGGGGCCGCGAATGGGTGCTTTTGACCTACAAGCATCCGCAGCTCCCCGGCTGGATGCTCGAGATCAGCCATCTTCTGACCGGATCGTTCCGCTGGCCGCAATATCTGCTCGCCCAGCTTGTCGTCTCGGCGACCTTCGTCTTCGTCTACCTGCTGGCCCGCGACATGCTCGGGAGAACCCGCGCGCTGGCCGCCGTGCTTTTGATGCCGTCATTGTATTTCTTCGGCTGGCCGACACCGCAGTTCAATCATGATTACGCGCAGATGCCCTTCTGGGCCGCAATCTGCTGGCTGCTGTGGCGTGCGGGCCGTGGCGGTGGGCCGGGCTGGTGGCTGCCGCTCGGACTGGTGTCGGGCGTCGGGCTCTATGCCAAGTTTTCCACCGGGTTGCTGTTGCTCTTCGGGGCGATCTGGCTGTTGTCGGACACACGGGCACGCAACCGACTCGCCACGCCCTGGCCCTGGCTTGGGCTCGCGGTTTTCCTCGCCGTCGCCGCGCCGCTGGCCGTCCAGCTCTACCGCATCGATTTCCTGCCGCTGACCTATGTCGCCGGCCGCGATGAATGGGTGTTGGTCCACCGCGCCCGCCTTTACTATATCGGTGTCCAAATGGCGGGGCTCTGCGGCTTATTGCTGGTGCTGTCGATATCGGGGCTGTTGCGGCGTTCGCCCGCGCCGGTACAGCCCATCGAGCGCGGCGCGCTGGCCTATCTCGTGTGGATGGGGCTTGGTCCGGCGGTGCTTGTCATGGTGGCTTCGCTGTTCACCGGCGCCGGCGAGGCGTGGGGCGCGCCGATGTACAATCTGGTCGGCGTTGTGGCGCTCGCCTTGCTGGGTCATCGGCTCGGCGCCGTCGAACTGCGACGGCTGGCGATCTGCGCGTTCGCCTGCATCCTCGGCATGTCCGCTGCCTATGCGGGCATCCGCTGGACGAGTTGCAATTTGCGCGGGCGCATGGATGCCGTCTGCTGGCCAGCGCGGCAGATTTCGGACGAAGCCGAGGCGGTCTGGCACGCGGCGGTGCCCGGTCGGCTCGACATCGTCGGCGGCGATACCCGCATCGCGTTGCTGGCGGGCCTCAACGCCTATGACAAGCCGTCGATCTTCACCGACCTCGACATGCGGCTCGCCCCCTGGATCACCAGCCAGCGGCTGCGCGATCACGGCATGCTCCTGGTCTGGCCCGGGAGCGGCGTGCCACCTCGGCTGCTGGCGTGGCTGGGCAACATCCCCGTCAAGACCGTTCTTTTCGACTGGTCGCTCAGGGCACCACCGGTGGCGATCAGCTTTGCCGCCATTCCGCCTGGCATGAAGCTACCGGGTTTGATCGACAGGCTCGCCCAAACGAGCAACTGAAGTAGATCCACCGCGTCCGCTGGACGAAGCAGGTGACAATGCCCATTTATGGCGAGACCACTTGCTTTTACGCAATTCCGGACGGAAAACCGCTACACACTTTTCCTGGAATTGCTTTTGAGGAGACGTGACATGGCGACTTCGACCGAACGTGCAGTCCTTGCCGGCGGCTGTTTCTGGGGCATGCAGGATTTGATACGGCGCTATCCAGGCGTCATCTCCACCCGCGTCGGCTACAGCGGCGGCGACGTGCCCAACGCCACCTATCGCAACCATGGCAGCCACGCCGAAGCGATCGAGATCAATTTCGATCCGGCCATCATAAGCTATCGCACGCTGCTGGAACGCTTTTTCCAGATCCACGATCCGACGACGCGCAACCGCCAGGGCAACGATGTCGGGACGAGTTATCGCTCGGCGATCTATTACACCAGCGACGAACAGAAGCGCGTCGCCGAGGACACCATCGCCGATGTCGATGCCTCGGGCCTGTGGCCGGGCAAGGTCGTCACCGAAGTCGCACCCGTTGGTCCATTCTGGGAAGCCGAGCCCGAGCATCAGGACTATCTGGGGAAATATCCCGACGGATACACCTGCCACTTCGTCAGGCCAGGCTGGAAGCTGCCGGTTCGCGAGACGGCGGTTTCGTAGATTTGCAACTGCGATTTGCCCTGCATTGCTGCTCGACGGTGTCGTCGAGCAGATCATCGCATCCAAACCCCTTTCGGTCAGCGCGGCTTGTCGCGTCGGTGAAGCCATCGAGCTTTCACCAATGTGCGAAAGCGCCCTTCGAACACCTTCGTCAACGGCGAATGCGGATGCGGTAGGCAAACACGGTCAGGCGGTTGACAGCCTGCCGTATCGCGGTCCAACTGCGCAGGAAGAGTTGATTTCGGGAGACGGGCCGTGAAAAAAGTTTACGAAAAGCCAGTGTTTGTAAAACGCGAGCGTCTTTCGGTTGTCACTGCCTTGGCATCGCCTTCCACTCAGCCGACCTGACAAGCTCGCCCTGACCTGTCGGCCCGTTTGAGCCGCCGAAGATGAGGCCGATCGAATCGACCGATCACTCGGAGCCGATCACAGCCGTTTTTGTCCTCGATATCTCTAACTATACGGGGCCTCTGCTCGCCGGCTGGCTAGAGGCTGGAAATGCAATTGGCGCGATCATCGTGCCCGGGTTCCGGCGTCGTCCCACCGGTTTCAGCATTGGCAATTTCCGGCGAAGGCTTCAACGCAAGCTGCTGCTCAGGCGGTTTATCGGTAACACGCCTGTCAAGTTGATCGAATTTGGCCGCCCTTACGATTGGAATGCGCTTGGTCGGCAATTGTCTGACGTCCGCGCCGATGTGCTGGTCTGCTACACTTTGCCTGTCTTGATCCCTCAAGAGGTTCTTGGCCATTTTTCCAAAGGCGGGGTCAACCTCCACCCGGCGCTGCTCCCCGACTATCGAGGGCCCCACCCGATCCAGCGCTTGGCCGTGGACGGCCGGCATGCGGCTCATGGCGGCGTCACGCTCCACAAGATGTCCGCCGGTTTTGACGAGGGTGACATTCTCGGGCAGGTGCCGTTTTCCGAAGCTGACTGGACATCGAGAGAAGCCCTGGTCGACAGCACGGCAACCGCTATGCGGATTCTGGTGAGCGAGGCGGTGCCGACCTACTGCCGGGGGCTGTTGTCAGGAATGCCGCAGCCGAAAGGCGATTTCGTCTGGGCGCGGCTTCAGCCCAGCCACCTGATAATCTCGCCGGCCATGTCGGTCGAGCATGTTGTACGGCTATGGCATGTGCTTGGCCTTCTGCCAGGCATCTATCTTGAAATCGGAACGCGCAAAGTCAGGCTGGGATTCCAGATCAGAAGGCTGGGGCCCTGCACAGGAAAGGCTCCGGTCAGGCGGTGGGGAACAGTGGAATTCGATCTCGCCAACGGTCGGGTCCTGTATTTTACCTACGGTAGAGTGCTCAAACGGCTGCTCAATTCGAAACACCTATTTTCGCGCCCGCCCGCCGGGAGGCCCGCTCCAGAAATCCGGCTGTTCGGCAAAGCGAGTGCTGCGGACCAGAAAAACGGATGAAGTCGCTGGGCGATGCCCAGCGGCTTCATCCGTTTGCGACGTGGTTACTTGCCACAATGATTATCGTTTACCGTTGGCGCCGTCGCGTTACCATCGGCGTCCGGCTGCGCGCCTTGCGGGTTGGTCGGGCAATTCTGATCCGCGTTCGAATTCATGTCCCCTACCGTGCCAGTCGTGCTGTTGGTCGTGCCCGGGTCGACAGTGTCCGGCTCGATCGTATTCGGGGAAGCCGGCGTGTTCGGCTCAACCGTCACCGACTTGCCGCTGCCGCTTCCATTTGCGTTGTTGCTGCCGGCGCTTTGCGCCATGGCTGACGTGGCCAGACCAATGGTGAGAACCGAAGCTGCGAGGATTTTCATGAACATGGTTTGTCTCCATTTCTGTGAAGTCGTCGCTTATTTTCTACGAAAGTGATCGCGTTGCGACTGTGGGGACAACCGGTCGCGGCGGCGAAGGTTCCCGACAAAATTCCGCTCAGGTACACCGTGACTGGCGCAATGCTTTTGGCGCAGTGCTCTGAAAAAACGGCTTTCCCTTGAACTCGAATGATGCTTTAAGGCGCACATCCACAGGGGTGCTCCGTACGGTCGGGGCTGAGACGGGGGCGGCAAGCCCACAGACCCTAGAAGCTGATCTGGGTAATACCAGCGGAGCGAGGCGGGCGATGTTTTCAGGCGCACAGATTTCCCTATACCCCATGACCGACGAATTCGTCGGTGTCATTCTTGGCGCGCTCGGTGCGCTCGATCCCTGGCGCGACAAGCTCAGGATCGAGACCGACGACATCTCGACCTTGCTGGTCGGGCCGCCCGAAGTGCTGTTTCCCGCCATGCGCGACCTCTTCGTGGCGGCGGCACGTAGCGGCAAACATTGCGTGTTGTCGGCCACCATCTCGCGCGGGTGCCCTGGCGAGCCGGATGATCCGATCTGCCGCTCCGATGCACTTGGCGGGCCTGTCGGGCCACTCGGCCCGCGCAAGGATGCGGCCATCGCGGCGGTGCGCAATGCTGCTGCCACCGGCCAGCCGGCGGCGGCGCAGTTCTCGCTCTATGTGATGGGCACCGACGACCACATGGACGAGATCTACGGCTGCATCGATTTTCTCAAGCAGTCCGGCGTCTATGAGCGTTCCAAGCATTTCTGCACGAAACTGCGCGGTGATGCCGGTGCGATCTTTTCGGCGCTGGACGAGGCCTTCTGCCGCTTCGGACCAGGCGCCGGCCACGTAACCCTCGACGTCACGGTCTCGGCCAACAGCCCGTCGGCTGTCTGAGCCAGCCGCGCTTTCGCGCTGCCGTCAAAGGTTGTCTCCCGTGGCCACATCATCAGTCGCTTCGCGCCCGATCGCGGGTCTTCTTGTCAAGGCAATGCCGGCCATGATCTCGGTCGGTTTGCTCCTAGTGGCGTGGGAGCTTTATGCCACCTATTCCGGCATCAGGCCGACGATACTGCCGGCGCCGTCGCGCGTTTTCGAGCAAGCGCTGCTCAATCGCCAGGCGCTGGCCGACAACGCCATTCCGACCATCGGCGCCACGCTGCTCGGCTTTGCCTGTTCGCTCAGCGCCGCCTTCGTGCTGTCGATGCTGGTCGACTTCTTCCAGCCGCTGCGGCGTGCGCTGTTTCCCGTCTTAATCGTCAGCCAGACCTTGCCGCTGGTGGCGATCGCGCCGCTGGTGGTGCTGTGGTTCGGCTTCGGGCTGGCGCCCAAGATCATGCTGGTGGCGCTGGTTACCTTCTTTCCGATGCTGGTTGCATTGGTCGAGGGTTATGAGTCGACCGAGGCCGAGATCGGGCAAATGCTCCGCGCCATGGGGGCAGGGCGCTGGCGCATCTTCGTGCTGGCGCGGCTGCCTTCGGCGCTGCCCTATTTCTTTGCTGGGTTGAGGATCTCCATCACCTATGCCGTGGTCGGCGCGATCTTCGCCGAATATGCCGGTGCCGCGAAGGGGCTGGGCATCTATATGCTCAACGCCAAGAACAATTTCCGCCCTGACCTGGTTCTTGCCGCCGTCGGAGTGAGCGCTGCCCTGACCCTTGTCCTGTTCGGGTTGACTGTACTGCTGCAGCGCCTTGCGATGCCCTGGGAGCGGGCCGGCAAGGAAACCGCCGGGAAGGGAGCCTGGCGATGAGCCGGCTGGAACTGCGGTATGTGCGCAAGGCGTTCGGTGGGCTCGACGTGCTGGCCGATATTTCGCTTAGCGTCGGCGCTGGTGAATTCGTCTCGATCCTTGGACCCTCGGGCGCCGGCAAATCGACGCTCTTTCAGCTTCTGACCGGCGCCGAGCATGGCGAGGGCGAGATGTTGTTCGACGGCGCGCCGCTCGACGACCACGGCAGGCATTTCGCCTTCATGCCGCAGCGTGACGCGCTGATGCCGTGGCGGCGCATCCTCGACAACGCGACGCTCGGGCTCGAAGTCCAAGGCATGAGGAGACAGGCGGCGCGGGTGCGCGTTGCGCCGTTGTTTGCCGAATTCGGGCTTGCCGGCTTCGAGCGGCATTTTCCAGCGCAACTGTCCGGCGGTATGCGCCAGCGCGCGGCCTTGCTGCGCACGGTGGTGCAGCAACGCGACATGCTTTTGCTCGACGAGCCGTTCGGCGCGCTCGACGCGCTGACCCGCACGGCCATGCAGCGCTGGCTGGAACAGATGTGGCGGCATCATCGCTGGACGGCGCTCCTGATCACCCATGACGTGCGCGAAGCCGTGTTCCTGTCCGACCGCATCTATGTGCTGTCGGCGCGCCCGGCCCGCATCGTGCGTGAAATTAAGGTGCCGCTGCCGCGCCCGCGCAGCCTTGGCGGCGATGCCGCGCGCCAGGCAAGTACGCTCGAGGCCGAGATTCTCGACATCATCGTCAACGCCACCCCATCCAAAGGACACGATCATGACTGACTTGACGCGCCGGCAGGCCTTGTTGCTGACCCTTGCCACAGGCCTTCCGCTCATTGCCGGATCGGGGCGAGCCCAAGCACAATCGGCACAAAAGGTCACCGTTGCCCTCGACTGGACGGTCAACACCAACCACATCGGACTGTTCGTCGCCCGCGACAAGGGCTTCTATCGCGAGGCCGGGCTCGAGGTCGACATCCTGCCTTACAGCGATACCGGTGCGGGCACGCTGGTTGCAAATCGCGTCGCCGATTTCGGCATCAACGGCACCATCAGCCTGTTCACCCAGAGAACCGCCGGAGCGGACCTGAAGGGCGTCTATGCGGTGGTGCAATCGGAAACCGGCCGCGTGGTCTTCAATGCGGCCCGCAGCGAGATAGTAAGCCCGAGAAACCTTGACGGCCTGACCTATGGCGGCTTCGGCAGCGCCTGGGAAAACGCCCTGATATCGACCATCATCCGCCATGATGGCGGCAAGGGCAATTTCGAGACGGTGACGCTCGGCACCTCAGCCTATGAGGCGCTGGCCAATGGTTCGGTCGATTTCACGCTCGAAGTCTCGACCTGGGAGGGTGTCGAAGCCGAGCTCAAGGGCGTCAAACAACGCAGCTTCGTCTATGCCGATTACGGCGTGCCTGACGAGCATACGACACTGATCTCTTCGAGCGAAGCCTATCTCCAGGCAAACCCCAAGCCTGCGGCAGCCTTTGTCCAGGCGACACGGCGCGGCTACCAGTTCGCGGTCGATCACCCCGAAGATGCGGCAGCCCTGCTGATCGCGGCCAACAAGGATGCGTTGACCAATCCGGCGCTGATCCACGCCTCGCTGAAGGCGCTGATCGACGGCCATTATCTGCGCAGCCAAAGCGGCGCCATCGGGACGATGGATTCGGCCAAGATGGAAGCGATCGGCGACTATCTCTTCGCGTCCGGCATCTTGCGCGATGCCGATGGCAAGCTGGTTGCTCAACGCCCGGATTTCGGGAGCTATTTCCGCAACGACTATCTGAGCTAGTCTGCCAAGATCAAATGAAATGGGTCGCCCGTCTTTTTGGACGACCGCGTGGAGCAGGGTCGTCTGGATGTGGCACCCTGGCTCCCCGACAGCCAGTTTAACACCGATCTGATCTTGTTGATTAACTGCCCGGCAATGGTTGCGTGCAAAGGTCGCCTCGAGGGATCATCGGGGTGTTTGCATTGCTCATATCAAAAAGCGAGGCGGCTTTCGCACGTCAGTGACGGCAGGATTCTGTCCGCAGCCCGAAAGCGCGAAATCCTGGTGGATTTGCGTGAAGGTTTCTTTCGGATCTGCGCGCTGGCCTTCGCGGGCATGTTCGTCTACCGCGGCGTATATCACCTGATGCTCGACCCGACCCGGATCAATGTGGCGCTGGTGGCAATCTCCGAGATACTGACCTTTACCTGGCTGCTTCTGTCGCGGCGACCGCAGGTACGCGACTGGAACCCGCTGACGGTGGTTGTTCGGTGGTCGCCAGCTTCGGTGTCGGCTTCATCGACCTGGAACCGGGCGTGGCCATCATCCCGGTCTATGCCGCTGCGCCGCTGCAAGTCCTGGCGTTGGGGTTCGTGATCTGGGGGAAGATATCGCTAGGGCGTTCTTTCGCCATTCTGCCGGGCAATCGCGGCGTGATGACCGACGGTGCCTACCGCCTGGTGCGGCACCCGATCTATGCCGGTACCTTGCCGGTCATGTCCTGTTCCTGCTGTCGGCCTTTTCCTTCTACAATCTTGCTGTCTACGCCGCGATCACCTTCTTCCAGGTTCATCGCATCCTGCGCGAAGAGGCGCTGTTAGCCGCCACGCCGGAATACCGGGACTATATGAAGCGCGCCCACTACAGGCTGTTCTACGGGATCGTCTGACAAGCGGGCCGGCGCAGAATCGTTCGGCCTGCAATCACGCTTGCACTCTCTCACTCCCGCATCCGGCCGCCGATAGACTCTGGCCACTTGCAATCATCGCGGCGGTCTTGCTGATCTTGCGAGAGGCCTATCCATGTCCAGCGCGGTGTGCGGCATGGAGCAGAGTAACGTCCGATCGCCAATGCCTTACGAATTGTTCGTGTAAAGAACAATTATTCAAACTTTAATATCATTTTGTTTCAGAAATTTTGTTGATGTACACCACGCCTCAGGTTCAGTATTCTCTCTCTGAAACTGAAATTCACCACCTCGCGTAGTTGATCTTGCAATCGGCCTCTCGCCAATTGCTTTAGCGCAACGACAACAGGAGAGTGTTATGGCTCACACCATCAAGACAGTCGCCAATATGTTGGCGGGTAGTGCGGTAATTTTAGCTCTTTCCCTGCCCGCCAATGCTGCGGGAATCGGCCTTGGCGTTGGTGCCTCGGTGGGTGGTAGCGGCGGCGTCAATGCCGGTGTCGGGGCTTCCGTTGGCGGCAGTGGCGGCATCAGTGCCGGAGTGGGCGCCTCGGTCGGCGGCAGCGGTGGTGTAAATGCCGGTGCCGGTGCCAATGTTGGCGGCTCGAGCGGTGTCAATGCTGGTCTCGGCGCTTCGGTCGGCGGCAGCAACGGCATCAATGCCGGCGCGGGCGCCAACATCGGAGGGTCTGGCGGCATTACGGCCGGCCTTGGCGCCAATGTAGGCGGGACGAGCGGCGTCGGCGTGGGTATTGGTGGCGGCATCAATCCAGGCAATCCGTCGAACCCGAGCAATCCGTCCAATCCGTCAAACCCCAGCAGGCCGAGCCTGCCGGGTGTCGTGGCCCAGATGTCGGATAGCAACGTGGCGCGAATGAAGAAGCGCTGCGTCGACGTGCTCAGCAGCGAAGGCGCCTACGACCGCGATCTACGGCAACTCTGCCTCCTCATCGCTCGTCGCTGATACTGAAGGGGCCGGGGATTGGAAGTGCCGAATCAGCCGTGAGGCTCGACCGCACTCTCCTGGCCTCCGGCCGGTAGGAAAGCCCGCCACGCTGGCGGGCTTTCTGCGTCCACAGGCGTGCCGGAATCAAATTCTGGTTGCCATCATCTGGATGGCCGCTTCTGTTGCCGGCAGACCTCTTCCGCACGCGATGCCCGCCACAATCGCGCGGAACGGTAGAGCCTTTGGAGCGCTCGTCTTTGAACATCGCTATGAGTCTTGGAACCATACCGATCATCATTGCGCTGCTTGGCGGCCTCAGCGGCCTCGGTGGCGGTCCGTTCTACGGCACCGGCTACTATGGCGGCGGCGGCCTTGGGCTCGTGCTGCTCATCGCCATCGTGCTTGTCGTGCTCGGGCGTATCTAGCCGGGTTATCGCAACTGATCGCAATCTCGTGAGCGCCCCCAATATCGGCGTGCACCGGATTGTGATGCAGGCAAGCCGGCTTGTGATCCTGCACTCTGCAAAACTTTCGTATGGTCATTGCGGTCCACACCCCCCCGTGGAAACAAGAGGAGAGGGTCCCACCCCTTGTCCTCCTCCAAGGCCCGCTCCGGTTCACCGTAGCGGGCTTTTGCTTGCTGGCGAGGGGAAACCGGCTCGCATCAAACCCTATGGGCAAGGCATCCAGAAGCTGACGCCAGTCGACTATTCCATGTCAGGTACGTCGCCGCTGACGAAGAGCGTGTTCGGCGGGCCGTATTCGCCCAGCGTCGGATCGGCCTCGCGGCTCCAGGCGATGACGCCGGCATGCTTTGCCGCTAGAGCCCTGGCGGTGCGTATGGCGCGGTCTTCGCTCTGCTGGTCGGCGGGTCCAAAGGCTGGGAACAACTCGCCATCCTCACCGCGATCGAACGCGACCACGACGATCAGCCTGGGATTTTTCTGGCCACTGGAATCGGACATCTTGCACCTTTGTCGCGGAACCTATCACATTGCGCGGGGTTGAAGGCCGCGAATCGATGAATGCCGACTTTGGGGAGTGGCATCGTGCAAGATCAGCGTTTCGATGAGCCGGTCAGGATTGCGCTCGGCCGATCGCGAAACTCGATCTTCAACGTGGAGCGGGTCGCTCAGGCTGCCGACATCCTGCTGAACCGCTGGCCGGTTGCAACCGGGCAAAAGCATATGGTTGCCCGTAAGGTCTGTCTGGCCGTGCTAGAGGGAAAGAAAGAAGTCTCGGCGGCAAGGGCGGCGTTCATCAACGCCGCTATCGAGGCGGACATTCTCGTTGAGCCGCGTGAGGTGTCGATCCCGTAGCCTGCCCGGTGAAATTGAATCAAGGATCGGCTCTATCCTCTTGGTTGATCTCGGTCTTTCACCGGCTTTTCCGGGCCATGGCAACCGGCCAGTTCGGCGCGCTCTGCGGACAATCCGAAATTCGGGGTTCATTGGGCCTGTTTCCGGCATCTGTTGACACGGCATTTCTATCCAGATATTGAACAGGACTATACAGGTTCACTGAACAGGTACCTATATGAAGCGGCGCGCGGTTCAACTGTCTCCCGGTACGGGCAAACCCGAGCAGATCGCCACCGTTCTCGAACATGAAATCCGCTCCGGTGTTCTCGGCTTCGGCGACCGCCTGCAAAGCGAGAATGAACTTGTCCAGCGCTTCTCCGTCAGTCGCAATACGGTCCGCAAGGGCCTCGAAGAACTGTCCAGCCGCGGGCTGATCACGACCAGGGTTGGTATTGGCTCGTTCGTCACCTTCGACGGCAAGCCGGTCGATGACTCCATCGGTTGGTCGCGCGCGCTGGCCGATGCCGGCGCCAATGCCGAGACGCGGACGCTGCGGCTGGAGGTCATCGAAGACCCCGATCTGGCTGCGCTGCTTGGTATCGAAAGCCCGTTCTTCATTGCCGTTGACCGGGTGCGCACCAACGCCAGCGACGGCCATGCGATCTCCATCGAGCGCAGCCGGCTGCCATTGTCCTCCGAGCTTGAGGACGTACCGTTGCGCGGACTGCGCGAGGGCTCGCTGCACCAGACGCTGCGCGCCGCCGGCCTCATTCCCGACCATGGCGAGGAATGGGTCGAGATCGAGATGCTCAATGCCGAGGATGCGGCCATCCTCGGTTGCCCACAAGGCACGCCCTTCCTGCGCGGCCGCCGGCTGACGCGTGCGGCTGACGATCGGCCGATCGAGTATGTCACCAGCCTGCTCAACCCGGCACATTTTGCGCTGCATATGAGGTTCTGAGCGATGTCGGATGCAACCAGCAAGGCCATCGATCGCGCCATGGGCGCGCTTGTCGGCGGAGCGCTGGGAGATGCGCTCGGCATGCCGACGCAGCTTTTGTCGCCGGTTCGCATTGCCGAACTCCACGGCCATGTCGAGGATTTCATCGAGCCTTTCGCCGATCATCCGGTGTCGAAGGGACTGGCTGCCGGCACCATCACCGACGACACCGAACAGGCGCTGCTGCTCGGCCGCATCCTGGTCGAATCCGGCGACCGTTTCGACCACGCGCGCTGGGTCAATGCGCTGCTCGACTGGGAGCGCGAGGTCAAGGCGCGCGGCAGCTATGATCTCTTGGGGCCGTCGACCAAACGGGCCATCGACGCCATCAACAATGGCGTACCGGCCGAGGAAGCGGGACGCAGCGGCGACACCAATGGCGCGGCCATGCGCATCGGGCCTGTCGGCATCATGATGCCGCTCGAACCATTGGAGGCGTTCGTCGCCAAGGTGGCGGAGACCTGCCGGGCGACGCACAACACCTCGATCGCAATCGCTTCCGCTGCTGCCGTTGCCGCTGCCGTCAGCCGCGGCATCGCCGGCGGTGGCTGGCGCGATGCTTCCGCCAGCGCCGTCGCGGCGGCGAGGCGAGGGGCGACGCTTGGTCATTGGGTCACCGGCGGCGACATCGCCGCGCGTATCGTCTGGGCGCAGGACATCGTGCGCGGCAAGGCGATCAGGGATGCCATTCGGCTGATCACCGATCTGGTGGGTACCGGCGTCGCCAGCCAGGAATCCGTCCCGGCGGCCTTCGCCGTGCTGGAAGTCGCCCGTGGCGACCCATGGCAAGCAGCTATCATCAGCGCCAATATCGGCGGCGACACCGATACGATCGGCGCCATCGCCGCCGGCATGGCCGGCGCCTGCAGCGGTTTTTCCCGATTGCCGCAACAGCATATCGCCCGGCTTGTCGGCCTCGACATGTCAGAGGTTCGCGCGCTTGCCGCCGACCTCGTGGCAGCAAGGGTGGCGAAAATCGGTTCCGGCAAGGACGCGGCGGAATGAGCGGCCGTCTCGTCCATGTCGGCAGTGCCGTGGTCGACTATGTCTACCGCATCGACGCCCTGCCGGCGCCCGGCATGGAAAAGACGGCGTCGAGCTTCGCCCAGGTCGCCGGCGGCGGCTTCAACATGATGGTCGCGGCCAGCCGCACCGGCATGCAGGTGGTGTTCGGCGGCCAACTCGGCAGCGGACCCAATGGCGATTTCCTGCGTGCCGCTTTCGCCGCCGAGGGCATCGCGACGCTGACGCCGCCATCGCCATTGACGGACAGCGGCAACTGCGTCGCCATGATTTCGAGCGACGCCGAACGCACCTTCGTGTCGTGGCCAGGGGCGGAGAGCGTGCTCAGCCGCGACCTGATGGCGCCGGTCGCGGTGGCGCCGGGAGACTGGGTGTTCACCTCCGGCTACACGCTAAGCTATCCCAAGAGCCGCGATGCGCTCACCGATTGGATCGAGGCACTTCCGGCAGATATTCCCTTCGTCTTCGATCCGACGCCGGTCATCTCGGACATTCCGCGTCCCATCCTGTCGCGGGTGCTTGCCCGCACCACATGGCTGAGCTGTAACACGACGGAAGCCGCCGAGATTGCCGGCCCAGGCGATGTCGAGGGACTCGCGGCACGACTTCTCGCCGACCACTGCCCCAAGGCTGCTGGCGTGATCATTCGCGCTGGCGCGAAGGGTTGCCATATCAGGCTGGCCGACGGCACAGCGCAGACCATTGCCGGCTTCAACGTCAGCGCCATCGACACCAATGGCGCCGGCGACACCCATATCGGCGGTTTCGTCAGCGCGCTGGCGCACGGCATCCCGCCCTTCGAGGCAGCGCGCTATGCCAATGCTGCAGCGGCCATTTCGGTCACCCGCCATGGCGGCTCGTCGGCGCCGACGAACCGCGAAATCCAGACATTCCTGAGCCATGCCGCCGACCCATCGGGAGCAGGCCGGACACAGAAGGCCAATGCATAACAGCTGGAAAGCCTGACAAGCCCGGGAAGCGGGCAAACCCACAGAGAGGAACCAACCATGCGCATGCCTGACTTGACTGCTCTGCTGACGGCGACCGCCGTCTTTACCTCCGCACTCACGTTCGCCGCCAAGGCCGACGAAGTGCATGTGCTCAACTGGAAGGGCTACGGCGCCGACGAGCCGTGGGCCGTCGAGGCTTTCGAAAAGGCGACCGGCAACAAGGTCGTCAACGATTTCTTCAATTCCGAACAGGAAATGCTGACCAAGATCCGGACCAATCCCGGCCTCTACGACGTCGTCATGATCAACGCCGCCTTCAACGACCAGGCGATGGACGGCAAGCTGATCCAGCCGATCGACGTTTCCAAGCTGCCGAACTACGCCGACATCAGCAAGGACAAGGCGGGATCGCCGATGCTCGTCCACGACGGCAAGGTCTATGGCGTGCCGTGGGTATGGGGCCTGACGGCGCTCGCCATCAACGAAAAATCCTTCGACAAGCCGCCGACGAGCATCGCCGAGATGTGGGATGCCGCGCACAAGGGCCGTGTCGTCATTCGCGACGACGCCGTTGAAGCGGTGCAGTTCGGCGCCATCGCCACTGGCCAGAACATCAACGACATCAAGGATATGGATGCGGTCAAGACGAAGCTGACCTCGCTGATGCCGCAGATCAAGACCTTCTGGAGCTCGGAGAACGACTGGAACCAGATGGTCGCCTCCAACCAGATCGACATCGGCACCTACTGGAGCGGCTCGGCCGATCGCGCCAAGACGCATTTCAAGCTGCCGGTCTCGCTGGTCGTGCCGCAGGAAGGCGCCGTCGCCTGGCTCGACGCGTTTTCCATTCCGGTCGGCGCCAAGAACGTCGCCGGCGCCGAGGCCTTCATCAACTACATGATCGACCCGAAATTCTACGTCGAATGGGTCACCAAGGTCGGTGCTCCCGTCTCCGCCAACACCAAGGCGGTGGAAGCGCTGCCCGAGGATGCCTTCAACCGCAAGGTCATGGGTGATCCCGAAGTGGCCAAGCGCATCCAGTTCCAGGCGCCGATCACCGACGCCCAGCGCGAAGCCTATCTGGCGCTCTGGCAGCAGCTTAAGGTCGACGTGAAGTAAGATCACAGCCAGGCCAGCCGGCGGTTCGCGTCGGCTGGTTCTTCCAATACTGGGAGGAGGGTACCATGGCAGCTGCGACAGCGTCGCGAAGCGGGCTGAGATCGGCATTGCCGCTGCTGGCGCCAGCCTATCTCTGGCTGACGGTGGCGATCTTCCTGCCGCTATCCGCTATGGTCTTCTTCTCGTTCATGACCGAGCTGCCGCTGTCGGGAAAGCCGTGGGCGTTCACGCTTGGCAACTATGCCGCCTTCTTCTCGCAAAGCCTCTATCTGACGCTGCTGCTGGCCTCGCTGCGGCTTGGCCTCGAAGTGACGCTGTGGTGCGTCGTCATCGGCTATCCCGCGGCTTACGTGCTCGCCAAGGTGCTGAAGGGGCGCAGCCGCGAGGCGATCTTCCTGCTCGTCATCCTGCCGTTCTGGTCGAACGGGCTGGTGCGCATCTTTTCCTGGGCGATGGTTTTGCGCGAGGGCGGCATTCTCGACACCGCGCTCAACGCGGTGCTGCCGTTCAAGATCAACATCGACCTGATGTATTCCTATCCAGCCGTCATCATCGGGCTGGTGCACTCCTATGTGCCCTACATGGTGCTGACCTGTTATCTGACGCTGCAGGCGATCGACGACTCGCTGATCGAGGCCGGGCGCTCGCTTGGCGCATCGCGGTTGCAGGTGCTGAAGCGGGTGATCATCCCGCTGTCGATGCCCGGATTGGTCGCGGGTGCGGCGCTGATCTTCGTGCCGGTCGTCGGCTCGTTCATGGAACCGCGCATCCTCGGCGGCCGCACCGGCACCTTCTACGGCACGGTCATCGAGGACCAGTTCGTCGCCGTGTTCAACTGGCCGCTCGGTGCAGCGCTCTCCTTCATCCTGCTGGCGGTGGTGCTGGTCATCCTGGCGGTGGCGTCGCCGGTGCTGCGGAGGGCCGCGTGATGGTGACGACCCGCATCCTCGAATGGCTCGGCCGTCTCTACATCTTTATGCTGCTCGCCTTTCTTTATCTGCCGATCATCATCATGGCGCTGATGTCGTTCAATGTCTCGCCCTTCTACCAACTGCCGTTCGAATGGACGACCGAATGGTACGCCTCGCTGTGGCAGAACGACCAGCTGATCGCGGCCACCTGGAACAGCGTCGAGATCGCGGTCATCACCACGATCATCTGCGTGGTGCTCGGCTCGGCTGCATCATTGGCGCTCTATCGCTACGAATTTCGCGGCAAGAAGTTCCTGCAGGCGATGCTGTTTCCGCCGATCGCCATACCGTGGCTGATCACCGGCACGGCGATGCTGATTTTCTTCTTCGGTGTCGGCATCGGCCGCGGCCTGCATGCGATCCTGCTCGGCCATGTCGCGCTGGCGCTGCCCTATGTCATCGTCGTCGTCTCGGCCCGGCTGCAGACCTTCGCGCCGGAGCTGGAAGAGGCGGCGCGCTCGCTCGGCGCCAACCAGTGGCAGGTGACGAGGCGCGTTACGCTGCCCTGGATCATGCCCGGCGTCATCGCCGGCGGGCTGTTTGCGTTTGCCGTTTCGTTCGATCAGTTCGTCGTGTCCTATTTCCTGGCGACGCCGGGCCAGACGACGCTGCCGGTCGAAATCTACGCCGCGATCCGCAAGGGTTTTACGCCCGAGATCAACGCGGTCTCGACCATCATCATTGTCGTGTCGATGGCGCTGATGCTGCTGACAGCGCGGTTCTTCAAATTCGGCGGAGAGAAATAATGGCCGGCGTGCAGGTATCTGATGTCTCGCGCAGTTTCGGCGCGCACAAGGCACTGGACGATGTCTCTATCGATTTCGCCGATGGCGGCTTCTATGCGCTGCTCGGGCCATCGGGCAGCGGCAAGACCACGCTGCTCAGGCAGATCGCGGGGTTCGATTTTCCCGATTCCGGCCGCATCACCATCGGCGGCGAAAGCGTTGAGCGGGTGCCGGTCGAAAAGCGGCGCATCGGCATGGTGTTTCAGAACTATGCGCTGTTTCCCAATATGAGCGTCGCCGACAATGTCGCCTTCGGCCTGTCGGTGCGCGGCGAGGCCAGGGCGATCATCGCTACCGAGGTGCAGCGCGCGCTCGATCTGGTGCAACTCGGCAAGCTCGGTGGGCGGCGGCCGCATCAGCTGTCGGGCGGCCAGCGCCAGCGCGTGGCGCTCGCCCGCGCCATCGTCACCAAGCCGCGCGTGCTGCTGCTCGACGAGCCGCTCGGCGCGCTCGACAAGGCGCTGCGCGTCGATATGCAGATCGAGCTCAAGCGCATCCAGCGCGAGATCGGCATCACCACCATTTTCGTTACCCATGACCAGGAAGAAGCGCTGACGATGAGCGACCGCATCGGCATATTGCGCGACGGCAGGCTGGTGCAGGAAGGACCACCGGAGGAGATCTACGACCGGCCGAAGAGCGAATTCGCCGCCACCTTCCTCGGCGACGCCAACATTTTTCGCGGCGATACGACGGGCGATGGCATCCGGCTGCCGGACGGCACGGCGATTGCCGCCGGCGCGGGTGCTCGCCTTGCTGCTGGTGCCAAGGCGAGTTGTGCGGTGCGGCCCGAACGCATCCGTATTGCTATTGATGGCGGGGCTTCGGATGGCAACGCCAACATGCTCAAGGGGCAGGTCTCCAAGCGCATTTTCGCCGGCAACAACAGCACATACTTTGTCGAGCACGCTGGTCAGACGTTGAAGGTCATCGTGCAGAACACCGGTGCCGAAAGACTGGCCGAGGGTCAGGAGGTAATGCTCAGTTGGTCGCCGAAAAGCACCGTGCTGATTGCGGCAAACTAGTCGACGCGGTTCGATAGCAGGGACTGTTGGCGTTCCTTCGCACCCCCCTCTGTCCTGCCGGACATCTCCCCCGCAAGGGGGGAGATTGGCGGTTTGAGCGTCACTGCCCTTTTTGCAACGTCGAAAATTTGCGAAAGCAGGTATGACGGCTAATCTCCCCCCTTGCGGGGGAGATGCCCGGCAGGGCAGAGGGGGGTGCTGTCCCTCCATCGGGCTAGATAGGGCCGGGAGCACATCTATGACGCTGGAATTGACGGCTAAGGACCGATCCATGCTCGACGGCGAGCAGGGCCCGTCCGCCGCCGCTGCCATGAAAATCCTCGTCGCATTTTCCAATGCGGTTGGGGCGCGCGGTCTGCTCGACATCACTGGCGCCCATATCGATGGCTGTCTCTACCACGGCAAGGCAGGGCTCGATTTCGTCGAGCGGCTGGTCGAAGGCGGTGGCCGGGTCCAGGTGCCGACGACATTGAATGTCGGCTCATTCGACCTCATCCATCCCGGCATGGTGAAGATGCCGGCAGCGGAAGAGGTGCCGGCGCGGCGGCTGATGAAGGCGCATCTGGAGCTCGGCTGCCAGGCGACCTTCACTTGCGCACCTTACCAGACGCGGTTCAGGCCGGAGTTCGGCGAGCAGATCGCCTGGGGCGAATCCAACGCCATCGTCTTTGCCAATTCGGTGATCGGCGCGCGCACCAACCGCTATGGCGATTTCATCGATCTGTGCTGCGCCATGACCGGCCGCGCGCCGGCCTGGGGTCTGCATCTGAGCGAGAACCGGCGCGGCCGGATCCTATTTGAGCTGGATGTTCCGGACGGCGAGCCGAGCGACAGCCTTTTCGTCGGCGTCGGGCTATTCATCGGGCAAGCGAGCGGCGACCGCGTTCCGGTGATTGCCGGTCTGCCGCAGCCGCGCGATGAGGACCAGCTAAAGGCGCTGGGCGCGGCGGCTGCAACGACGGGTGCTGTGGCGCTGTTCCATGCGGTCGGCATCACGCCGGAAGCGATGACGCTCGATGAGGCGTTCCAGGGTCATGCGCCTGACGAAACGATCCGCATCACCCGCGCCGATATCGACCATGCGCTGGCCAGGCTATCGAGCGTACGGGATGGCGCGCCGGTGGCGGCCGTGTCGCTCGGCACGCCGCATTTTTCGTATGAGGAGTGGATGCGACTGTTGCCGTTGCTGCGCGAGGCAGCACCCGGAAGGCGCATCCCGATCTACGTCAACACGGGCCGTGCGACCTTGGCGCGACTGCAGGAGGAGGGCGCGCTGGCGGGGATGGAGGCGTTTGGTCTGGTCCCGGTCGCCGACACCTGCACCTATGTCACATCGATCCTGGAACGCCTCGACGGCGTCGTGATGACCAATTCCGGCAAATGGGCGCATTATGCACCGGGCAATATCGGCGTGTCCGTCGCCTTTGCCGAGATGGAGGATTGCATCCGCTCCGCTGCCGTCGGGCATGTCGTGCGGAGCGCCTCATGACGCGACCGGTGGCACGAACCGGCACCTTCCAGTTGGCCGGCGAAGCCAAGGGCCAGGCGCTGGTGTTCTCGCAACCCCTCAGCTTCTGGGGCGGTATCGATGCCGAGACCGGCGACATAACAGACCATTCGCATCCCGGCCTCGGCCAAAATGTCGCCGGCAGGATTTTGGTCATGCCGAGCGGGCGCGGCTCATCGTCTTCATCCTCGGTGCTGGCCGAGGCGATCCGCAGAGGCACGGCGCCGGCCGGTCTTCTTCTGGAGCGGCCGGACCCGATCCTGGCGGTGGGCGCCATCGTTGCCGAGTTTCTTTATGACATCCGCATGCCGCTGGTGGTGTGCGATATTTCGAACCTTGTCTCCGGTGATCAAATTGATATCGGCATCGGCAAAGACGGCGGGCCGATCATCAGAGTTCACCCCGCCATCAATCCGGCAGAGCCACGCCGCCAATAGGCAGCCGCCAGCGTCTGATCGCGACCAAGTCCCAGCGTGTCGCGCCAATATTCGCGCACGATCTTGGCGGCAGCGGCTTCCGCCGCGAACCAGCCGAAGGCCGAACCGTCCTGCGGCCACGCCACCGAGCGGACAGCCTCGGCCAGCCGTCTGTCCTCGCCCGCCGCCACGCCATCCCGTGTCAGCCAATGCACTTCGATGCGGGTGGGGTTGGCGATCTTCTGCCGTTCACCGTCATTGGCGATCTCGACGAAGGCAACGCCTTTTGTCTCGGCCGGCAGCGTCTCCAGCAGCCGCGCCAGCGCCGGCAGGCCGGTTTCATCGGCACCCAAGACATACCATTCTGCCTGCCGCACCGGACGGCCGACCGGTCCCATGATGCCGACCTTCATGCCGGGCGCTGCCTGCATGGCCCAGGTGGAGCCGACGCTCTCGCCGGTATGAATCAGGAAGTCGACATCGATGATGCCCTTTTCCACGTCGAGCGCGCGGATGGTGTAGACGCGCGCCACCGGGCGCCGGTCATCGGCGGGCCAGACCGGCAAGCCATTGCCGCCGAGCACCGGCCACAGCGGATCGGGCACCTCCCTGGTCGGAAACAGCATGCGGATATGCATGCCGCCGAATTTGGCGAAACGGCTGAGATCCTCGCCGGCCAGCCGGATGCGGCGCATATGCGGGGTGAGGTCGCGAATATCCGTCACCACCATCTCGCGGAACTGAGCGAGGCTGGTTTCGCCTGAGAGATCGCCGGTCCAGACGATCTCGGGATTTTCCTCCTTGGCGTAGACCTGTACGGCCGTGGCCAGCAGGTCCTTGATACGGGCCAGCCCGTCGCGGTCGGCGGCATTGGCCCGCATCACCAGCCGTTCCATGTCGAAAGAGGCGCCACCGAAGGCAAAGCGGAAATCGATGCGCTGTCCCTGATGCGAAGCATCGGCCTCGAAGCTCTGCAGTCTGTCGCTGATGCTGTCCATGTAATCGGGCAGATGTCGCAGGTTGAGCTGTGCCTCACAGGCCAGTTCACGCACCGATGCTTGGCTCATTGTCAGCCTCCGATCCTGCCGGTGAGCGCCACCTTGAAGGTGCGGCCCTTGCCCTGTTCGGTTGCCGCCGAGGTCGACCATGCGCTTTGCGGGTCGGTGTAGGCGGTGTTGAAGATGTTATCGACGCCGAAGCCGAGCTTGAGGTTGTCATTGACGCGCCAGTTGGCGAAGACGTTGACCAGATCGAAACCGTCATCGACGACCGGCACGGCGTTGGGATTGGTGCGGCTGGTGCGGGTGATCTTGCCGACGCTGAGATATTGCGCGCCGACGGTGAGCTGGTCCTCCAGCATGCGGAAGCCGATGGTGGCCGAGAAGCGGTCGAGCGGCGTGTTGTTCAGCGCCTGGCCGGAATAGACGCCGCTGACGACCTTGGCGTCGATCAACGCGCCGGCAAGGTTCACAAAACCCCAGTTGTAGTCATAAACCATCTCGGCCTCGATGCCCTTCAGCCGGGCGTCGCCGATGTTGATCGCGGTGCGCGGCAGGACGGTCAGGTCGACGTCGATGTAATCCTCGACGGCAGTGTGGAAGACGTTGAGCTTGGCGCGCAACCGGTCGCCCGCCGTCAGAACATCGTCATACTTGACGTTGATGCCGGCCTCCCAGTTCTTCGCCGTCTCGGGCTGCAGCAGAAGATTGGGCCGGTATGTATCGCCGCCGCCATGCGCGCCGCCGCCGCGGAAGACATCCTGCAGGCCCGGCGCCCGATAGCCTTCGGAATAGGTGCCATAGAGCTGGAAGCCATCGAATGGCGTGACGCCGACGGTGAGGCGCGGCGACCAACGATCGCCGGAGATCGAGGCTTCCTGCGGCGACGGGATGCGCGTTTCGCCATCGAGCTGGTAGCCGTCATACCGCATCGCAGTGATAACCTGCAGCCAGTCCTCGTAATCGCCCTGCCACTGCAGGAAGCCGCCATAGCCCTGCTGTTCGCCAGCGCCGAAATGCGCCGCTTCCGAGGAGGCCTCGAGATAGTAGTAATCGAGTCCGTAGGTCAGCGTATGTGCTAGTCCCCAGGCGTCGAAACGTGAGGAGTTCTTCACGTTGAAGCCGGATGTGGCGACATCGTAAAAACGGAAATTGCCGATCCCTGAGGCAGGCGCGACCTGCGTCTGCTCGGTGCGGGTGCGGTTGTGGTAGGCATTGGCGCTGAAGTCGATCAGCTCGTTGTCGTCTGGCTTCCAGGTGTAGGCGGCGGTGTAGGTCTGGTTGGTGGTGTTGGTGTCGTAGCGGCTCAGCGTCGGCGAGGTCGAGCCGCTGGATCCGGTGATCTGGTCGTTGTAGCGCTGCAGGATGGCGCCGAGCTTCAGCTCATGGTCATCGGCCGGCCGCAGCGTCGTCTTCAGATAGCCGCTGGTCACCCGCTCGCCGGTCCATGGCACGGTCTCGCCATTGCCGTCGGTGTAGCTGTCGCGGTCGCGGTAGATGAGGTTGCCGATGATGTCGGCATCGTCGCTGAAGCGGTAGGCACCGGTGGTGCTGGTGGTGAAGCCGTCGCCATTGTCCTCGTAGCCGAGCTTCTCGCTCAGCGCCCAGCGCTCGTCCTTCTTGAGGAAATCGCCGGCGTCCTTGGTCTCGAAGGAGACGACGCCGCCGATGCCGCCTGACCCATAGGCATTCGACACCGGGCCACGAATGACGGTGGCTTCCTTGATCAGGTCCGGTTCGACATAGAACGAGCCAGAGCCATGACCGACGCGCCAATAGTCCTGACGGGCGCCGTCGAGCGTCACGACGACGCGGCCATATTGCTCCAGGCCGCGAATGTTGATGGCGGTTGCGGGATCGTCGCCATTCATCGAGGCAGCGACGCCGGGCGTGGTGCGGAAGATGTCGGCCGCTGTGTCGGGCTGAATGCGGTCGAGTTCGTCCTGATCGACGGCGCTGATGGCGGCCATCGATTCGATCACCGCCGTTTTGATCATCGTCGCCGAGATGGTGATCACGTCGAGCATCGTCGCCGGCTGATTCTGCGCGGCACTGGCCGGCGCCAGGCGGCCGGCCTTGGCGGCGGCCTTTTTCTCCTGGTCCTGTTCCTGCGCGCTGGCAAGAGGCACGGCGCAGAGGCCGAGCACGAAGGCGAGCGCGGTGCTCGCCATCAAGGTCGTGTTTGTTGTCGTTGTCATCGTCATGCAGCCCCCAAGCAAAAGCAAAACTGCTGGCGGTGGCTGAAGGGCCTTGGCTGGCATGATCGAGAATCCCTCGACCAGGCGGGCCGGGGCAGGGGTCACATATTAAAACATGATGACACAAGTCAACTTTAAATTTATAGCCGACCATCATCGAGAAGCATCTGGCACGGGAACAGCGGCATGGTCGGCAGTTTAGGCGAAGGCAAGACGACCCACTGGTCGCAACCTGGCAGGATCGCGGCGGTGCTGCTTCTGGCGCTGTCGGTGCTGGCGCCTTCCTGTGGTTTCCAGGCGCTGGCCGCCGAGGGCGTTGTCGACGCGCTGGGGCGAACCGTCGTGCCGGGCGCGGCGACCCGAATCGTGACGCTCGGCTCCGACGTCACCGAGATCGTCCACGCGCTGGGCGCCGGCGAGCGGATCATCTCCGTCGATCGCGGCAGCAAATATCCGCCTGAAGTCGCGCAAAAACCCAATGTCGGCTACCGCCGCCAGCTTTCGGTCGAGGGGCTGGCCAGCCTGCGTCCCGACCTGATCCTGGCGGCCGAGGACAGCGGACCGCCGGAGGCGGTCGAGGTGCTAAAATCACTGGCGATCCCGATCGTCTTCGTCCCGCAGGACAACAGCCCGCAAGGCATCGAGCGGAAGATCACCCTGATCGCCGCCAGCCTTAGGCTCGAGGACAAGGGCAAGGTGGTTTCCGCCGAGGTGCTCACCGCCTTTCAGACGGCAGCCGATCTGGCAGCAAAAATCCCGCCGGAGCGGCGCAAGAAGGTGGTGTTCTTCCATGGCCTCGTGAAGCTGAGCGCTGCCGGCGCCGGCACCTCTGCCGACGCCATCATTCGCTATGCCGGCGGCCTCAACCCGATGGATGTCGTGCATGGCTACAGGGCGGCATCGGAGGAAAAGCTGATCGAGATGGCGCCTGACGTCATCCTGATGATGAGCGACGGCAAGAGCGGGCCGACGCCCGAGCAGGTGTTCGGCAACCGCGCGCTGGCGGCAACGCCGGCGGCGGCCAACAAGGCGCTGGTCGTGCTTGACGGCGCCTACATGATCGGCTTCGGGCCGCGCACATCAGATGCGATCCGCGATCTGGCGAAGGCGCTTTATCCGGAAGGGGAATGACGCCGTAAAATCGCAAGGCGGTTCGGCTGGGCAGTACCAATTCGTCGGCGAACCAGTTGAGCTTGATAAATCCTGTCCGTCCGGATTTCTCCGGATCGGCTTCCGCCCGAACAAACTTGGCGGCTCGGCCTGAAACATTGGCACGATATTCTAAGCCGCGCGGTTGACCGCGAATGCGCTATCCAGCCTATAATTATACTAAATTCATAGACTAACTGCGGACGTTCAGGGCGCTCGCACCTTGGCCTGTGAAAATAGTTGCACAAGGGAGCGCATCGATGCCGAAGACAGAGTCCAATCCGATCGACCTCGGCACCAGGGCGGCCGATTTCCTGTTGCCCGACGCGCAAGGCGTGCTGCACCGCCTCGCCGATTTCGACGCCAAGCCGGCCCTGCTCGTCGCCTTCATTTCCAACCGTTGCCCGTTCGTCGTGCTGATCCGCGAGCAGCTTGCCGCTTTCGCCAGGGATTATGCGGGCAAGGGGCTGCAAGTGGTGGCGATCAACGCCAACGACCACGAAGCGCATCCGGAAGAAACGCTTGCCCGTATCGGCGAAGAGGCCGAAAAATTTGGCTATTCCTTCCCCTATCTCAAGGATGCGTCGCAGCAGACGGCGAAAGCCTATGGCGCGGCCTGCACGCCCGACTTCTTCCTGTTTGATACCGACCGGCGGCTCGCCTATCACGGCCAGTTCGACGAGGCGCGGCCGGGCAACGGCAAGCCGGTGACGGGTGCCGATCTGCGAGCGGCGGTCGACACGGTGTTGGAGGGCGGCAGGCCCATTGCCAGCCAAGTGCCGTCGATCGGCTGCAACATCAAATGGAGTGCCGGCAACGAGCCGGTCTGGTCTTCCAGCGCGGCGCGCGCGGCCTAGCGCCGGCCTCGACGCATTCGCCAGGTGTCCATGCACAAGCCGCAAAAATCCGCTTCCGACAGCTTGCTGCTCCAGGCAGACGTGCTGGTGCTGGGCGGCGGCCCGTCGGCCGCCTGGGCGGCAGTCGCGGCGGCCGAGGGCGGCGCCAAGGTGGTGCTGGCCGACAAGGGCTATCTCGGCACCAGCGGCGCCACCGCGCCGTCCAACACCGGCACCTGGTGCGTGCCGCCGGGTGACAACAGGCACGCCGTGGTCGAACGACGCTGGCAGCGCACCGGCGAACTCGCCGACCCGCGCTGGATGCTGCGCTGCGTCGACACCGCCTACCGCAACCTGCTCAGGCTGTCCGAATGGGGCTATCCCTTTCCGAGCGAGGATGACGGACGGCTCTACATCGCCAATCTGCGCGGCCCGGACTACATGCGCTTCATGCGCCGCCGGGTGCTTTTGGCCGGCGTCACCGTGCTCGACCATCATCCGGCGCTCGAACTTCTGTCCGACGGCGATGCCATTGTCGGCGCCGCCGGTGTTGCGAGACAGATCGGCCAGGACTGGCGCGTCGACGCCAACGCCGTGGTGCTGGCGACCGGCGGCTGCGCCTTTCGCGAACGCATCCTCGGCGCCACCGGGCTGACTGGCGACGGCTATCTGATGGCGGCCGAAGCCGGCGCCAGCCTGTCGGGCATGGAGTTCACCGGCAAATACACGCTGGCGCCCTATGGCTCATCGCTGAACAAGGGCCTGCCGTTCCGCTGGGCCTCGTTCCATCGCGAAGATGGCTCGCCGATCGTCGGACCGACCGGCGAGCCGTTGCGTAACGGCATCGGCGACCGCGAGGAGGAAGTGGCGCGCGCGCTGATCGACGGCCCGGTCTATGCGCGGCTCGATCAGGCCGAACCGGCGCTGCAAGGCTGGCTGCGCCAGGGCCAGCCGAATTGCTTCGTGCCCTATGACCGCGTCGGCATCGACCCGTTCAGCGAGTTGTTCCGCATCACCTTGCGCGCCGAAGGCACGGTGCGCGGCACCGGCGGCATCGACATCGTCTCCGACGATTGCGCCACCGGCGTGCCCGGCCTCTACGTCGCCGGTGATGCCGCCAGCCGCGAGATGATGACCGGGGCCGTGTCGGGCGGCGGCGCCGTCAATTCATCCTGGGCGCTGGCCAGCGGCTGGTGGGCCGGCAAGGGCGCCTCGACCCATGCCAAGCGCCGCACCGGCAAGGCGTTCCGCAGTGCGGTGCAGTCGCTCGGCCAAGCCGGGTTGCGTCCGGCATCGTCGGCGAGTGCCGACATCTCGGCGAGCGAAGTTATCGAGGCGGTGCGTAGCGAAGTGACGCCGCTCGGCAAGAATTTCTTCCGCACTGGCGAGGGCCTGGAGAAAAGCGGCGAGCGGCTGGAGAGTGTCTGGCGCGACGTGCGCGACCATCTGCAAGGCGAGGGGCTGGATCGGGTCCGCACGCGCGAGGCGGCATCGATCGCCGCTGCCGGGCGCTGGTCCGTGGCCGCAGCGCTGCACCGCACCGAGAGCCGCGGCATGCATCGCCGCACCGACCTACCGGGCAAGAGCCCGGCCTTCGCGCACCGGCTGGTCATCACCGGTGTGGATGAGTTCCGCATCGCAGGTGCGCCTGAGCGGCTGGCGGAGCTGGCGTCATGATCGAGATCGTCTCGGCCACGCGCTGCGTCGAATGCGACATCTGCGTCAAGGTGTGCCCGGCCAACGTCTTCGACGCGACCGACAATGGCGTGCCGGTGATCGCTCGCCAGGAGGACTGCCAGACCTGCTTTCTCTGCGAGATCTACTGCCCGACCGACGCGCTTTATGTGGCCGAGTTCGCCGAAGGGCCGACCGGCATCACGGAAGCTCAGGCCGACGCCCGACGGCTGTTCGGCTCCTATGCCCGCGCGCTTGGCTGGAAGCGCGGCAAGGCGGGCGGCTCGGAATTCGACCCGACGCACCGCATCCGCGTGGCGCAGTGAACCGATCGGAGACAGATATGGATCGCCCGAACATGGACCGGATCGTCGTCAGCGACATCAGCAAGACGTTCCAGCTCAAGCCGGGGCAGTTCGTCACCGTCGATGGCGAGGCGACCGACCGCGTCACCGTGCTCGACGGCGTTGATCTCTCGATCCGCAAAGGCGAGTTCATCACGCTGGTCGGCCCGAGCGGCTCGGGCAAGTCGGTGCTGCTCGATATCATTGGCGGGCTGACGCAGGCGACCGGCGGCAATGTCCAGCTCGACGGCAGGCGCATCACCAGGCCCGATCCAAAGACCGGCTATGTCTTCCAGCAATATGCGTTGTTTCCCTGGCGCACGGCGCTCGCCAACATCGAATATGCGCTGGAAGTGCGCGGCGTGGCCAAGGCCGAGCGTACCGCCACAGCCCGCCATCTGTTGGCGCTGTTCGGCCTTGCTGGTTTCGAGGACCGTTTTCCCAACCAGCTGTCCGGCGGCATGCAGCAGCGTGTGGCAATCGCGCGTGCGCTGGCCAGCAACCCGGAAGTGCTGCTGATGGATGAGCCGTTCGCGGCGCTCGACCAGCAGACGCGTGAACTGCTGCAAGGCGAGCTGCTGCGGATCTGGGGCAAGATCAACACGACTGTCATTTTCGTCACCCACTCGATCGACGAGGCGATCTTCCTCGCCGATCGCGTGGTGGTGATGACGGCGCGGCCGGGCGCGGTGAAGGAGATCATCGATATCGACCTGCCACGGCCGCGCGACGGCGACATCCGCGCCAGCGCCGAATTCAACGCCTATCGCGCCCGCGTCTGGGACGTGCTGCGCGACGAGGTCAACAAGGCGCAGAAGGACTGGACCCTGTCGCCAGCCTTCAGTCACTGAGGAGCTGGACCAATGGCCTATCTGACCGAGAAGTTTGGCTCCGCTGGAGCGCTCCACCTGTTTGCCGGCGCTGGCGAAACGGTCGCCGTCGCTAGGGTCCCGGCCATCAAGGCCAGCGCCAAGAACCGGAGCAAGAAAGCGAGCCACGGCACGTTCCTCTATGGCTTGCCGCTGCTCGGCCTGTTCTTCCTGCTGTGGGAGATCGCGCCCCGGCTCGGCTGGCTGAACCGGATCTTCTTTCCGCCGCTGAGCGAGGTGCTGGTCGCCTGGTGGGCGCTGCTCGCCTCGGGCGTGCTGATCGAGCATATCGGCATAAGCCTGCAGCGCGCTGCGATCGGCTTCGCACTCGGCGTGGTGGTGGCCATCCCGCTCGGTCTGTTGATGGGGCGCTATTGGCTGTTCGAGAAGGTTTCCGACCTTCTGGTGCAGACGCTGCGCAACACATCGCAATTCGCACTGCTGCCGGTGTTCATCCTTTTGCTCGGCATTGGTGAGGAATCGAAGGTGGCGATCACCTTCTACTCCTCGGTTTTCTTTCTCCTCGTCAACACGATCAGCGGCGTCAAGTCGGTGGATCCGCTGCTGATCAAGGCGGCGCGCTCGATGGGCACGTCCGACTTCGATCTGTTCCGGAAAGTCATCCTGCCGGCCAGCATTCCCTCGATCGTCGCCGGCGCGCGGCTGGCGGTGAAATCCTCGCTGTTCGCGGTCATTGGCGCCGAGATGCTGGCGGCCAAATCCGGCCTCGGTTTCCTCATCCAGAACTCGCAGCTGATGATGGAAACGGCCGACATGTATGCCGGCATCCTGACGCTGACCGTCATCGGCCTGACCGTCAACTACCTGCTTGTCTGGTTCGAGCGCTGGGCGACAGCCTGGAAAGGCCAGTCCGAGACCTCGCTCATCTGAGCCGTCCATTCATTCCAATCAGGAAGGATTTTTCCCATGCCCAGCATTCCATTCGATGCACTTCGCCGACTGCTCCTGAAGGGCGCCATTGCCGTCGTCATCGGCCTTGGCGGCATGCCTGCCTTCGCCCAGGACAAGCCGGAAATCATCCGCATCGGCAGTACCGCGCCGGGGCATCTCAAATTCATCCTCGCCCAGAAGGACGGCTGGTGGGAGAAGGAATTCGCCAAGGACGGCATCAAGGTCGAACTGGTGACTTTCAATGGCGGTTCGGAGGCGACGACAGCGTTGGCCACCGGCGCGATCGAATTCACCTATACCGGCAACAATCCAGCGCTGCGCGTTGCGGCGTCCGGCGCCGACATCAAGCTGATCGGCCTGTCGAGCTATGTGAAGGCTGGCGGTTCCTACATCGTCGTCAAGACCGACTCGCCGCTGAGGACACTGCAGGATCTCAAGGGTAAGAAGGTCGCCTATTTGACCGGCACGGTGCGGCATTCGAATTTCAGCAAGGCGCTGAACAGCGTCGGCCTGACCACCAATGATGTCGAAGGTCTGAACCTGCCTTTCGAGGCATCCGGCCCGGCGCTGCTGCGCGGCGATATCGACGCCATTGTCGAGACTGATTCGACGGCGGCCAAGCTGGTCGACACCGAGGCGCGCGTCCTGTTCGACACCAGCACCCATCCGGAATGGAACGTGCCCAACGTCATCTCGGTCAACGGCGCCTTCGCGGCGAAATATCCCGATCTGGTCAAGCGGCTGCTGAAGGTCGATATCGAGATTTCGCGCTGGGCCGACGCCCATCCGGACCAGACGATCAAGACCTTTGTCGAGGCGACCAAGTCGTCGGAAAAATCCGTCCGCAAGACCTATGCCGACGGGGTGTTCCATCAGGATCCGAAACTCACGGACGACGCGATCGCCGCCTTGCAGGGCGAGGAGAAATTCATGGCCAGCGCCGGGCTCCTGAAGGGCTCGATCGACTATGGCAAATGGGTCGACAAGAGCTTTGTCGATGGCGCCGCGGCTGAGGTCGCTGCCGTCCAATAGGCCCGGAAAGATCGAGTTGGCGGCGCTTTGCGGCGCCGCCTCGTACAGGTCAAATCTCCGGAATGTTCTCCTTGAAGATCACCTGCAGCCTTGGCTGGTGCAATTCGTAGGGCAGCCCCCGGACCGCATGGATCAGGGTGTTGAGCGCTTCGCGGGCCTCGACGCGCGGGTTCTGGTCGATGACCGCGTCGAGCGTGCCGTCGAGCAGAAGGTCCTTGGTGCCGTCCGTCACTTCGTGGCCGAGGAAGACCATGGATTGGGCGCGGCCGCGCTCCTTGAGCGCGCGGGCGATGCCGGTGTTGCCGGCGCCGACATTGTAGATCGCGGCAAGGTCGGGGTGCCGCTCCAGCAGGGCCGATGCCTCCGAATAGGCCTTCTCGCGGTCGTCGAGCATTTCGCGCATCTCGACGATCTGCAGACTGGGCGATTCCTCCGTCAGGATATGGCGGAACCCCATCTCGCGTTCTTCGTGGCCGCGATAAGACAGCGAGCCGGCGAACAGCGCCACCTTGCCCGGACGCCCCGATCCCATGAAGCGGTTGAGCAGATAGCCGGCCAGCCGCCCGGCGGCGCGGTTGTCGATGCCGATATAGGCGACCCTGGGCACATGCAGGATGTCGGAGGCGATGGTCACCACCTTGATGTCGTTGGCCGACAGGGAGCGGATTGCTTCGCGCACCGTCGGATGGTCGAGCGCGATGACGCCGACGCCTTGCGTCTGTCCGCGTAGATCCTGCAACAGGCGAGCGAGCCGGTCAGGATTGAAGCCCTCGATGGTGGCGATATGGACATCGAGGTCGGGCCGCGCCAGAGCCTGTGCCTCGATCTGGCGGTGCAGCATCTTGATGAAGGAATTGGTGCCGGCCGGCAGGGCGAAGTCGAGCCGGATGACCTCGCCGGGCGAGGGTCGTGGCGGCGCGCCGTTCGGACCTTCGGCGATGTAGCCGAGGCGCTGCGCCATTTCGAGCACGATTTCCCGCGTGCGCGCCCGCACGCCGGGTCGGTTGTTGAGCACTCGGTCGACGGTGGCGGCCGAGACGCCGGCTTCCCGGGCTATGTCAGTCAGGGTGGAACGCACCGTCTTTCATCTCCTGCATGCGTCGGATCGGCTGGTGACGGCTTCCCCGCCATCCGCGATTCTGATGGGAAATGATGTATCCGCCCTTGGCCGATGTGCAAGCCGCCGCGCTAAATCAAATGGTCCGGCAGGGCTGCGCGGGGCAGGGAAGGGCCGGGCGCCCTCAAAATGAGGCATCCTGCGTGACGTATGGGTCCCGTTTTTGTGCATTTCCTTGCCCTGTTGCAATATTATGAGGTGTTTTGATTATTTATGATGTTGACAGCCTTGCCATGCTGCCGTCAATATCCCTCATAAGGGTCGTGGAGGAAACGTGGCCCTGAGGGAGGAGTTTCAATGTCTGACTTGATCCGCATCTCGCGGCGCCGGCTGCTGGCATCCGGAGGAAAGGCGGCTGTGATCATGACCGCCGCTGGTATCGCACCCCAATTCATTCGTCCCGGTCGCGCCTATGCGGCCGACGCGCTGGCGCCCGGCATGATCGGCGGCCCGACGGGCTTCGAAGGGGCCGAGCGCTACCAGTATGGCGCCGACACGCCGGAAGGCCGTGCCATCGAGGCAGCCAAGGCGCTGAAGGGCGCCGGCAAGGCGCCGGCCAAGATCGTGCTCGGCCTGTCCGACGGCTCGATCGGCCAGCTCACGCAGCCGTTCCCGGCCGGTGCGCCGTCGATCAAGGAGCTGTGGGAAAAGGAAACCGGCATCGCGATCGAAATCGTCGGTTTGCCGAACGGCCAGGAATTCACCAAGACGATGCAGGACATCTCCACCAAGGGTGGGGCCTACGACATCTACTCGACAGAATGGAACCGTCTTGGCGACCTCGCCGAAACCGGCGGCATCGCCAAGCTCGACGACTTTGTCGCGCAGCATAAGCCTGAATGGGACGATCCGGTCAGCGGCTATGTCAACGGCGCCAAGGGCGTGTCGCTGCTCAACAAATACCGCGGCTCGAACTATGGCGTGTCGCTGGACGGCGACTTCCAGACCTGGGTCTACCGCACCGACCTGTTCGGCGACGAAGCCGAGAAGAAGGCCTTCAAGGACAAATACGGCTACGATCTGGCGCCGCCGAAGACCTGGAAGCAGCATGGCGACATAGCCGCCTTCTTCCAGCGACCGGACAAGGGCCTGTTCGGCTCGACCGACCTGCGCAACCAGGGCTGGGGCTATACCAACTGGTACCAGCGCTATGTTTCGATGGCTTCGCCCAACCAATTCCTGTTTGGCGATGACGGCAAGCCGATGATCAATTCCGAGCAAGGTATTGCCGCCACCAACGAATATGTCGCTTCGCTCGCGCATCATTCGCCGGATGCGATCTCCTGGGGTTGGCCGGAGCAATACGGCAACTTCGCCAAGGGTGGTGCGGCGATGACCTGCGCCTTCTCCAACTTGCCGAAATTCCTCGACAATGCCGGCAACAAGGATTCAGCCGTCACCGGCAAGATCGGCTCGATGCTGCCGCCCGGCCGCGAGATCGGCGGCAAGCTGATCAGCCGTTCCGTGCTGTGGTTCTCGCTGACCGGCATGGTCTCGTCGCAGTCGAAAAACCAGGAGGTCGCCTATCTCCTGCTGCAATGGCTGGGCTCGGCCCGTATCTACGCATGGATGAGCGCCAACCCCGGCGGTTACCTGGACCCGTTCCGGCTTTCGGACTTCTCCGATCCGCTGGTGCGCCAGACCTATCATGCCTACCACATGGACGTCGTGCGCGAGACGGTCGCCCGCACCGTGCCAACCATCAATTATCCCGGCGCGACAGCCTTCCACAATGCGCTCGACGAGAACCTGATGGCGGCGCTGACCAAGGCCAAGACATCGGAGCAGGCGATGGCCGATACCGAGGCAGAGTGGAAAAAGATCGCCCGGCGCACCGGCGAGGACAAACTGCTCGAAGCCATCAAGACCAACAAGGAGGCCTGGCCGACAGTTCTCGATCCAATCGTCTGATCCTCCTCCCGGGATCGCACCGAAGGAGGGGAGGAGCTTGCTTCTCCCCTCCGCCCACAACGCCACCAGCAAAGCCGCCAGATGAAGCGTTCCGTTCCTTTCCTGATATTCCGCTATGCCGCGATCTTCGCCGCTATGGCGGTGACGCTGGTGCCGATCCTGTGGATGGTGTCGATGGCTTTCAAGCCGATCGCCGAATGGTCGGCGACCGGCGCCGACCTGACATGGTGGCCGAAGAACCCGACGCTCAGCAATTTCCGTTTCGTCTTCGGCGAGTCGACCAACAATCTGATCGTCGCGCTCGACCGTAACGCGCTGAAGCCGATCCTCGCATCGCTGCTGTCGGCGGTTTTCGGCACGGTGATCGCCATGTCGGCGGGCACTGCCGCGGCTTATGGGCTGTCGCGTTTCGGCTCCGGCCAGAACCTGCCGCTGGCGCTGATCCAGCTCCGGATCTTTCCGCCGATGGCGGTCATGATCCCGGTGATGATCATGTGGGCTTTCCTCAACTTCACCGATAGCTGGTGGGGCCTGGCGCTGATCTACGGCATCGTCACCTTGCCGTTCGCCTTCTGGCTGATGAAGACCTTCTTCGACGACATGCCGCGCGAGATCGAGGAGGCGGCGCTTGTCGAAGGCTGTTCGCGGCTGCGCGTCTTCACGCGCATCACGCTGCCGATGATGCGCGCGCCGCTCGCCAGTGCCGCGCTCTTCGTCTTCATCCTCAACTGGTCGGACTATTTGATCGCGCTGCTTCTGACGACGCGCGAATGGGTGACCATCCCGGTCTACATGGCCTCTCTGTCCTCCTCGATGACTGGGCAGCTCTATGGCGCCAAGGCGGCGCTTGGGCTGATCGCGGCCGTGCCGCCGGTCATCATGGGCATCGCCATCCAACGCCATCTGGTGCGCGGGTTGACGTTCGGGGCGCTCAAGCAATGAGCGCGGTGACTGTCATGACTTCCAAGGATGAGATGAAAGCCGTCGGAACAAGGCCGGGTTCGCGTGACGAGGGCGCAAGGCTGGGTTTCCGGCTGACATTGCCCGCTCAGATCCTCGTGCTGTTCATCTCGGCCTTCCCGCTGTTGATGCAGCTCTACATCAGCGTCACCGACTGGTCGCCTCTGTCGGGCACCGGCTGGTGGAGCGCCTGGTCGATGTGGAACAGCTTTGCCAACTACACCGATCTCGCCGCCGACGCGCGCTTCTGGAGCGCGCTGAAGCGTACGGCCATCGTCATGATCGTCTGCGTGCCGGCGGAATTCCTGCTTGGCCTGGCACTGGCGACGCTGTTTGCCGACGATTTCCCGGGCAAGCGCGTCTTCTACTCGATCCTGCTGATGCCGATGATGGTGGTGCCGGCGGTGGCCGGCTACATGTTCTTCATGCTGTTCCAGTCAGGCGGCCCGGTGAACGACATCTTGTCGTCGCTGACCGGTTCTCCCGTCACCATCGCCTGGCTGTCGGATCCGACGCTGGCGCTGATCGCGGTGATGGTCGCCGATATCTGGCAATGGACGCCGCTGATGTTCCTCATCCTGCTCGCCGGCCTGGTCGGCGTGCCGGAGGACCAGATCAAGGCGGCGACGCTGCTCGGCGCCAATCCCTGGCAGCGCTTCGTCACCATCGTGCTGCCGAAGATGAAGACGATCATCATCATCGCGCTGGCGATCCGGGTGATAGAGAACTTCAAGATCTTCGACACGCTCTACATCATGACCGGCGGCGGTCCAGGCGTCGCCACCGAAACCATCTCGGTCTACATCTACAAGCTCACCACGCAGGACCTGATCTGGGGCTATGTGGCGGCGATCGCGCTGGCCATTTTGGTCGTGCTGTCGATCGTCGCGGTGTTCGCGATGAAGCGCATGGCGCGGGCACGCGAGGTAGCGGCATGAGCGCGATCCACTTGCAGAACCTGGTCAAGAAATTCGGCGACTTTACCGCGCTCAAGACCATGGACCTGGCAATATCAGACGGCGAGTTCATGGCGCTGCTCGGCCCGTCGGGCTGCGGCAAGTCGACGACGATGAACATGATCGCCGGCATGGAAGAGCCGACCGGCGGCAAGATCCTGTTCGGCGAGCGCGACATGGCCGGCGTACCGATGGGCCGGCGCGGCGTCGGCTTCGTCTTCCAGAACTACGCCATCTTCACGCATATGACGGTGCGCCAGAACCTTGCCTATGGACCAAAAATGCGAGGGGCTGCCAAAGCCGAGATCGATCGCCGTGTCGGCGCCATCGCCGAGATGCTGCAACTGACGCCGCTGCTCGACCGCAAGGCCGACAGGCTGTCAGTCAACATATTGCAGCGGGTGGCGATCGGCCGCTCGGCGATCATGGAGCCGGCGATCTTCCTGCTCGACGAGCCGCTGTCCAATGTCGACGCGGCTTTCCGGGCCGTCATGCGCACCGAACTGAAGCAGCTGCAGCGGCAGTTCCGCCAGACCATGGTCTACGTCACCCACGACCAGCTCGAGGCGATGACCATGGCCGACCGCATCGCGGTCATGGATCATGGCGTGCTGCAGCAGGTCGGCACGCCGCTCGAGGTCTACAACGATCCAGCCAATGTCTTCGTCGCCCGCTTTATCGGTGCGCCGGGCATGAACCTGCTCAAGGGCAGGCTGGCGGAGAGCGATCGCGGACTGGTCGTCGATCTCGGGCCGTTGGGCGTCACGCCGCCGCTGCCGGGCGAACTCGCGGCGGCCATGCGCGGTGCGCGCGGCGAGGTGCTTTACGGATTCCGTCCTGAACAGGCGACGTTGGTGCAGAATGGGCAGGGCCTCGCAATGCCGGTGACCTTCGTCGAACGGATCGGTGCGCGCACCATCGTTCATCTCGGCCAGGGCGAGGCGGCTGTGAAAACGGTGTTCGACAATGATGTCGGACTGGCTATCGGCGACACCGCTGTCATCGCTCCCACTACGTCGTCGGTGCGCGTCTTCGACGCCGCTACCGGCCTTGCGATGAAGGCAGGTTGAGATGGCCGATATCGTCTTCCGCAATGTGACCAAACGCTACGGCAATACACTCGCCGTCGACGACGCCTCGTTCACGGTCAACGACAATGAGTTCTTCTGCTTCTTCGGACCGCCGCTATCGGGCAAGTCGACCATCCTGCGCCTGGTGCTTGGGCTTGAGACACCCGATACCGGAGAAATCCTGATCGGAGGCAGGCCGGTCAACGCGATGTCGCCGGCCGAGCGCAACGTGGCGATGGTGTTCCAGAACCTGGCGCTATTCCCGCATATGAGCGCGCTCGACAATGTCCGCTTTCCCCTGGTCGAACGCCGGGTCGCCGAGGTCGAGATCAAAAGGCGGGTCACGGACGTCGCGGCGAAGCTGCACATCGGCCATATCCTGCACAAGCCGCCGGGACAGCTTTCGGGCGGGGAGCGGCAGCGCGTGGCGATCGCGCGGGCTCTGGTGCGCGATCCCAATGCCTATCTGATGGACGATCCGATCTCGGCGCTAGACGCCAGGCTGCGCGAGGAAACGCGCGTCGAGCTGAAGCGCATCCAGCGCGAACTCGGCAAGACGCTGATCTATGTCACGCATGACCAGGAAGAGGCGATGTCGGTCGCCGACCGCATCGCTATCCTGGAGGACGGCAAGGTCAGGCAGATCGGCACGCCGGCAGAGATCTACGACCGCCCGGCCAGCACCTATGTGGCAAGGCTGCTTGGCTCGCCGATGATGAACATTCTCAGATCGGCGCGCGGCGAGGGCGGTGTCGAAGCGGCTGAAGGCACGATCCGCATCGAAGACAAGACAGCGCCCGCCGACGCCGTGGAGATCGGCCTGAGGCCGGAAGACATCAAGGTCAGACCGTGGGCGGATGGGGGCCCGGGCCGCCCGGCGCGAGTGTTCGAGGTCGAGCCGCTTGGCGGCTACACCGTGGTGACGCTCGCTGCCGGGCAGGCGCGGCTGAAGGCATTGCTGCGCGGCCAGCCCGACATTCGGCCGGATGCCATGGTGGCGATATCCTGCGAGCCGGCCAGAGTGCATTATTTCGAACAGAGCGGCGGGGCGTTGGCACGATGACGGCCGCCGCAAGGAAAGACTTTCGGGAGGAAGAGATGGCAAACAAGGGCTTCGAGCCGGACGTGAAGGTCCGCACGAAGGAATACAGGATCGGCTGCGTCGGCGCCGGCATGATCATGGCCGAGTGCCATCTCGCCGCCTACAAGGAAGCTGGATTCCCGGTGGTGGCGATCGCCTCGCGCACCAGGGCCAGCGCCGAGAAGGTGGCGACGCGCTGGAGCATCCCCACGGTCCACGACACGCCTGAAAAACTGATCGAGGACGAGAATGTCGAGATCATCGATCTTGCTTTCCCGCCCGACCTGCAGCCGGCGCTGATCCGTCACGCGCTGAAGCAGAAGCACATCAAGGCAATCCTGGCGCAGAAGCCGTTGGCCTTGTCGGTCGATGAAGCGGTCAAGCTGCGTGACGAGGCGGCCAAGGCCGGCAAGATCCTCTCGGTCAATCAGAACATGCGCTACGACCAGTCGATGCGCGTCTTGAAGCAGATCATCGACAGCGGCGCGCTGGGCGACATCGTCTTCGCCCAGATCGACATGCACGCCATCCCCCACTGGCAGAGCTTCCTCGAGGATTACGACCGGCTGACGCTGGCCAATATGAGCGTGCATCATCTCGACGTTCTGCGCTTCCTGTTCGGCGATCCAGATGAAATCACCACGCTGATGCGGAAGGATCCGCGCACGACATTCGACCATTCCGACGGCATCACCGTGTCGACGCTGCGCTTCCCGTCCGGCGTGCTCGCCGTGTCGCTGGAGGATGTCTGGTCCGGTCCGCGCCAGGATGGCTACAAGGACGACCAGCACATCAACTGGCGCGTCGACGGCACCAAGGGCGTCGCGAAGGGCACCATCGGCTGGCCGACGGGCGCGGCCTCGACGCTGACCTATGCCTCGACCGAGACGACCGGCGGCGAATGGGTCAGCCCGAGTTGGGACACGATGTGGTTCCCGCATGCCTTTATCGGCGTGATGGAGCAGCTCCAGCATGCGGTGAAGACCGGCACGCCGCCGGCGCTGTCGGTGGCCGACAACGTCAAGACCATGGCGCTGGTCGAGGCGGGCTATCGCTCGATCGACGAGGGCCGCACTGTCAAGCTTTCCGAAATCGCTATCTGATCACCGCAACTGAAACACCAGACAACTGAATCGCTTACAGGGAGGAATTCACACCATGATGCAGGCAGGTATTTTCACGGGCTATTTCCCGTACGGCCTCGAAGAGACGGCGAAGAAGATCCGCGGGCTCGATTTCAACACGGTGCAGCTCGACCTGCATTTCAAGGACGTCGACCTGTCGGCGGGGCAGATCACCAAGGACAAGGCCAAGAAGGTGCGCGACGTCTTCCGCGATCATCACCTGCCGGTGTGCTGCATTTCCGGCTACACAAACATCATCCATCCCGACAAGGCCGAGCGCGACAAGCGTGTTGGCTATCTCAAGGAGATTATCCGCAACGCCCGCCATTTCGGCAGCCCGTATGTGATCTCGGAAACCGGCACCTACAACACCGAATCCGACTGGGTGCATCACCCCAAGAACAAGACCGAGGAAGGGTTCGAGGAGTGCCGCAAGGTGGTCGCCGAGCTCGCCCAGACGGCCTATGACCACGGCGCGGTCTTCCTGCTCGAAACCTACGTCAACAACGTCGTCGGCTCGGTCGAGGAGACGGTGAAGATGTTCGCGCAGGTCGACCATCCCGGCCTTGGTCTGCTGATGGACCCGACCAATTATTTCGAGACGCATAACATCGACAGGATGGACCAGATCCTGAACCAGGTGTTCGACACGCTGACCGACAAGATCAGAATAGCTCACGCCAAGGACGTCAAGCGTTCGGGCGGCGACAAGTCCGAGAAGCACGCCGATATCGGCGACGAGGACGCGCTGGAGAGCCACACCTTCCGTGGCGTCGGCGAGATCGAGCTGCCGGCACCGGGCCTCGGTTCGCTGAACTATGATCTCTACCTCCAGCGGCTGGCGGAAAAGCATCCGAACATTCCTGTGATTATCGAGCATCTCTCGGAAGACGACGTGCCGCGCGCCAAGAAATTCCTCGATGGGAAGTTCCGCGCCAACGGTCTGTGACGGTCACTGCGCGCTGTCGGTTCGCGGCGGCGCGGCCCAAAAGCAAGGGAGGAAAGAATGTTGAAGTTCGCATTGAAACTGGCGGCTGCCGCAACGCTGCTCGCCAGCGTCGCGCTAGGCTCGCCGGCAATGGCGCAGGATGGCCAGAAGACGTTTTACCTGCTGTCGCATGGCGGTCCCTCGGATGCGTTCTGGCTCGACTGGAATGCCGGCGCGACCAAAGCCTGCGACCAGCTCAAGGTGACCTGCAAGATCTCCTTCAGCGGCGGCGACATGGCGGCGCAGAAGGAGGCCTTCAATTCCGCGCTTGCGGCCAAGCCCGACGGCATCGCCACCACCTCGGCCCAGCCGGGCTTGTGGACCGAGGAAGTGAAGGCTGCCAAGGCGGCCGGGATCCCGATCGTGTTCTTCAACACAGACGATCCGGCGACCGGACGGCAGGCCTATGTCGGCGCCGATCTCAAGGAGGCGGGCGTCATCTGGGCCAAGTATCTCGTCGACCGCAAGATGGTGAAGCAGGGCGACAAGGTGTTCCTGCCGGTGGAAGTGCCCGGCGCCAGCTATCAGCAGCTGGAGACCGAAGGCATCGCCAGCGTCTTCGATCCGTTGGGGATCAAATATGATGTGGTCGATTGCGGCACCGACCCGGCCGGCATCATTGCCAAGATGACCGACTATATGGTGGCCAACAATCCGCCGGCGATCATCGCGCTCGGCGATTCCGTGGCGGCCAGCGTCAAACGGGTGTTCGACGGCGCAGGTGTGCCGGCCGGCAAGATCCCGGTCGTCGGCTGGGGCAATTCGAAGGAAACCGCCGAGGCCGTCAAATCCGGCTTCGTCAACGCGGCCGCCTGGCAGTTTCCGTCTGCGCAGGGCTTCATGCCGGTGGCGCTGCTCGGGCTCGCCGCGTCGGGCGAACCGATCGGCTACGACATCCATACTTTCAGCCTCTACGACGCCTCGAGCGTCGAACCGATCCTGAAACTCTACGACACGAAGTGAAAACCGGTGCCCGCGGCGCAGGCCGCGGGCACCATTTCAAAGCATGGTTCAAGCAGTCATGATGATCGCCGCAGAAGACGAAATGCCTGTCGGGAAACGCAGATCGAGCCTTATGCGCTCGCCGCAATTCTCCTCGCTCATCATCCTCATTGTCCTGCTCGCGGTGTTCGCCATCGCCGATGCCAATTTCCTGTCGCCGCTCAACATCTCCAACATGATGGCGTTCCTGCCTGAGCTCGGCATCATCGCGCTCGGCATGACGCTGCTTCTGACGGCGGGCGAATTCGACCTGTCGGTTGGTGCCGTGTTCGGGCTGGCGCCGGTCGTCGTCATGCTTCTGGTGCAGAACGGAGGCGTCGATATCGGCATCGCGCTTCTGGCCGGGCTTCTGCTGTGCGTCGCCATCGGCGCGATCAACGGGTTGATCGTCACCAAGATCGGCATCTCCTCCTTCCTGGTCACGCTGTCGATGCTGCTCGTGGTGCGCGGGGCGGCGCTCTACATCACGCAGGGCTTTCCGCTGAAATCCTGGGACCAGCCAGGCTTTTTCGTCACGCTGCTGGCCGGCAGCTTCAATGTCGGGTCGTTCCGGTTCTACACCTCGCTGTGGTGGTTCATCGGTCTCTCGCTGCTGGCGATCTACGTGCTGCGCTATGCCAAGCTCGGCAACTGGATCAGCGCCATCGGCTCCAACCGGAACGCGGCGGTGGCGCGCGGCGTGCCGGCGGACGCCGTCAAGGTGTGGCTGTTCATCCTGACTTCGGTCCTTGCGGGACTGGCCGGCATGATCAGCGCCTTCCGCATCTCGGCCGCCTCACCGGTGGCCGGCACCGGCTACGAGCTCGAAGTGATCGCCATGGTGGTGGTCGGCGGCACGGCGCTGACCGGCGGACGCGGCACGATCCTCGGCACCATCGTCGGTGCGCTGATGCTGCGCGCGATCCGCAACGGCATCGTGCTGATCGGCGTGCCGGGCCTCGCCTACAACATCTTCGTGGGCCTCATCATCCTCGCCATGCTCATCCTGCACGCTTTGCTGCAGAAGAACGCCGCAAGGGGCTGACGATGGAAGTGCTTCGGCTGCAGAATCTGCAAAAATCCTTCGGCAGCGTTCGGGCGCTGAAGAATGCGTCCTTTGCCCTCAACGAAGGCGAGGTGGTGGCCTTGCTCGGAGACAATGGCGCCGGCAAATCGACGCTGATCAAGGCGATCTCGGGCGTGTTTCCAGCCGATCGGGGCGACATCTATGTGCGCGGCGAAAAGGTCTCGATCCGCTCGACGCGCGATGCGATGGACCTCGGCATCGAGACCATCCACCAGGATACGTCTCTGGCGCCGGATCTCAGCATTGCGCGCAATCTTTTCCTTGGGCGCGAACCGGTCAAGCTGAAATGGCTGGGCGTGTTCGCGCCGCTCGATTTCGCCAAATTGCGCGACGCGGCGTCGGCGCTGTTGAGGCGCGTCGGCATCTCGAAGAAACTCGACGCCGATGCGCTGGTCTTAACGCTGTCGGGCGGCGAGCGGCAGTCGATTGCGATTTCTCGCGCTATGCAGTTCGCCGCCAAGGTCATCATCCTCGACGAACCGACCAACAATCTCGGCGTCGAGGAAACCCACGGCGTGCTGCGCTTCGTCAAGGAGGTGCGTGACGCCGGCCATTCGGTGCTCTTGATCACCCACAACATCCATCACGTGTTCCAGGTAGCCGACCGCATCATCGTCATGCGCCGCGGCGAGATCGTTGCCGAGCAGACGGTTGCCGATACCGATCTCCTGACCGTGGAAAGCATTATCACCGGCGCCGACATGTCGGCCCTGCTGAAAGAGACGAGAGCGAAGTGAAGAAGTTGGCCGTCACATGGTAGAACTCTATGGCAAGACGCTTTCGCGCCGGCAGGTGTCGGAACGTTCGGGCATGCTGTCGCAATTTGCCGGCGTGCGGCTGATGACGCTTGGCGACGGTGTGGAACGCGGCATTCGCATGCTGGAGTTCCGCACCGGCTCAGGCCTGCGCTTCACCGCGCTGGTCGACCGGGCGCTCGACATCGCCGACTGCGACTATAGGGGACAGGCGATCGGCTGGCATTCGCCAAGCGGCTTTCGTCATCCCGGCCTGCACGATTACGAGGGGGAGGGCGGGCTCGCCTGGGCGCGCTCGTTTTCAGGTCTGCTTGTCACCTGCGGCCTCGACCACATATTGGGCCGCGAAGAGGTGCCTGCCGATAGCTACAACTACCCGGGCAAGAAGACCGTGATCCATTCGCTGCATGGCCGCGTGGGCACCATTCCAGCGCGGCTGACCGGTTATGGCGAGGCCTGGGATGGCGACCGCTGCGTGCTTTGGGCCGAAGGCATCGTTCAGCAATCGGCGGTGTTCGGCGAGGATTTGCATCTGATCCGGCGTATCGAGGCCGATGTCGGCGGCAACGAGATCCGGCTGTCGGACCGCGTCGTCAACCATGGCTTCAATCGCACGCCGCATATGTATTTTTACCACGTCAATGTCAGCCACCCCTTGCTCGACGAGGGTTCGCGCTATCTGGCGCCGATCCGCGACGTCGTCTGGGCTGGCCATGCAGGCGAACGCTACGAGGCGCAGAAGGTCGGTTACCGCACCGTGCCGGCGCCGCGACTGGGCTTCAGCGAGCAGGTCTGGCAGCACGAGATGGCGGCGGACGCCAATGGCGAGGTGCCGGTGGCGGTGGTCAATGACGGCATAGGGCTTGGCCTGGAAGTGATCACGCGCAAGGACCAGCTGCCTTGCGCCTATCAATGGCAGAATTTCCAGGCGGGGCAGTATGCGTTGGGCATCGAGCCCTCGACGCACCATGTGCTCGGCAATCTCGCCGCACGTGAGCGCGGCGAAATGATCTGGCTGGAGCATGGCGAAAGCCGTTCCTACGACGCGATGTTCCGAGTGCTCGACGGTGCCGGCGAGATCGCCGCGACGGAAGAGAGGATCGCTTCGATCGCCAGGCAACCGCAACAGGATTATCCTGCGCCGTCGGGCAATTTTCCGGGATTGGCGGACAGGGCATGATGCGAAACGAATGCTCCGGCTGGCGGGCCGGAAATCGGAGGTCGATGTGATGGCGAAAAAGCGCGACTACAGCCTGGTCGGGGAAAGCACGCGCACCGCGATCGAGACCGGGCTGGCCTCGGCCGAGTGGTATCACACCGATGTGCCGCGCAAGGCGATGAAAGAGCTGATGCAACGCTCGGACGGGCCGGCGATCCGCGACACGATCATCTGGATCGTTGCCATATTGGGCTCTGCCGCCGGGATCGCCTGGTTCTGGGGCACGTGGTGGGTGGTGCCGTTCCTGCTCGTCTATGGCGTGCTCTACGGCTCGTCCAGCGACTCGCGCTGGCACGAGTGCGGCCACGGCACCGCTTTCCGCACGCGCTGGATGAACGATGCCGTCTACCAGATCGCCAGCTTCATGCTGATGCGCAACCCGGTGACCTGGCGCTGGAGCCATGCGCGCCATCACACCGACACGATCATCGTCGGCCGCGACGCCGAGATCGCGGTGATGCGTCCGCCGGACCTGCTGCGCGCCGCACTCGCCTTCACCGGCATTCTCGATTTCCGCTATTCGCTGCCGACGCTGGTGCGCAATGCGTTCGGCAGCATCTCGCCCGACGAGAAAAGCTTTATCCCCGAGATGGAGCTTCACAAGGTGGTCACCGCCGCGCGCTGGCATGTCGCCATCTATGTCGCGGCGATCGTGCTGGCGCTTTATCTGTGGTCGTTCCTGCCGCTGGTGCTTATCGGCCTGCCGCGCCTCTACGGCAGCTGGCACATGGTGCTGACCGGCCTGCTGCAGCATATCGGCCTGGCCGATAATGTCACCGACCACCGGCTGAACACGCGCACCGTCTACATGAACCCGATCAGCCGCTTCATCTACTGGAACATGAATTATCATGTCGAACATCACATGTTCCCGATGGTGCCGTATCACGCGCTGCCGAGGCTGCATGAATTGATCAAGCATGATCTGCCCGAGCCGAACCCTTCGATGTGGCATGCCTATCGCGAGGTCTGGCCGGTGCTGCTGAAGCAGCTTCAGTACGAGGACTATTTCCTCAAGCGCGAGCTGCCGCCGACGGCGCGGCCGTATCGGGACGAGTTCCATGCGCTGACCGTTCCGGCGGCGGCGGAATAGGGGAGAGGCAGATGGCCGACTGGGTTGAAGCGTGCGGCGTCGACGATGTCGAGGAAGAGGATGTCATCCGCTTCGATCATGGCGGCCGTACCTTCGCCATCTATCGCAGTCCCGATGACGAGTACTTCGCCACCGACGGATACTGCACGCACGAGAAGGCGCATCTGGCCGATGGGCTGGTGATGAACGACATCATCGAATGCCCCAAGCACAATGGCCGCTTCAACTACAAGACGGGTGTGGCCCGAGGCGCACCGGTATGCGTCAATCTCGCCACCTATCCGGTGAAGGTCGAGGCTGGCAAAGTGATGATCCAGATCGGCTGACCTGCCGCCGAATGCAACTGAGGGAACCCATTTGATGAGCCGAAAAAGACCAACGGTGGCGGATTTGCGCGCCATGAAGGGCAAGCGACAGCTGACCATGCTGCGCGTGCTGACGATGGACGAGGCCGAGGCCGCCGAGCGCGCGGGGGTCGACATCGTCTCGGTGCCGCCCGAACTGGTGCTCAACCCGCAATACCGGGACGCCGCACCCAGCCTGTTCACCATGCCGGGCGACAATTTCTACGAGATCGGCACGGCGGACGATTTCGTGCGCTGGGCTTTCCTGCTCTACAAGGCCGGCGCCGACGCGGTCTATTGCAGCGCCGGCTACGCCACGATCAAGCGGATGGCCGATGACAATATCCCGGTGATCGGCCATGTCGGGCTGATCCCCTCGCGGGCCACCTGGACCGGCGGCTTCAAGGCGGTCGGCAAGACCGCCGATACCGCCATGGAGGTCTTCGCGGCGGTGAAGCAGCTGGAAACTGTCGGCGCCATCGGCGCCGAGATCGAGGTCGTACCGGTCGAGGTGGCCAAGGCGATCTCTGAACGGACATCGTTGATCATGCTGTCGATGGGAGCGGGCACCGGTTGCGATGCGCAATATCTGTTCGCTGACGACATCCTCGGCCAGAACCGTGGCCACATGCCCCGTCACTCCAAGGTCTACCGCAACTTCGCCGCCGAGTATGATCGTTTGCAGGCCGAGCGTATCGCCGCGTTCTCGGAATATGTTGCCGATGTCAACAGTCTTGCCTATCCCGAAGACAAGCATGTGGTGCATATGGATCCGGCTGAACTCAGCCTGTTCATGAAGAGGGTCGACGGGGCGTGAAATCTCAAGACAATGATGCGACGGGCGAAGTCGCGCCGGTTCATATTCTTACGCTTTCCTGCGAGGACCGGCCGGGGATCGTCGCCGCTGTCACGGCGGAGCTTGCCGCGAACGGCGCCAACATCGCCGAAAGCAGCCAGTTCTGGGACCGGCAGACCAATCGCTTTTTCATGCGCATCGCCTTCATCAGCCCGCCAGGCTCGACCAGGGACAGCCTGGAACGGGCCCTGAAATCAAGCGTCGATCGCTTCGGCATGAAGACCGCGCTGGTCGATCAGGGACGCCGCCCGAAGATCATCGTCATGGTCTCCAAGTTCGACCACGCGCTTCTGCATCTGCTGTACCAGATCAGGGTCGGCTGGCTGAACGCGGAGGTTGCCGCCGTCGTCTCCAACCACGAGGATGCCCGCCGCTTCGCCGAGCTGGAGGGCATTCCCTACCACCATTGGCCGACCACCAGGGAGAACAAGGCCGAGCAGGAACAGAAGCTGCTGGACCTGGTGCAGCAAACAGGGGCCGAACTGGTCATCCTGGCGCGCTACATGCAGGTGTTCTCGAAAAGCCTGTCGGACCGGCTGTTCGGACGGGCGATCAACATCCACCATTCCTTCCTGCCGAGCTTCAAGGGCGCCAAGCCGTATCACCAGGCCTTCGACCGCGGCGTCAAGCTGATCGGTGCGACGGCGCATTACGTCACCTCCGACCTCGACGAGGGCCCGATCATCGATCAGGAGACCGAACGCGTCACCCATGCGATGAGCGCCGAGGATTTCGTCGCCGTCGGGCGCGACATCGAAAGCCGGGTGCTGGCGCGCGCGGTCAAGCTGCATCTCGAAGCCCGCGTCATGCTCAACGGCCACAAGACCGTCGTCTTCTGAGAAGCCGCGTCAGGCCGGCCAATTTCCACCGGCGAGCGCGGCGTAGAGCGTCTCGGCGTCGATGCCGAGCGGCCGGTCCTCCTTCAGAGCAGGGACCAGCGCGCGGATCGCCGTGTGAATTGCGGCGGTGCGTGGCGCTGGCGTGAAACCGTCGCGCAGGTCGACCGCTTGTGCGGCCGCCATCAGCTCGAAAGCGATCAGGCGGCGCCATAGCGCGATCATCCCGGCGCATTTCGCAACCGCCAGAGGTGTCTGCGTGGCGTGATCCTCGACGCCTTCCGACACGGCCAGGAAGTCGAGCATCACCGGATTGGCCTTGTGGCGGATGGCGGCCAGGATCGAGGTCACTGTCTTCTGTAGCGGCACGAAGCCGGCCGAGGCGCCGCCGACCGGCGACAGATATTTCGGCAGGCCATTGCGGCCCGAACCGGTGAGCTGGATGAAGCGCGCGGCACTGGCCGCGGCACATTGGGCGATCGCCAGGCCGAGCGTCTCAAAGGCGAGCGCCAGTGCGGCGGTGTGGAAATTGCCGGTCGACAGCACCAGCTCATCATCGCCCAGCACCAGCGGGTTGTCGGCGGCGGCGTTGAGTTCGATCTCGACAGCCTGTCTCGCCTGACCGATCGCCTCGATCAGCGCGCCATGGATCGACGGCATGCAGCGGATCGACAGCGGGTCCTGCAAGGTGGTCGGCACCAGCGCCTCGTCGCGGACGAGCAGATCGTGCAGCACCTTGGCTGCTTCCTGCTGGCCGGCCGCCGGGCGCGCCATATGCAGGCGCGGATCGAGGATGGTGCGGTTGGCACCAAAACCTTCCATGGTCAGCGCCCCGGCCTGCTGTTGCTGGGCAAGGGCGGACAGCGCATCCGTCACCGCAAGCGCGCCGCTGCCGGCGGATACCGCCGAAGCGTTGATCAGCGACAGCCCGTCCTTGGGCGCCAGGCTGATAGGGGCGAGGCGCGCCATCATCAACGCCTTGGCTGCCGGCATGCGACGGCCCTGATAGTCGGCTTCGCCTTCGCCGGTGAGCATGCGGGCGAGTGCCGTCATCAGCACCAGGTCGCCGGCGCCGATCGAGCCGAGCGACGGCATGACGGGATGGACGCCGGCATTGAGCGCGTCGACCAAAGCGACGAAGACGAAGGGCGAAAGGCCGGAGCCGCCAACCGACAGCATCGCGGCGCGGGCAAGCATAGTAGCGCGCACGGCTTCGACCGGCAGCGCTTCGCCGACCGCGCCGCTGCGTCCCTCCAGCAATTGGCGCTGGAAAGCGCTGGCGTCGCCCTCTACAGCAGTGCCGAGATTGGCGCCGAGCCCGGTGTTCAGGCCATAGATCTGCTGGCCGGATGCGGCGGCCTGGTCGAGCACTTTTCGCGCCTTCTGCAGCCTGCCGATGACATCGGGTCCGATCTCCACCTTGCGACCATCGCGGGCCACGGCGGCGACATCGCCAATGCCGACGCCGGCTCCGGAGAGGACGAGCACGGTCATGCGAAGCGCAGCCGCTGGCCAATGCCTTGCACTTGCGCCTTGGCCAGCATCGCCTTGCCCAGCGCAATGTCGGACAGCGACAGGCCACGATGCCAGAACAGGATCGTTTCGTCGTCGCTTTCGCGCCCGACTTTCAGACCGGCGGCGATCTGGCCAAGCTCGGCGTGCAGCGTCTTCTCGCTCAGCCGCCCGGTCTCGACATGGGCGCGCAGCGAGCCGAACTTGCCGCCCTTGCACTGGCCCCAATCGTCGACGACAATTTTCTGCATGATCTCGGTCAGCGACAGTTCGACCGCGCTCATCGTGCCATAGGGCACGACCAGCGCGCCGGGCTTGATCCATTCGGTCTTCAGCAATGGCTGCGGCTCCGGCAGCCGCGAGGCTTCGACGACGATGTCGGCGCCCTCGATGCAGCTCTTCCAGCCGGCCACCGCCGTAACCGTCTTGCCGAGATCGGCGGAGAGTTTGGCGGCAAAACCGTCGCGGCTTTCCGGCCGACGCGAATGGACGCGGATTTCGTCGAAGTCGAAGAGATGGTCGAGCAGGCGCACATTCCAGTAGGCGGTGCCGCGCGCGCCGATATGGGCCAGCACCTTCGAATTCCTGCGCGCCAGATGTTTGGCGCCGATGGCGGTGACGGCGCCGGTGCGCATGTCGGTGATGACGGTGGCGTCGAGGATGGCGCGGGGCGCGCCGGTGCGCGGGTCGAACAGGTTGAGGATGCCGAATTCGGAAGGCAGCCCGTGCAGGTAATTGTCGACATAGTCGCCGACGATTTTCACGCCCGCCGTGTCGAGCGGCGCGACGTAGCCACGCAAGACATTGAAATGACCGTGGAAGGACGGGTCCGGTTCGAGATGGACGCGCGGCTCGATCACCGTCTGGCCGTTGCCTTGCGCCACCAGGCCAGCCTCGACGGCGGCAATGATTTCACCATCGGTCATGGCAAGGGCATCGATGTCGAGGGCATTGAGGTAGTCGATATAGATGGGCTTCATTTTACGCAGACACTTTCCTCGGCCACCCCGTCCATCCCATAGCAGGCCATAGCGGGACACGAAAGTTTGTTGCGCCGTCTCTGGACGCGGCCGGTGAGATGCTGTTCAAACCGGTTCCGTCATGACTGCCATTCCCGAGACCGCAACCTTATCCGAAACGGCCACCAATGCGCGGCGCGTGGCGCTGATCGTCGCCATCGCCTTCTTCATGCAGTTGCTGGATTCGACGATCATCTCGACCTCGCTGCCGCAGATGGGCGCATCCTTCGGCGTGTCGCCGGTGGCAATGAGCATCGGCATCACCGTATACATGCTGACCATGGCGGTGTTCGTGCCGCTGTCGGGCTGGCTCGCCGACCGGTTCGGGGCGCGAAACATCTTCCTGCTGGCGATCGTCCTGTTCACCCTGGCTTCGCTCGCCTGCGGCCTCTCGCAAACCCTGACCCAGTTTGTCGCCGCCCGTGTCGTGCAAGGGCTCGGCAGCGCGCTGATGACGCCGGTCGGGCGGATTCTCGTCCTGCGCAATGCGTCGAAATCCGAATTGCTCAACGCCACGGCGCTGATCACCTGGCCAGCACTGTTTGCGCCGGTGGTCGGGCCGGTGCTCGGCGGCTTCATCACCACCTATCTGTCCTGGCACTGGAATTTCTTCATCAACATCCCGCTCGGCGTGATCGGGCTGTCGCTGGTCGCCCGCTTCATTCCGGGCGACCGTGAGGCTGACCCCAAGCCGCTCGACTGGCCGGGTTTTTTCCTGACATCGGCCGGACTTGCCCTGCTGCTCTATGGCCTTGAACGCATTGCTCATCCGGAGGACGGCGTGCTGCCGACAGCGCTGCTGATCGTTGCCGGCATCGTCATAGGCTGGCTGGCGGTACGGCATCTCCGGCGGGCGCCGCATCCGCTGCTCGATCTCTCCTCGTTCAATGTGCTGACCTTTGCCATCTCGACATTGGCCGCCGGCACCATTTTCCGGGTGGCGATCAACGCCACGCCGTTCCTGCTGCCACTGCTGTTCCAGGTCGGCTTTGGCCTCTCGCCCGTCGATGCCGGCTTGATGATCCTGGCCTATTTCCTCGGCAATCTTGGCATGAAGACGGTGACGACGCCAACGCTGCGGCGTTTCGGTTTCCGCTCGGTGATGGTCGTCAACGGCATCATCGCCTCGGTCTCGATCATGGCTTGCGGGGCGGTCTCGCCGCAGACGCCACAGGCGCTGGTGGTGGCGCTGATGCTGATTGCCGGCCTGACGCGCTCGATGCAGTTCACCGCGCTCAACACACTGGCCTTCGCCGACATCGATGCGGCGCAACGAAGCTCGGCGGCGACCCTGTCCTCGATGCTGCAGCAGGTGGCGATGCTGTTCGGCGTCGCGGTGGCGGCGGCGATCCTCAATTTGTCGCAGATCGTCAGGGATCGCCCCGCTCTCGACCTTCTGGATTTTCGAATCGCCTTCCTGGCGATCGGCGCCATCGGGCTGGTGGCGGCGTTGCGTTTTCTCGTGCTGCCGCCAAGTGCGGGCGCGGAGGTTTCCGGCCACTCGCCGGGAAATTGAGATCGATTTTTCCGCCTGATGCGGAGATAAATTCCGTCTCGTCCTTTCGCCGTAGTGCAGCGCTTTCGCGAGCGGCCGCAATGGCGCAACCAATTGCCAAAAGTGCAGGCCTTTCCATGCATTGCGCCAGCTTCGGCAATCGACGCGTCCACTCGGTGAATATCGCTGCCGGCCTGGGTTCCGAGCGCGGATTCATTTGACGAACCGGCGTTGGGCCGATTAGCGTTCTTTCCCAGGGATGGCAGCGCTGCCATCGGGGCAAACGCAGACATGAACACGATCGGCTGGCCGAATTTCAGGAGCCTGAATCAGGAAGGCATTGTCTTTGCCATCGCGGTGGTGCTGTTCGTTGCAGCGGCCATCGGCCTGCCGGGCTTCATCGACCCCAACAACCTTGTCGCCATTGTCCGCTCGGTGTCGGTGCTCGGCATTCTGGCCCTTGGCATGGCTGTCGTCATCATCGGCCGCGGCATCGACCTCTCCGCCGTCGCGATCATGGCGATGTCTGTCGCCTGGTATCTGCAACTTCTGAATTCGGGGACGCCGGACGGGCTGGCCTTCGCCTATGTGCTGGCTGGTGTGCTGGCCATCGGCCTGCTCAATGGCTTTCTCGTCGCCTATGCCGACGTGCCGGCGATCTTCGTGACGCTGGCGACAGGCTCCTTCGTCTTCGGCTATGTGCGCTCGCAACTGATCACGCAGGATGCCGTGCCGGTGCCGCAGGGCCATTGGGTCGAGCTGCTCGGCGGCCTGCGCTTCCTCGATGTTCCCATCGAGGTGTTCGTCTTCGCCGGCCTGGCATTCCTGTTCTTCCTGTTCCTGCGCTACACCAAATGGGGACGCTACATCTATTTCGCCGGCGACAATCCGGTGGCGGCGCGCAACATCGGCATTCCGGTGCGGCCGATGCTGGTGCTGCGCTATGTGCTTTCCGCCCTGGTCGCACTGGTCGCCGGCCTGCTGACGGCGGCGAGCCTGCATTCGATCAACACCCGGGTCGTCAACTCAACGCTGCTCTACGATATCGTGCTGGTGGCGGTGATCGGCGGCATCGGCCTGTCCGGCGGGCGCGGCGGGGTGCGCAACGTGCTGGTCGGTGCGGCACTGATCGGCATCCTGCTCAACGCCATGACCATCATCGACATTCCGCTGCTCTACCAGAACCTGATCAAGGCAGCGATCCTGCTCGGCGCCATCATCGTCGACGGCATCATCAATCCACGTGACGAGCAGACCGCCCAGCAAGGCGATATCTAAACCTACCGCGGACGGTTGGGGCCGGCCGTGAACAGCAACAGCAAAAATAGAGGATCTGACATGAAACTGATCAAGACACTTATGGCCGCCGCCACGGCGCTTGCCGTTACCACTTTCGTGGCGCCAACCTTTGCCGCCGATGATCCCGGCCCGGCCGCCTATGCGCAGGCGCTCAAGGGCAAGCGCGTCATGCTGGTGCCGCTGGCGATGGGCTTCGACCTGGCGCAGGGTTGGTCGCATTACCTGAAGACAGAAGTCGAGGCCTGGGGCGGCGTATTCGAGACGCGTGACCCGAACTGGGTCGTCGATGCCGGCGCGCAGGCGATCACCGACGCCATCTCGTCGGACACCAGGCCGGACGTGCTGATCATCCATGCGCCGGACCTCAACTCCTATTCCAAGCTGATGAAGAAGGCGCAGGCCGCGGGCACCTACGTGATACTGGTCGACAATCCGGCGAACTTCCCGGCTGATGCCTTTGTCGGCAGCGACTGGGACCGGCTCGGCCAGCTCGAGGCCGAAGCGGCGATCAAGGGCTGCGGCCCGAACTCGTCAAAGAAGATCGGCCTTGTGCAGGGTGACCAGGCCAACTCCTCCAGCCTCTATCAGTATGCCGGCATCATGAAGGTGCTGGACAAGAATCCCGACTTCAAGGTGGTGGCAAAGCCCGATTCAAACTGGGATGCGACGACCTCGCGCAACGTGACGACGACGATGCTGCAGCAGAACCCGGACATCTGCGCCATCATCGATTTCTGGGATGGTGACGCCACCGGCGCTTCCGCCGCGATCCGCGACGCCAAGCTCGACGGCAAGGTGTTCCTAGTCACCACGGGCGGCGGCGAAAAGGCGGCCGATTGCGACAAGCTGCAGGACGGCACCTATGGCGCCGTGGTGATGACCGATCTTGCTCGCCAGTCGGGCGACATGAACGCGATCATCAAGTTCCTGCTGCAGAGCGGCCAGCCGGCCGGCACCTCGCACACCTACATCTACACGCTGGAAAAGGCGACGACCAAGGCCGACCTGAAGCCCGACAGCTGCTGGGACCTGAAGGCGCTGCAGGCGCAAGCGGCTGCGAAATAAGCCGATCCTTGCCAACACCGATCAACGAGGTGGCCGGATTGCCCGGCCACCTCTTTCTCATGGAATAGCAGCTGCCGATGTCCTTTCGCGAACGCCTCCAGTCCTGGCGCTACAATCTCGTGCCCGACCACGTCGTCGGCGAGATCCTGACCAAACGCTGGACCGACAACGCCATTCCGTTCCTGGCGCTGGTGGCGACGCTGGCAACCTTCGGCTCGATCATCCCGGGCTTCTTCAAGCTGACCGCGCTGCAGGAATCGACCCGGCAGCTCGGCGAGTTCTCGATGGTGGTCACCGGCATGACGGTGGTGATGCTGGGCGGCGGCATCGACCTGTCGGTCGGCTCGATCTTCGCGCTATCCTGCTTTTCCGCTGTCTATGTCTTCTTTATCCTCGAACAGTCGATCTGGCTGGCACTGGCCGCTTCGCTCGCCACCGGCCTCATCTTCGGCGCCATCAACGGCTATCTCGTCGGCTATCTCAGGCTGCGCGCCTTTCTCACCACGCTGGTCACCTTCATCTTCGGACGGGCACTGTTCGACATCCTGGTCACCACCTATGCCGCAGATGTGCAGCTCTCGACAGCCACATCGGATGTGCTCGACTTCATCGGCGACAGCACGTTCTGGGGGCTGTCGGTCTCGGTCTGGCTGGCGATCATCCTGGCCATCGTCACCCATATCGCGCTGACGCGCTCGCGGCCGGGCTGGCACGTGCTGGCGGTCGGCGGCTCCAGGCGCTCGGCGCACAATGCCGGCATCCGCGTGCGCCGCACGGTGTTCATGACCTATGTCTTCTCGGGCTTCTGCGCCTCGATCGGAGGCTTCCTTATCGCCTGCCGCCTAAGCGGGGCAGGGCCGGGCACCGGCCTCAACCTCGAGATCATGGTACTGACGGCGGCGGTGGTCGGCGGCGTCAGCCTCGGCGGCGGGCGCGGCTCGGTGATCAAGGGGCTGATGGGCGCGATCATCGTGCTGACCATGACCAACGGGCTGATCCGGCTGGGCTACGGCACCGGCACCAACCAGATGGTGCTGGGCATCATGCTGGCGGTGGCGGTGACCATCGACATCCGCTGGCTGAAGAACCGCCACAAGGTGCTGAACGAGGTCTATGTCGCGCCTGTCTATCTCAAGATGGGCGTGACACAGTCGGCCGCACCCGGCTCAGGCACACCCTACGAGCTCGACAACAGGCTGTCGGCCGCCGACCATATCGGGCTTGGCGAGCTGGAAGGGCCGGAAGACGTCATCCTCGACCGCGACGACAACCTCTATTGCGGCACGCGCCACGGCGAGATCGTCCGCTTCTTCGCGCCGGATTATGTCAGGTCGGAAGTGTTTGCCCACATCGGCGGCTTTCCGCTGGGCCTCGCCTTCGACAAATCGGGCAATCTGATCAGCTGCGTCGGCGCCATGGGCCTCTATTCGGTCTCGCCGGATCGGGAGGTCAAACGCCTGTCAGCGGAGACATCGCGTTCGTGGACCTCGATCGTCGACGATGCGCGGCTGCGCGACCCCAACGACTGCGACATCGCACCCGATGGCCGCATCTATTTCACCGACTCGACCAAGCGCTATGACGCGCATGACTGGGCGCTGGACTCGATCGAGAACCGCGCCACCGGCCGGCTGCTGGTCTACGACCCGAAGGACGGTTCGACGAAGACGCTGCTCGACGGCTACCGCTACACCAATGGTGTGTGCATGGCGCATGACGGCAAGTCGCTGTTCTTCGCCGAAAGCTGGGCCTGCCGCGTGCATCGCTACTGGCTGGAAGGGCCGAAGGCCGGCACCGCCGAATGCGTTATCCGCGACATGCCGGGCTATCCCGACAACATCAACCGCGCCTCCGACGGCAATTACTGGATGGCGTGGCTGGGCATGCGCACGCCGAGCTTCGACCTGTCGTTGCGGCACCCCGATATGCGCAAGCGCATGACGCGCCGGCTGCCGCAGGATGAATGGCTGTTCCCCAACATCAACACCGGCGGCGTGGTGAAATTCAACGAAAAGGGCGGCATCGTCGAGGCGATGGGCGATCTCACGGGTGGCGCGCACCCGATGGTCACCTCGATGCGCGAGCACAAGGGATATCTGTTCGTCGGCGGCATCCTCAACAACCGCATCGGCCGCTACAAGATTTCAGGCGCAGACCCGAACTGGACCAGCCCCGCTTCCTATTGGGGAGCAAAGCCATGATCCTCGATCCTGTGCTGGACCTGTTTCGCGGCAAGGCGGTGACCATCCCGCCGCTCGATGGCGCTTTCCGACCCAACACATTGCTGGATGACGCGCTGGCTTTTACTGAGCTGACCGAGCCGGACAATCTGCTGGTTGCCGATGGCAGGCTGCTGGCCTCCAGCGGCAACGCAATCTATTCGATTGCTGCCGGAACCGAGCCCAGGGTTGTCGAAACCTTTCCGTCTCCGGTCACGGCGCTGGCGCTGTCGCGATCCGGCGAACTGACGGTCGGGCTGGAGAGCGGCAAGCTGCTGGTATCAGGCGAGGAGGTTTCGCTGCCGGCTGACCTCAGCTGCATCACCGCACTTGCCTATGCGGATGACGGCACGCTGTGGCTGGCCAACGGCTCGGCCGAGCATGCGCGGTCGCAATGGGCCGCCGATCTGATGAAGAAGGGCGCGTCCGGTTCGCTTTGGAAGCGAGACGCCGCGGGCGGTGATTTCCGCAAACTCGCCGGCGACATTGCCTTTCCCTATGGCCTGCACCCCGTCGGCAGGGATGTGCTGGTCAGCGAGAGCTGGCGCCATCAGTTGGTGCGCTTCAGCGCAGACGGCAATCGCGCCACGGCGCTGACGCATCTGCCCGGCTATCCCGCGCGGCTATCGCCGTCCGCCGATGGTGGCGCCTGGCTGACCTTGTTTGCGCCGCGCAACCGGCTGATCGAATTCGTGCTGCAGGAAACGCATTACCGTCAGGACATGCTGAGCCAGGTGCCGCCCGCCTACTGGATCGCGCCGGCGCTGGCCTCCAGCCGCAGCTTCCTCGAGCCGCTGCAATGCGGCGGCATCCGCACCATGGGCATCCACAAGCCATGGTCGCCGAGCCGCTCCTACGGGCTGGTGGTCAGGCTCGACCAGAAGATGCAGCCGCAATTCAGCCTGCACAGCCGCGCCAACGGCACGCGCCACGGCATCTGCAGTGTTGCGGAAAAAGACGGCCTTCTGTTCGTCGCCTCCAAAGGGGGCGACTGCATCCTTTCCGTCGCCACGGGAGGTTTCTGATGGAACCGATCGTCCGTCTGGAGAATGTCACCAAGAACTACCGCGGCGTGCCCGCGGTGAAGAATGTCAGCTTCGACCTGCGCAAGGGTGAGATCCATGCGCTGCTCGGCGAAAATGGCGCGGGAAAATCGACGCTGACCAAGATCATCGCCGGCGTGGTCGATGCCACCTCAGGCAAGATGTTCCACAAGGGCCGGGAGATCGCCTACGCTTCGCCGCATGCGGCCCTCGAGGCCGGCATCGCAATGGTGTTCCAGGAGACCAGCCTGGTCCCATCGATGACGGTCGCGCAGAACCTCTATCTCGGCACCGAAAAGTTCCTCAACCGGCTGCGCGGCACCTACATCTCCGCGCAGCAGTTCCTGCAATCGCTGAATTTTCCAGTCGACCCGAACGCGATGGTGGCGACGCTGGGTGCTGCCAAGCGGCAGATGGTCGAGATCGCGCGCGCGGTGCACCACAATGCCGAGATCATCATCTTCGACGAGCCGACGGCGACGCTGACGCCAGAAGAAAAGCGGCACTTCTTCGCGTTGATCCGGCGGCTGAAGGCGAGCGGCGTGTCGATCGTCTTCATCAGCCACGCGCTGGAAGAGGCGCTCGATATTGCCGACCGCATCACCATTCTGCGCGACGGCGAGCTGGTCATCACCGACGACACGTCCGCCTTCGACCGCGACAGGATCGTTTCCGCCATGGTCGGGCGCACTTTATCGGGGGAGATCTACCGCCAGCGCGACGAAGCAAAACTGCGCAAGGCCGGCAAGAAAGTGCTGTCGGTGCAGGACATTTCGATGAGCAATGTCGTGCGCAACACGTCCTTCTCGATCTTCGAGGGCCAGATCACCGGCGTGTTCGGGCTGATCGGCTCGGGCCGCACCGAGACCTTCAAGATCGTCTCCGGCATCTACAAGCGCGATTTTCTGCGCGGCGGCGCCATCGAGCTGGACGACAAGCCAGTGCGCTATCTCGTGCCGAGCGAAGCGGTGGCCGACGGCATCGTCTATGTCACCGAGGACCGCAAGAGCGAGGGTATTTTCGAGACGATGGGCATTTCCGAGAACCTGTTCGGCGGGCTTTTGGCGGCAGGCCGCGAAAAGGCCTGGGTGATCAACGCGCAAGAGATGCGCGTGCTGTCGGCGGAATGGACGAAGACGCTGAACATTAAGGCGATCAACGACAATGCGCGTGTGGTGGAACTGTCAGGCGGCAACCAGCAGAAGGTGGTGATCGGCAAGGGGCTGGTGCAGCAGCCGCGCATCGTCATCTTCGACGAGCCGACGCGCGGCGTCGATGTCGGCGCGATCGCCGAGATCCACCAGATCATCAACCGGCTGGCCGACGAGGGCCTGGCCGTCGTCGTCATCTCGTCCTACCTGCCGGAGATCATGAATTTGTCGGACCGGATTTTGGTTTGCCGGCAAGGGCGTATCGTCGAGGAGTTTTCGCCGGCGGAGGCTACGGAGGAGAAGATCATGTATGCGGCCGTGCATTAGGTTTTTGGCTGGTGCCTACGTTGATAATTGGCCGGGATCCCTTCGTCATCCACGGGCGAAGCAAGGAGCGCAGCGACGCGGCGCAGACCCGAGGAGCTGCTCCGCAGCCCAAGGGATCCATGCCGGGACTCCGTAGCGCTGCTGCGGTGCAGGATTCCGCTCCGCAGCACTCTTCGGCTAAGGTCACGGAATGGATCCCAGGTTCTCCGCGACGGCGCTTCGCGCCTGCTTCGCCCTAGGATGACGAAGTTTAGGTGCCTCGGCTAATCTTCAACGCTATTGCGGGCAAAAACTGAGTCAAAGAAGCTGGTTGGCCGCCTTTGCTCGAAACTTGATTCAACGAGCCAGTTCATCGATCGAAAGGAAAGGAAATACCATGGCCACCACAAGACTTCTGAGCGACGCCGAGGTCGAAAAGATCCCGGCCGTGAAGGCCGTCTTCGATGACATCCGCGCGACGCGCAAATCCGATTTCGTCAACAATTTCTGGCGCGGTCTGGCCAATGATCCTCCTTCGCTGAAGCGGATCTGGGAACAGTTGAAGGTGGTGATGGTGGCCGACAGCGCCATCGATCCGCTGACCAAGGAGATGATCTACATCGCTGTCTCGACCGCCAATGGCTGCTCTTACTGCGTCCACTCGCACACGGCGGCGGCCCGCGCCAAAGGCATGACCGATGCGCAGCATGGCGAGCTTGTGTCGATCATCGGATTGGCTGGGCAGACCAACCATCTGGTGACCGCGTTGCAGATCCCGGTTGATCCACAGTTCGAGGTGAAGTGAAGCGTCACACCGGCCGGTAGACCTTCTCCGCCGTGTTCCAGAAGATGTCCGCCTCTGCCGCCGCGCCATGGTTGGCCACCGCATTGCGGTGCGCCTTGATCAGCTCCGCGTGGCTGGTCCATAGCTTCTCGATCGGGAAGTTCGAGCCGAACATCAAATGGTCGGCACCCAGGATCTCGATCGTGTTGTCGACGATGTAGGCGATCAGCGCCGGGTCGTTGCGGTGGACGAAGGTGCCGAGGCCGGAGAGCTTGGCGTAGAGATTGGGCGCCGCCGACAGCGTGCGCAGGCCTTCTTTCCAGGCTTCGGTGGTTTCCGGTTCCATGCCGGTCAGCATGCCGGCATGGGTGAGGATGAAATTGGTCTGCGGGTTTTCGCCGACAAGCGTCAGCCCGTCCTTCATCTGGGCGGGGAAAAGCTGCAGGTCGAAGGACAGGTCATAGTCCTTCAGGCGCGCTACATTCGCTCGCACCTTGCGGTCGATGACCTGATCGGCCGAGGCGGCGAAACGGAAGGCCGGCGTTTCGTGCCAGTGCAGTTGCATGCGCACGCCGCGCAGCAGCTTGTATTTCATCAGCCGATCGATCTGGGGCCTGATATCGTCGACGGTCATGTCGGTGTAGCCGACGATGGCATGCGGCCAGCCGGTTTCGTCGGATGTCTTCTGCAGGAAGGCGACTTCCTTCTCGAAATCCTCCTTGGCCCAGTTGGTCTGGACATAGACGGCCTTCTCGACGCCCGACCCCTTCTGGTCTTCGAGAAACTCCTCGATCGGATAGTCGCGGCGGATCGGCTCGTAGGGACCAAAAATGCGCGGCACCATCGGCCCGACCAGCCAGGGCTGGTCCTTTTGGCGCCAGATGTGGAAATGCGCGTCGATGGCTTTCTGCATCACGAAACCCTCTTCCAGATTGTCGCCGCCGCCGGAGCAGGGCGGGCGAGCGACAGGATGAAATCGGTGAGGCTTTTCACCGACGAGCCGTCGACGAGGTCGTCCAGCACCGGCAGGATGGCGCGCAGTGCCGCCGTTGCCGGCCGGAAGCGCGGATCGCCGGCCAAGGGTGTGGCCAGCGACAGTCGGAAAGCGCGGGCGCTCAGCCGTCGCATGGCTGTCTCCAACTCGCCATGATCGCCGCGCTCCAGCGCGTCGGACAGGATCACGACCGTGGCACCGCGTGCAAACGACGAGAAGCGCGGCACCGAGAGGAAGGCGAGCAGCGTCGGCCCCATGCGGGTGCCGCCGTCCCAATCGTCAACCTGCGCGGCCGCGCGCGCCAATGCCTGATCGCGGTCGCGGATGCGCAATGCCGTGGTGATGCGGGTCAGCCGCGTGCCGAAGGTGAAGATCTCGGCGCGGTCCGCGCCTTGCACGGCGGCATGCGCCAGCTTGAGGTAATCCGACGTGTGCAGCTTCATCGAGCCGGACACGTCGATCAGCAGCAGCAGCTTTCGGGGGACGGTCTGGCGGCGGCGCAGCAGCGGCGAGGGCACGTCGCCATCGGCGCTGACGATTTCCCGCAGCGACCGGCGCAGATCGAGCTTGCCGCGCGAATGCGTGCGTACGGTGCGGAAGGAGCGGCGGGCGGGCAAGGCTGAAGCGAGTTTGCGGCGGAAAGCGGCAAGGCGGTCATCGTCACGCTGGAAGTCGCGGCTGCTCAACTGCTCCAGTGCCGAGGACAGCTCGCCGCCCTCTTGGGTTTGTTCGGCTTCGATCCGTTCGTCGTCGGCGCCGCCATCATCCTTGATGCGGGTTTCCTCGTCGGCGTCGCCTTCCACCACGGCGGATGTGTTGCCATAAAAGTGGCTCTGGAAATGCGCTTCGAATTCGTCGTGGCGGTCGGGCGGCGGCGCCAGCGTCGCGAGCGCCGCCTCGCGGATGTCTGCCATCGAGCGCGGCCCGAGCAATGTCACGGCCTGCATGAAGCTGGAGACCTGCTCGGGCGCTATGGCGAAGCCGTAGCGGCGCAGCAACCGGGCGAAGCTGAGCAAGGGCGCTGCCGCGCGGGGTAAGCTTGTTTCCCGCATCATTGCGTGGCGCCCCCCTCTGTCCTGCCGGACATCTCCCCCGCAAGGGGGGAGATCAGCAGCTTCGATGCTTCGCTCCGTTCTGCGACGCTGGAGATTGTCGAAAGCCGGAATGACAGCCAATCTCCCCCCTTGAGGGGGAGATGTCCGGCAGGACAGAGGGGGGTGCTGTCCCGCCAGCGTTGCGGAATGAACGGGGAGAACGTGCCGTTGAGGTCTCGGCTCACGCCAGCGCCTCCTCGACAATCCGGCCAAGCTCGGGCTCGATGTAGGAGAGATCCTCCTCGTCCTTGATCAGCACGCCGATGGCGCGGCGGAAGGCTTCCGGCCACGGGCTGCCGCCTTTTTCCAGGATGGTCGCGGCGTTGGCCCATTCGACCGCCTCGGCAATGCCGGGCGGCTTGGCGAGCGGGCGGGCGCGAATGGTCTGCACGGCCGCCGCCACCGCGCGTGCGGTGGCTTGCGCTACATCGCCGGCGCGCAGCATGATGATGGCGGCCTCGCGCTCGGCGTCGGGATAGCCGATCCAGTGGTATACGCAGCGGCGGCGCAGTGCTTCGGCCAGTTCCCGGGTGCGGTTCGAGGTCAGGATGACGATCGGCTGTGCCGTGGCGCGGATGGTGCCGCGCTCGGGAATGCTGATCTGGAAGTCGGAGAGGAATTCCAAAAGCAGCGCTTCGAATTCGTGGTCCGAGCGGTCGATCTCGTCGACCAGCAGCACGCGCTGCTCGGGCGCCTTCAGCACCTGCAGCAGCGGCCGGGCGATCAGGAAACGGTCGTCGTAGATGTCGATCTCATGCTCGCCGGCATGGCGGATGGCGAGCAGTTGGCGCTGGTAGTTCCATTCGTAGAGCGCATGCGCGGCATCGATGCCTTCATAGCATTGCAGCCGCACCAGATCACGGCCGAGCAGCGCGGCGATCGCCTTCGCCGCCTCCGTCTTGCCTACGCCCGGCGCGCCTTCGAGCAGCAGCGGCTTGCCCAGCCGGATTGCCAGGAAGATCGCGGTCGAAAGGCTCTCGTCGGCAAGGTAGCGCGAGGCGGCCAGGTGCTGCGCCACCGCCTCCGGCGAGGTCGCGACAGTCTCGGCGCTTGTCCCTGTCATTCCAGCCCTCAATTCGCCGTTTGCGCCTTCAGCGCGCGCAGGATGCGCTCCGGCGTGATCGGCAGAGTGTCGATGCGCACGCCGACGGCGTCGAAGACGGCATTGGCGACGGCCGGGATCTGCGGGTTGGCGCACATTTCGCCCGGCCCCTTGGCGCCGTATGGTCCGTCCGCCGAAGGCCGCTCCAGAACGATGATCTCGGTCTCGGCGAGATCGCCGGGGCCGGGCATCAGATACTGGTTGAAGTCGGTGCCGCCATGGTCGCGGTTGGGATAATAGGGCTCGGTTGTCTCATAGAGCGCATGGCTGATGCCCATCCAGGAGCCGCCAACCAGCTGCTGTTCGACCATCTTTGGGTTCAGCGCGCGGCCGATCTCGAAGACGTTCTTCACCGTCAGCACGGTAACCTCGCCGGTCTCGTCGTCGACCTCGACCTCGGCCACCGTGCAGGCATGGGCATAACAGGTCGACGGCTTCATCGCGCCGGTTTCCTTCTCGGGATAGGAGCGCGGGATCAGGAACATGCCGCGGCCGGAGATCGAGCGGCCACGCTTGAAATGCGCCGACAGCGCGACATCGAAGATCGAGATCGACTTTTGCGGTGCGCCTTTGACCAGGATGTTGCCCTGTCCATCGGTCTCGAGGTCGGAGGCGTTGACCTCCAACTCCTCGGCGGCCACTTCCAGCATCACCTGGCGCGCTTCCCTTGCCGCCTGGATGACGGCGTTGCCGGCGCGGTGGGTGCCGCGCGAGGCGAATGTGCCCATGCAGTGCGGGCCGGTGTCGGTGTCGGCGGTGTCGACGACGACACGGTCGGTCGGCACGCCGATCGTCTCGGCGCAGATCTGCGCCATGATCTGCTTCATGCCCTGACCGAGATCGACGGATGACAGCGTCACCATGAAATTGCCGGTCGGCGTCGAGTGCACCAGCGCCTGCGTCGGGTCGCCGCCGAGGTTCATGCCGGTGGGATAGTTGATCGCGGCAACGCCGCGTCCACGCCTGATCGCCATCTCAAGCTCCCTTCACGTAGGACGACATGGCCATGTATTTCTCCGCCACCGGCCAGTTGGCGGCGCGCGATGCTTCCTGCATGCACTCGATCAGCGCGGCGCCCTCGGTCGGCTGGCGATGCGCCTTCATGTCGCCGTCGCGATAGGCGTTGATGAAGCGGAATTCGAGCGGATCCATGCCGATCAGCCGTGCCAGCTTGTCCATCTGCACCTCCAGCGCGAAATCGCCGATGGTGACGCCGAAGCCGCGCATGGCGGATGAGGGCGTGCGGTTGGTGTAGACGCAGTAGGTGTCGATCCAGACGTTCGGGATGGTGTAGGGGCCGGGATAGTGCCCCGCACCCTTCTGCGCGCCATAGGGCGAGTGGCGCGAATAGGCGCCGGCATCCGTGTAGCCGGTGACCTTGCGCGCGACGATGCGGCCATCTTTCATGACGCCGTCCTTGATGACGACCTTTTCAGCGGCGCGTGGCGACGAGATCTGCATCTCCTCCTCGCGGCTGTAGATAAAACAGACTGGTCGTCCTGTTAATTTTGCGCCGAGGATGGCGATCGGCTCGACGATGACGTCGACCTTGCCGCCAAAACCGCCGCCGACGGTGCCGCCGACGAAATGCAGTTTGCTGCCCGGCATCTGCAGGATGATCGAGGTGTTGTCGAGCGTGAAGAACATCGCCTGCGTGTTGGTGTAGCAGGTGAAGCGGTCATTGCCCTCGGGTGCCACCACGCAGCCGGTGGTCTCGGTCGGCGCGTGCTCGATCGGCGAGGACTGGTAGCTCTCCTCCAGGATGTGGTCGGCGCCGGCGAAGCCCGCCTCGACATCGCCGAAGCGCACCTTGCGGCACTCGCCGCTGTCATAGAGGTAATAATTCTGGCCGTGATATTCGTTGACCAGGGGTGCGCCGGGCTTCAGCGCCTCTTCCATGTCGAAGACGGCCGGCAGCACCTCATAGTCGACCTTGACCTTGGCTGCGGCCTCTTGCGCGGCACGCTCGGTTTCGGCCAGCACGGCCACCACGGCCTCGCCCTTCCAGCGCACCTTGCCGTCGGCAAGCACCGTCTCGTCCTCCGGCCCGACCTGGATCAGGATCAGGATGGTGTAGACATTGTGCGGCACGTCCTTGGCGGTCAGAATCTTCACCACGCCCGGATGCTTTTCCGCTTCCGAGGTGTCGATCGAGCGGATGCGGGCATGGTGATGCGGGCTGCGCACCATCTTCAGGTGCAGCATGCCAGGGAAATTGCGGTCGGCGAAAAAGGCGGTCTTGCCGGTGACATGGCCGGGTGAATCCGAGCGCGGCCGGGGCTGGCCGATCTCGTTCAGATCGTCCTTGCGGACATCGGCGAAGTAGTTCTTGCGCAGTTCCATTGCTTTGGACCCCTCAGGCCGCGTTCTGCGAATTGGCGCGGGCGGCGGTCAGCACCGCCTGGATGATCGGCTCGTAGCCGGTGCAGCGGCAGATGTTGCCCGACAGCGCCTCGACCACCTCGTCGCGGCTGGGGTTGGGCGTATGGTCGAGCAACACCTTGGCCGCCATGATCATGCCCGGGGTGCAGAAGCCGCATTGCGTGGCGAACGTGTCGAGGAAGGCGCGCTGCAGCGGGTGCAGCACGCCGCTTTCCGAAAGCCCTGAAGTCGTGCTGATGACGGCGCCATCGCAGGTCTCGGCAAGCGTCAGGCAGGAGAGCCTGAGTTCGCCGTCGATGATGACCGAACAGGCGCCGCAGGTGCCTTGATGGCAGCCGCCTTTCGGTGAGGTGTCGCCGATCTTGTCGCGCAGGGCCTGAAGCAGCGTCGTGCCGCTGTCGATGAATTCGGCCTTTTCCGAGCCGTTGAGCGTGAATTGAACCGGAACCTTTGCCATGTTTTCCTCCCAGCGCGCCTGCCCGAACCGGCGGACAGACGCGCGCCCCCGAACGAAATATTATGCGAGCAGCAACCGGCCGAGATGAACCGGCAAGACTTCGGCGCGATACCAGGCGCTGGCGATCGGGTCGGTGATGGGCGAGGTGCCATCACCGGCCGCGGCCAAGGCCGGCGCGATGCCGTCAGCGGTCAGCTTTCGGCCGATCAGCGCTTTTTCCGCCGCCCTGGCGCGCATTGGCCGATCCGCCATGCAGCCGAGCGCGATCCGCGCCGAGGTCACGGTGCCATCCGACGACAGTTCCAGAGCACCGGCTATGCTGAGCACCGAGACGCCCTTGGGCTTGACCCTCGACACTTTCAGGAAGCGGAAACTGTCGGCCTTCGGAAGCGTGAAGCTCACGGAAGTGACGACGGCACGGCTGCCGTCCCGATTGGCCAGAAAAGTCTCGATCGGCGTTTCGCCGCCATCGGTGCCGACCGTGGCATCGAGTGCCAGCAGGGCAACAGCGAAATCGCCATAGGGGGCCGGGGCAAAAAGATTGCCGCCGACGGTCGCCATGTTGCGGATGGCCGGGCCACCGACGGCGCGGGCGGCCTTGGCGAGCGTGCCGAGCTCCGGATGGCCGGCGATCGCCGCCATTGTCACCGAGGCGCCGATGCGGACTTTGCCGCCGGCCACGGCGATGGTCGACAGGGACGGCTCGGTCGACCTGATGAGGCCAGAAACCGAAACATCGCCTTCATTGGCCGCGCGGACGACCAGCGTGCCGCCGCCGAGATAGCGTGTGCCCTGGGCTTTCAGTGCCGCGTTCGCGTCCTTCACCGTTGCAAAAGTCTGCAGTGCCAGCGCCATGGTTTGGCTCCTGTCAGCTCTGGCCGGCGAAATGGCTTTTCAGGGCGTTGAAGCCGCCCTGAAAGACATTGGCGCCCATGCCCTCGGCCAGCTTGTCTGCCTCCTCGGGCGCGGCGTCGAAGCTGGCGGTCCATTCGGCGTAGGTGCGGTCGCCATCGGTCACACGCCGCAACTGCAGGGTCGCCTTGTGATTGGTCAGCGGCTGCGGCGTCTCCAGGATGGAGTAGCTGACCAGGAAATTCTGATCGGAAAAGTCGAGCAGCTTTTCGCGCAGGCGGGCGCCGCTGGCGAGCTGGAAATTGCGCACGCAGCCAATCGTGGTGGCGTCCTGGCCGTCTTCAATGTGGCTTTCCACCATGCGCGGATGCCAGCCCGGCAGTCCGTTGAAGTCGCGTATGCGCGCCCAGACCTTTTCGACCGGTGCGTCGATGACGCTGGATATGGTGACTTTGGCCATTCAAATGTTCCCTTGCAAAAGCGATCCGGTGCAAGGGTAGGGCGGCCATTTCAGCGGCGCTTATCAATGCGTCTTGAGCGTGTATCAAGGAGTCTGAAAAACAGTCGACCTTGACTAAACGAGGACAGGTTCAGGCAATCGCCCGCGCGGCCTCGCGGTAGAGCGTCGGCGGCACGCCGACATGGTCGCGGAAGAAGCGTGAGAAATTGCCCTGCGTGGTGAAGCCGAGATTGCAGGCGACCGAGATCAGCGGCTCCCGCGACCATTGCAGCTGCCGCACCGCTTCCTCCATGCGCAGCGTATTCCAGTAGACATTGGGCGTCAGATTGGTCTGTTCCTTGAACAAAGCGAAGAAATGCGGTCGCGACAGGCCGACGCTGCGCGCCACGTCGTCGAAGCAGATGCGCTCGCAGACATTGGCCTTCATCAGCTGGATTGCCTTGCGGACACGGAAATCCTGCATGGTGTTGATGCGGACACGGGCCTCCTGCGGCGCCGAGGCGTCGGCGGCGTCGAGCACGCTATCGATGAAACGCTCGATCTCGTAATTGGCGATATCGTCGACGCTCTCATTGTCGCTGAGGTGGTCGAGCAGATTGGCGGCGGCCTGATGCAGCCACGGTTCCAGCGTGATCGCGGCTTGTGAGAACAGCGGCGCAGACGAAGGCAGGTCGCGGCGGCGCCGCGCCCAGTCGGGATCGATGTAGAAGGCGAGAAACAGACCGGGCGTCCCGTTTTGCGACAGAACATGGCTGTGCGGCTGGAAGGAGTTGATGCCGGCGGCCGTTCCAGGTCCAAGCCGGACGGTCTCGCGGCCGATGGTCATTTCGCCGGCCGTACCTTCCAGCCAGATGATCAGATGGGCCTCGACATGGGCATGAGTGACGAAGTCGCTTGCGACATTCAGGATAGAAACATGTCCGAACCGGCCCCAGTAGAGCCTGATCGCTTCCGTCATGGGTATATCCTCCCGCAGACGACTGGCCTCCCTTCGCCTGCAACAGGGATTGTGCGGCGGAGTTCGGGGCGGCGTCAAGACGCGCGGCGGCGGCGAGGGCCAATGACGGCCGATTCGGCCGGATTTTCAGACTGAGCGATAGGTTTCTTCTTCTCCCACAAGGGAAGAACGCCCTTCAAACCGAAGCCGTCATGCCGCCATCGACATACAGCGTATGGCCGTTGACGAAAGACGATGCGTCGGAGGCAAGGAACACGGCGGCGCCGATCAACTCGTCGACATTGCCCCAGCGCCCGGCCGGCGTACGCTTTTCCAGCCAGGCGGAAAATTCCGGATTGTCGACCAGCGCCTGGTTCATCTCGGTGCGGAAATAGCCGGGTGCGATCGCATTGATCTGCAGGCCGTGTTTGGCCCAGTCGGCGCACATGCCCCTTGTCAGGTTGCGGATCGCGCCTTTGGTCGCGGTGTATGGCGCGATGTTCGGCCTTGCCAGCTCGCTCTGCACCGAGCCGATGTTGATGATCTTGCCCTTGCCGCGGGGGATCATGTGGCGGGCGACCGCCTTGCCGACATGGAAGGCGCCCGATACATTGGTCTTGAACAGGCGCTCCCATTGCTCCTCGGGAAAGTCCTCGAGCGGGGCGCGGAATTGTATGCCGGCATTGTTGATGAGGATGTCGATGGCGCCGATCTCGGCCTCGATGCGGGCAATGTCCGCGTTGACCGCCTGAAAATCGGTGACGTCGAATACCGAGGCGTGCGCCTTGAAGCCGACATCGCGCAGCTTTTCGACGGCGCTGTCGATCCTGGCGGTGTCGCGACCGTTCAGCACTATGCTTGCACCGTGTCCGGCGAGGCCCCGAGCCAGCGCAAAGCCGATGCCTTGACCGGAGCCAGTCACCAGCGCCACCCGCCCCTTGAGGCTGAACAGGGAGTTGGCCATCAAACCGTCTTTTGTTTGACCATGATCTTGCCCGAAAACCGGTTTCCACTTTTCGGGATCATGGTTCTAGTCGCTGCGGCGGAAATTGCGGATGCGGTCGAACAGCACCGCCAGCAGGATGGCGCCGCCGATGAACACACCTTGCCAGAAGGCATTGATGCCGAGCAGACCGAGACTGTTGCGGATCACCTCGATCAGGGCCGCACCGACGATGGCGCCAAAGGCGGTGCCGACGCCGCCAGCCAGATTGGCGCCGCCGATGACGGTTGCGGCGATTACCTGCAGTTCCATGCCGGTGCCGAGATTGGTGGTGACGGCACCCAGCCAGCCGGTCTGGATGATGCCGGCAATGCCGGCCGACAGCGCCGAGATCATGTAGACGGCAACCTTGATCTGGCGCACCGGAACGCCGGTCAGCGTTGCCGCGTGCTCGTTGCCGCCAATGGCAAAGATGTGGCGGCCGAACTTCGTCCAGCGCAGGATAAAGCCGGTGATCAGCGCCAGAAGGATCATGTAAAGCACCGGATTGGCGATGCCGAACACCCAGGCGCCGCCGCCCAATGACAGAAGCTTGGCGTGGTCCGGCCCGAACTGGAAGACGACCGTGTTGTTGGAGGCGACCATGGCGAGGCTGCGGGCGATCGACAGCATGCCGAGCGTCACCACAAAGGGTGGAAAGCCGAGATAGGCGATCAGCACGCCGTTGAAGGCGCCAATGGCGAGCGCGGTGGCGATCGAGGCCAGGATGCCGACCTCGATTGAGTAGCCGGCATGCATCGTGACGGCCAAAATCATCGACGACAGGCACAGCACCGAGCCGACCGAGAGGTCGATGCCGCCGGTGATGATGACGAAGGTCATGCCGAGCGCGATAATGGCGACGAAGGTGATGTTGCGGGTGATGTTGTAGAGGTTCTTCGACGTGGCAAACGCGTCGGTGGCAAACGACAGGAACACGCAGGCGAGGATAACGGCGATCACCACCCAGAAGGTCTGGCTGGCAAACACTCTTGCCGGCAGGGATTGCTGCTTGTGTTCGATCGGCTGGTCAATTGTCAGTGCCATCGTCGACCTTCATCTGCTGTGCGTGGTGAAATTCGCTGAAATCAAACCTGTTCGATAGCGCCGGTGATCAGCCCGGTGACTTCCTCGGGCGAGCTCGACGCAATCGTCTTGTCGGCGACCTTGCGGCCGCGCCGCATGACTATGACGCGGTCGGCGACGGTGAAGACGTCAGGCATTCGGTGGCTGATCAGCACGACGGCAATGCCTTGATCGCGCAAATGGCGGATCAGGTTCAGCACTTCGGCGACCTGGCGCACCGAGATAGCGGCCGTCGGTTCGTCCATCAGCACGATCTTGGCCTGCGACAGCATGGTGCGGGCGATCGCCACCGCTTGGCGCTGGCCACCCGACATCTGCTTGACGAGGTCGCGCGGACGGGTTTCGGACTTCAATTCGGCGAAGAGCTGGCCGGCGCGCTTGTACATCGAGGCATAGTCAAGGATGCGGAACGGCCCGACGCCGCGCCGCAACTCGCGGCCGAGATAGACATTGGCGGCGGCGGTCAGATTGTTGCAGAGCGCAAGGTCCTGGTGGACGATCTCGATGCCGTGCTGGCGGGCTTCCGCCGGCTTGTGCAGGATCAATTCCTTGCCGTCCATGTGCATTGTGCCATGGCTCGGACGGAAATTGCCTGCGATCATCTTGACCAGCGTCGACTTGCCGGCGCCGTTGTCGCCCATGAGGCCGACCACCTGTCCGGGCTCGATCGACAGCGAAACGTCGTTGACGGCCTGGATGGCGCCGAAATGCCTTGAGATGTTGGTGAGTTCGAGAACCGCCACCAGCCTTTGCCTCCCCGTGATTTGCGACCTGCCGCTGTTCCCGGCGTGGATGCCGACGCTGCTTTGGCCTCGCTCTCCCCGGCTCCTCCCGAAGACGGCGTTAGCGTTCTTTTACGCAAAAGCCGGCGCACGTCAATCAATTGTCGGACGAATTGGGCCAGGACTATTTTAAAAATCCGTTTTGTAGGACAAATAGCATTGACGTTGGCGCCAAGCCGATATTAGCTAAGCGTCGGAGGAGATTATGCCGATCCCCGCTGGCGGTTTGCCGGCCGGAATCGGCGGAGGTTTGACGGCCCAAGATCCAGCGGCACCTGTGTGTGAGTTGATCTGAAGCCGAATCTGGAAATGCTTATCGATCTGTCCTGGCGACACGAGCGCTCGCGAAACGACCCTCGGTCATCACGCATCCGGTCGATCTGTATGGCGGGCACGCCGTGTCCGTTTGTTTCAAGGGAGGACTGACATGAGGAAAACACTTTTGCTCGCCGCCGTCGCCGCAATGGCGTTGGGTGCCGGGCCGGCTTTGGCCAAGAAACAGCTCGTCATTGTCGTGAAAGGTCTCGACAATCCGTTCTTCGAGGCCATCCACCAGGGCTGCGAGAAATGGAACAAGGAAAACGCCAGCTCGGAGTATGAATGCTTCTACACCGGTCCGGCGTCGACTTCGGACGAGGCCGGCGAGGCGCAGATCGTCCAGGACATGCTGAGCAAGGCCGACACGGTCGCGATGGCGATCTCGCCGTCCAACGCGCCGCTGATCGCGCAGACGATCAAGAGCGCCAATCCGACGATCCCGATCATGACGGTCGATGCCGATCTCAGCAAGGAAGACGCAGGTCTTCGCAAGACCTATCTCGGTACCGACAATTACCTGATGGGCAAGAAGATCGGCGAGTACATCAAGAAGGGCAAGCCGAATGGTGGCACGATCTGCACCATCGAAGGCAACCCGGCAGCCGACAACATCCTGCGCCGTGCGCAAGGCATGCGTGACGCACTGTCGGGCAAGGAAGGCCTTGCCGCACTTGCGGGTGAAGGTGGTTGGACCGAAGTTCCCGGCTGCCCGGTGTTCACCAATGACGATGGCGCCAAGGGCGTGCAGGCGATGACCGACATCCTCGCCGCCAACCCCAAGCTGGACGCCTTCGGCATCATGGGCGGCTGGCCGCTGTTCGGCGCGCCGCAGCCCTACCGCGATCTGTTCGGGCCGCTCAAGGACCGGATCGCCAGCAACGACTTCGTCATCGGCGCCGCCGACACGATCGGCGACGAAGTGGCGATCGCTCGTGACGGCCTTGTAACGGCTCTGGTCGGCCAGCGGCCGTTCGAAATGGGCTACAAGGCACCGTCGGTGATGATCGACCTGATCGAAGGCAAGGCGGTCGCCGATCCGGTGTTCACCGGCCTCGACGAGTGCACCAAGGATACGGTCGACACCTGCATCCAGAAGTAGGTTCTCGATTTCGGGGCGCCCGGTGCGGGCGCCCCGTCATTCCTGAACGGAAGCGGTAATTCCCGAACGGACGCAATAGTTGGGGCAATCGGCTCCGGCTTTGCCGCGCCCGTGATCTGGATTTTTCGGCAACGAGATCGGCGCCCGTACGGTTCGGACCAGTCCGGACGACAGACGGTCGACGCATTGGAACGTGGATGCCGGACGAGAAGTCAAGCAAGCGAACCGACCGAACCAAGGCACAAGCGAGCCACGGTCCGGCTGTCATGCGGAAGGCTGGTGCCGCGCATTTTGCGGGGGCGAGCGTCCATGTCTCGTTGGCCGGCGAGATTGGCCTGCGGATCGTGCGTGGCGACTATCCGCCCGGCACCATCCTGCCCAACGAGTCCAAATGGGCCGAGATCTTCAATGTCAGCCGTTCGGCGGTGCGCGAAGCCATCAAGATGCTGATGGCGAAAAGCCTGTTGGCCTCACGCCCCAAGATCGGCAGTTGGGTCGAGCCGAAGGAGCGCTGGAACCTGCTCGACCGCGACGTTCTGGCCTGGTACGCGACGGCGCCCGACCGCGAGGCGTTCCTGCGAACCGTGCAGGAGTTTCGTCATATCATCGAGCCGGAAGCGTCGGCCTTTGCCGCCATGCGGCGCAGCGACGAGCAAATGGCGGAAATCAGCCAGGCCTGCCGCGACATGGGCGAGGCCTTGAGCCTGCAGGAGCGTATCCGCGCCGATACGCGCTTTCATCTGGCCATCCTGCGCGCTTCCGGCAACGACCTTCTGGTGCCGCTCGGCGTGCTGATCGAGTCGGCGCTCGACCATCTCTTCGCATTCACGACACAGCAGGTCGCCGATCAGCGCCAGGCGCAGAAGCTGCATGAGGCGATCGAAAAGAACATCCGCCTGCAGCGCCCCGCCGCCGCGCGCAACGCCGTGCACAAGCTGCTTGCAGATACCGACGATGGGATAGGGCGGTGGCGGCGGTGATCGGCGCCAGCGTTGGGCAATCGGTTAAATGGTCTGTTTCTTGCCATCCTTCATCGGCATCAGGTCGACACCGTTCACCCCAGCGATATGCGTCGCCAGCATCGGTACGAATTGCTCGGCCGGGCCGGTTGCATGGGCACCGGCGAAGGAGTTCTTGGTGGCGTTGCCGAGCGGGTTGGCAATGCCGGCCGCACCCGCCATCGATTCCAGATAGGTCAGGTCCTTGAAGGCATTGGCGATGGTGAATTTGTGCGCGTCGCGGTCACCTTCCAGCGTCCAGCGCATGAAGGTCTGGTAGAAGCCGCAATCCATGCGGCCATTGCGAATGACGCTGTCGAAGCGCGGCGGCGAGATGCCGACCTTCTCAGCCAGTGCCAGTGCCTCGGAATATATCGCTGCGTAGCCAAGCGAGATGAAATTGTTGAGCAGCTTCATGCGATGGCCATCGCCGGTGTCGCCGATATGGACGATGCGGCCGGCCCAGGTTTCGATCACCGGTTTCACCCTGGCAAAGAGGGCGTCCGGTGCGCCGACCATGGCGTCGAGCGTGCCTTCCCAGGCTTCCTTCGGCGTGCGGCTGAGCGGTGCGTCGACAAAATCGATGCCGAGTGCATTGAGCTCAGCGGCAAGCGCAATGGTCGAGACTGGGTCTGAGGTCGAGCAATCGACGACGACCGAACCTTTCTTCAAACCCTCCTTGAGGCCGCCCGGGCCGCGAATGATGGCTTCGACCTCGCGCGAACCGGTGACGCAGATGAAGACGATATCAGACGCCGCCGCCACATCGCGCGAGGTTGATGCTTCCTTCGCACCTCGACCGAGCAGATCCTCCGCCGGCTTGCGGTTCTTGCGGCCGAGGAACGTCAGGCTGTAGCCCTTGTCGACGATGTTCTTGGCGATCCCGTGCCCCATCAGACCAAGGCCGATGAAGCCGATCTTTTCGCTCGCGGCAGTCGTGTTCATGTCTTCAAGTCCTGTTGCAATGATTGATGTCAGGCGCTGCCGTTTTGCAGGCGAGGATGGTTGCGGATGGCGGTATTGTCTGACAATACACATAAATTCCTGAGAATGTGGAGAGCAAAATGACGAAGCGGATCATGTTCACCGGCGGCAGCGGCAAGGCCGGACGCCATGTCGTCCAGTATCTGGTGGAGCAAGGCTGCCAGGTGCTCAACATCGACACCAGGCCGCTCGACAATCCCAAGGTGCGCACGCTGATCACCGACATCACCGACAGCGGGCAGGTGTTCAACGCACTGTCGAGCTATATGGGCCTGCATGAATTCGACCCGTCGCTGCGCCCGCAGCCGGTCGATGCGGTGGTGCATTTCGCCGCCATCCCGCGCATCATGATCACCACCGACAACGAGGTGTTCCGCATCAACGCGCTCGGCACCTACAATGTCATCGAGGCGGCGGTGAAGCTCGGCATCCCCAAGGTTATCATCGCCTCAAGCGAGACGACCTATGGGCTCGTGTTCGCCAACGAGCCGCGCGATCCCAAATATTTCCCGCTCGACGAGGAGTATGACGTCGATCCGATGGACAGCTATGCTTTGTCCAAGGTCGTCAACGAGAAGACGGCGCGGGCCTTCACCCAGCGCAACGGCACCGACATTTATGCCCTGCGCATCGGCAACGTCATCGAGCCGCACGAATATTCACTGTTTCCGAAATGGTTCGCCGATCCGGGTTTCCGCAAGCGCATCGCCTGGAGCTATGTCGACGCGCGCGACCTTGGCCAGATCACGTTGCGCGCCATAGAGAAGGACGGGCTCGGCTATCAGGTGTTCAACGCGGCCAATGACGACACCTCGTCCGACCTACCGACCGCCGAACTCTTGAAGCGGTTCTACCCCGGCGTGCCGGTCAAGGCCGAACTCGGTGAATACGAGACGCTGCTGTCGAACCGCAAGGCGCGCGACGTGCTCGGTTTCCGCCCGGAGCATAGCTGGCGCAGATACGTCAAGCAGGACTGATCCGCGAAGCAAGCGAGGCTGATCTGTGCACAGCGGGCGGCTTTGCGGTGCAAGCCGCTTGCCGCGCTTGACAGCCTGCTTAATACGGACTTTCTGGAACCCATGCGGGACGCGAAGCCGAACAAGGAAAAATCGTTGGGGAAAGCGGCCTCCGGGGACCGTCCGGGCGGCGTTCGCCGGGCGGACGCCGCGCGGATTCCAGGCTCCAGCGTCCACGCCTCGCTGGCCAGCGAAATTGGCCTCAGGATCGTGCGCGGCGACTATCCGCCCGGTACCATCCTGCCCAATGAAGCGAAATGGTCGGAGACCTTCAGCGTCAGCCGCTCGGCGGTGCGCGAAGCGATCAAGATGCTGATGGCCAAGAGCCTGCTCGCCTCACGTCCCAAGATCGGCAGTTGGGTCGAGCCGAAGGAGCGCTGGAACCTGCTCGATCGCGATGTGCTTGCCTGGTACGCGACGTCGCCGGATCGCGAGGTGTTCCTCAAGACCGTGCAGGAATTCCGCCACATCATCGAGCCGGAGGCGACCGCGTTTGCCGCCATGCGAAGAACCGACGAGCAGATGGCCGAGATCAGCCTGGCCTGCCGTGAGATGGGAGAGGCGACGAGCCTGCAGGAGCGGACCCGCGCCGACACGCGCTTCCATCTTGCCATCCTGCGGGCTTCGGGCAACGACCTGTTGGTGCCGCTCGGCGTACTGATCGAATCCGCGTTCGATCACCTCTTTGCCTATACGACGCGGGAGATCGACGATCTCAACCACGCGCAGAAGCTGCACGAGGCAATCGAGAAGAACATCCGCCTGCAGCGCCCCGACGCGGCGCGCAATGCAGTGCGCAAACTGCTCGCCAACACAGACGGCGTCATCCGCGCCCGGTAGGCCGGCCGCCGCTAATCATCCTTGTCACGTCCGAAGGCGCTGCGCAGTTCGTCCTTGGCGTCCTCAAGCACTTTTTTGCGCGCGGCAGGCAAGTTCTTGCCGGCGCGGTTGATGTAGAAGTTCAGCATCGACATGGCCGACTGGAACGGCTCGGCCTTGCGCCGGTGGCTGTGTTCGGCGGATCGCTTGAGCGAGGCGGCGATCTTCCTGGCGTCGTCCGATTCGAAGACGTGATCCTCAAGATCCATCGCGTCGCTGTGCTCGGTCACCTCGGCCGACCATTTTTTCCTGGTGGCGGTCATCGCAGGACTCCTCTGCAGGGTGGGCTGCCAGGAAACTCCGCACATCGGCATCGGTTCCGCCCTGGCTCTGGAGCCACGGATTTGCCAGCTGTGGCGCTGCTGCGACCCGAGAATGCGCCGATACTGGCGCAAACGGCAGCCGATCTCCGAGACCGCCGACAGGAAACGCCTTGACCCGAACCGACAGCATCCAGCCCGGCCCCGGCATCGACAGCTCCTATGCCTGGATGCGGCTTGCCATCTCGATGCTGCTGGCGACGATCGGCGCCGTCGGCATGTGGGCAGTCGTCGTCGTGCTGCCCGCGGTGCAGGCCGAGTTCGGCGTCGACCGCGCAGCGGCGTCCATGCCTTACACTGCGACCATGGTCGGCTTTGCCGCCGGCAACGTGCTGGTCGGCCGCGCCATCGACCGGATGGGATACTGGATCCCGGCGCTGCTCTCTTCGATTGCGCTTTCCGCCGGCCTGCTTCTCGCGGCGCTGTCGACCTCGATCCTGCAATTCACGCTTGCCCAAGGAGTGCTGATCGGTATCGGCACGTCGGTGATCTTCGGGCCGCTGATCGCCGATATCTCGCACTGGTTCAACCGCCGGCGCGGTGTCGCGGTGACCGCGGCGGCCGCCGGAAACTACCTCGCCGGAGCGATCTGGCCGACCATCATGCCGACGCTGATAAAGGCGGAAGGCTGGCGCTTCACTTATGCCGCCATCGGCATCTTCTGTCTGGTGACTATGGTGCCGCTGGTGCTGATGCTGCGGCGCGGTGCCCCAGTTGCGGCTGCCGCCGATTCGCCCGGAAGCCGGCCGGTGCAGTCGATGCCGCTGTCGCCGGCGGCGTTGCAGGTGCTGCTGGTCGTCGCCGGCCTCGGCTGCTGCGTGGCGATGTCGATGCCGCAAGTGCATATCGTCGCCTATTGCATGGACCTTGGCTACGGCGTCGCACATGGCGCCGACATGCTGTCGATCATGATGGCAGGCGGCGTCGTCAGTCGGCTGGCATCGGGCTTTCTCGCCGACCGCATCGGCGCGGTGTGGACACTGATGATCGGCTCGGTGCTGCAATGCCTGTCGCTGCTGTTCTACATCCCATTCGACGGGCTTGCCTCGCTCTATGTGGTGTCGCTGGTGTTCGGCCTGTCGCAGGGCGGTATCGTGCCTTGCTACGCGATCATCGTGCGCGACTACATGCCGGCCAAAGAGGCTGGCCAGCGTATCGGCATCGTCTTGATGGCGACGATCTTCGGCATGGCGATCGGCGGCTGGATGTCGGGCTGGATCTACGATTTGACCGGCTCCTATGCGGCTGCGTTCCTCAACGGCATCGCCTGGAATTTGCTGAACATACTGGCGATCGGGCTGCTGTTGTGGAAGGCACGGCGCAGCACAGCCGTGATGGCCTGAGCTCACCCTGCCCAATGGTCCGGGAGCTGCGCGGCTTGACAACCACCCAAGGCTGCGCGACGCCGGAGGGCGGATGGGTGCGGCAACAGGCCGATTTGGCATGACGACGGTGGCAAAGACCCTGAATATGGTTCTAAAGGCGCTTGGCTGCACAAGCCCGTCGCCAGGAGTGCGCCCTTGACCAAGCCGCGCTCGCGCCGGGGCGGCGGCCGCCCTACCATCGCGGATGTCGCGCGCAAGGCCGGCGTTGGTGCGATCACCGTGTCGCGCGCCCTGCGCGAGCCGGAGCGTGTGTCCGAAGAGCTGCGCCGCCAGATCCAGGCCGCCGTCGACGAACTGGGCTATGTGCCGGACCCGAATGCCCGGGCCCTGGCCTCGGCGCGCGCGGAGGTGTTCGGCGTGCTGGTGCCGTCGCTTACCAACAACGTCTTCGCCGAGGTGGTGCGCGGCATCTATGACAGCCTGTCGGCCAGCCCCTTCCGCATCCAGCTTGGCAACACCCACTATTCCGGCCTCGAGGAAGAGCGGCTGCTGCAGGTGTTCGGTTCGCAACGGCCGGCAGCGTTGATCGTCGCCGGCATCGATCAGACACCGGCTTCGCGAAAGCTGCTGGAAAGTGCCGGCTGCCCTGTGGTGCAGGTCATGGAAACGGGTCCCGATCCGGTCGACATGATGGTCGGCTTCTCGCATCTGGATGGCGGCAGGGCGGCGAGCGAGCATCTGATCGAGGCGGGCTATCGCCGCATCGGCTTCATCGGCGCGCGCATGGATCCGCGTTCGCAGCGGCGCCTTGCCGGCTATCGCGCGGCGATGGAGGCCGCGGGCCTGTTCGACCCGCGCCTCGTCACCACTACGCCGGTGCTGTCCAGCGTGTCGCTCGGCCGCGAGATGTTCCGCGATGCGCTGGCCAAGGTGCCGACACTCGACGGTGTCTTCTGCAACAATGACGATATCGCGCTCGGCGTCTTGTTCGAATGCCATCGCGCCTCGATCGCGGTACCGAAGACGATCGGCATCGTCGGGTTCAACGATCTCGACATGATGCAGGTGGCGTTTCCTTCGGTCACCAGCATCCGCACCCATCGTTATGAGATCGGCCGGCGTGCCGTTGCCCTGGCGCTTGCGGCGATCGCCGGCAACAGACCGGAGCAACGGATCGTCGACCTCGGTTTCGAGCTCAAGCGCCGCGAGAGCACGGCGCGTTGAAACGCACAGGAGCGACTGTGCAAATGCCGGTTTACACGCCAATTTGGTAGCGCTACCATTTCCCGCAGGCAGGTGCATAAACGACAGGGCGTACCTGTTTATTATACATAAGCGACAACTAATACTTGTTTATTATGGATAATATGATAGTTTTCGTACCGCTGGGGGCGACAAGGGAGGAACCGGGTCGGCCAAGGACGCGCATGGCGAGGCGGGAGGTGCCGGTCCATCGCGCGAAAATTCGCGTTGCGAAACGAACAATCTGAACTGCAATCGGGAGGATTATCGATGATCAAGTCACTTGTTGGTGGCGTCGTTGCCGCCACTGCATTCGTCATGCTCAATTCGGCCGCCATGGCCGCCGGACCCGAAATCGTGTCGGGTCCCGCCGCTCAGGCGGACTGTTTCGCGCCGTGGAGCGCGGAGACCAAATTCTTCAAATATCCCAAGAAGGAAGGGCCGTTCCGCATCGCCTTTGCCAATGGCTATATCGCCAATACCTGGCGCATCCAGATGGTGCAGACGGCCAAGGCCTACGCCGCACAACCTGAAGTCAAAGCCAAGATCAAGGAATTCAAGGTCGTCTCGACGGGCGAGGACGTGCCGGCACAGATCTCGGCGATCAACAATTTCATCGATTCCGGCTATGACGCCATCGTCACCGACGCCCAGAACCCGACGGCCTTCGGTCCGGTCATCAAGCGCGCCAAGGAAGCCGGCATCGTGCTGGTCGCCTTCGACAACATCCTCGACACCAAGGACGCCATCAACGTCAATGTCGATCAGAAGGGCCTTGGCGAATTGTGGGCCAAGTGGCTGGTCGCCAAGATTCCGAACGGCGGCAAGATCCTGGAAGTGCGCGGCGTCGCCGGCACCTCGGTCGACACCGATCGTCACAACGGCATCCACGGGGTCTTCGATGCGTCCGGCAAGAAGTGGGACGTGACCGAAGTCGCCGGCAAATGGGATGACGGCGTGGCACAGAAAGTGACCGCGGATGCGATCGCCACCAACGGTCCGTTCGACGGCATCACCGGGCAGGGCGGCGACACCGGCATCGTGCAGGCGATGATCGACGCCAAGCATCCGTTCGTGCCGTTTGGCGGCGAGACCGAGAATGGCTTCCGCAAGTTCTGCGCCGCGCATTCGGCCGACGGGCTGAAGTGCTCGTCCGCAGGCTCGGGTCCGGCTCAGGTCGCCGTCGCCATCAAGACCGCGATCGCCGCACTCGAAGGCGAGGTGGTGCCACAAGAGGTGAAGCTGCCGCTGGCGATCGCCGAAGACCCGAACTTGAAGGAAGGCACGGATTATTTCCCCAAGGAATCCGATAATTTCTTCGTCGGCAATTCCTTCCCGACCTGCGGCATCAATTTCAGCGCCCAGGAAATCATGGGTCAGACCAAGGAAAACCAGTAAATCATCGCTGGCTGTCGCCTGGCGCCGCGGCTTGCGCCGCGGCGCTTGTCTCAATCCCACAATCGCCCTGGGAGGGCCGATGGACGGTGCGGCTCCGCTCTTTCGTATGGAAGGCATATCCAAGCGCTATGGCGGCGTACGTGCGCTGGAGAAGGCCGAGCTTGTCGTCGAAGCCGGCAGCATCCACGCCATTCTCGGTGAAAACGGCGCCGGCAAATCGACGCTGATCAAGGTCATGGCAGGTGTCGTGGCGCCCGATGAGGGCCGCATGACGCTGGACGGGCGCGAGGCGACCTTCGCTTCTCCGGGGGCCGCCAACAAGGCCGGCATCGTCTGCATCTTCCAGGAACTGTCGCTGGTCCCTGAGCTCAGCGTGGCCGACAACATCGTCATTTCCGATCCGCCCAAACGCTTCGGCATGATCGACCGCAAGGCGCAGCGCCGCATCGCCGAAGAAGCACTTGCTCGCGCCGGCGCAGCCGACATCCACCCGCTGGCGCTGGTCAAGGACCTGCCATTGTCGCGCCGCCAGATGGTCGAGATCGCCAAGGCTTTGGCACGCAAGCCGCGCATCCTCATCCTCGACGAAGCGACCTCCGCGCTGACCGCCGCGGATGTCTCGAATATCTTCGCGGTGCTGAAGCGGCTGCGCTCGGAAGGGCTGGCGCTGCTTTACATCTCGCACCGCATGAACGAGATCGCCGAACTGGCGGATCAGTGCACGGTGTTCCGCAACGGCCGCAATGTCGCCAGCTATGCAGCCGGCTCGAAGAGCGACAATGAGGTGGTCGAACTGATGATCGGCCGCGAATACAGCCATATCTTTCCGCCCAAGCCGGCGGCCGTGCCTGCCACCGCGGCCCCCAGGCTCGAGGCCCGCAAGCTCTCATGGGCCGACCGGCTGCACGATATCTCGCTGACCGTCAGGGCAGGTGAGGTGGTCGGCCTTGGCGGCCTCGACGGCCAGGGCCAGCGTGAATTGCTGCTCGCCTTCTTCGGCGTGCTGCGGGGCCTCAGCGGCCAGATCCTGATCGACGGCAAGCCTGTCTCGATCACCAGTCCATCCGTTGCGCGCGACGACGGCATCGGCATGGCGCTCATTCCCGAGGACCGCAAGACCGAAGGGCTGATGCTGCCGATGACGGTGCGCGAGAACCTGTCGTTCGCGGCGCTCGACCGGCTGTCGAAAGCCGGCATTATCGATCGCGCCGCCGAGCAGCGGCTGATCGACGACATGGTCGGCCTCTTGGCGATCAAGACGGCGGGCCTCGACATTCCGGTCGGCGCGCTTTCGGGCGGCAACCAGCAGAAAGTGGTCATCGCCAAATGGCTGATGCGCCAGCCGCGCATCATCCTGCTCAACGATCCGACGCGTGGCATCGACGTCGGCACCAAGCAGGAGTTGTACCAGCTGATGCGCAAATTGGCCGACGCGGGTGCGGCGATCCTGTTCTACTCGACCGATTATGACGAACTGATCGGCTGCTGCGATCGCGTGCTGGTGCTCTATGACGGGGCGGTCAAGCGCGAGTTGGTCGGTGCCGAGATCACCGAGCGGGCGCTGATATCAAGCGCGCTCAACATCCATGGCGAGGAGAGCCCAGTGGGCCTGGGAGCAAGCGCGTGAAAGATTGGCGCTACTGGCTGGCCGAGCAGCGCGGAACGCTGCTGGCGTTCGGCATCTTCATCGTCATGTTCGTCATCTACACCTCGAACCATCCGGCGGGCTTCACCGCCAATGTCGTGCAGACGGCGTCGAACAAGGGTGTGCTGCTCGCCTTTGTCGCCATGGCGCAGACGCTGGTGGTGATCACCGCGGGCATCGACTTGTCCGTCGGTATGATCTTCCTGCTCACCAACTGCCTCGCCTCCTGGCTGGTGGTCGGCACGCCGATGCAGACGACGCTCGGTGTCATCGCCGTGCTGGCGGTAGGGCTGCTGTGCGGCGCGATCAACGGCGCCATCGTCATCTATGGCCGGCTGCAGCCGATTGTCGCCACCATTGCCACGGGGGCCGTCTATTACGGCATCGGCCTTTTGCTGCGGCCATTCCCGGGCGGCTCGGTCAATGAGGATCTGGCCGATGCGCTGACCGGCCGTGTGTTTGGCGTGGTGCCGGCGAGCCTGGTCGTCCTGCTGGCCGTCGTGCTGGTGATCTGGGTGCCGTTCAGCCGCTCGGTGCTCGGCCGCGCCGCCTACGCGGCGGGCTCATCGGAGACGGCGGCCTACATGTCGGGTGTGCCGATCCGGCGCGGCAAGTTCGCCGCCTACACGCTGGCCGGCCTGCTGGCGGCGATCGGCGGACTGTTCCTGACCTTCTTCACCTATACGGGTGAAGCGGCCTATGCCAGCGGCAACTCCTACACGCTGTTTTCGATCGCCGCCGTGGTGCTCGGCGGCGTTTCGCTGTTCGGCGGCAAGGGCAGCGCCATCGGCGCCATCTTCGGCGCACTGGCCTTCCGTACCATCGGCGACCTGTTGTTCGTCTTCGATTTCGATCCGCTCTGGCAGCCGCTGTTCCAGGGCGTTATCCTGCTGGTCGCCGTCAGCCTCGGCGCCTTCGCCCTGTTTCGGGTCCGCAACCGGCTGGAGTGGTTCCTGTGAGCGAAACGACGCTTGGCGGCATTGCCGGCCGCATGCCCAGATTCATCCGCCGCGCCGATCCGGCGGTGCTGACGGCCTTTGCCTGCATCGTTCTCTTGCTGTTCCTGGGCAGCCTCTATTCCAGAAGCTTCCTGTCGCCTGAATATCTTCTGCAGCAGCTCAAGGTGGCTTCATTCCTCGGCGTCATCGCCACCGGGATGATGCTGGTCATCCTGCTCGGTCAGATCGACCTGTCGGTGCCGTGGGCGGTGGCGGCCGGCGCCATGATGGCCTGCGCTGCGGCGGCGTACGGCCCGGTCGGCGTGGCGCTGGCCATTCCGTTCGGTATTTTCTGCGGCATGCTGATCGGCGTCGTCAACGGCATCGGCGTCGCCTATCTGCGCATCCCCTCGATGATCATCACATTGGCCACCAACGCTGTCGCGCAAGGGCTGATGGTGGTCTACACAGGCGGCTTCTCGCCGCAGGATTCGGCGACGGGCGCGATGCGCTACCTGGCGACCGGCTTCGCCATTCCGGGCGTGCCCAACGCGGTCATCATCTGGGCGCTGATCGGAGCCGCGATGGTGTTCGTGCTGACCCGTACCAGCTTCGGCCGCACCGTCTACGGCATCGGCAACCGCGAGCGCGCGGCCTATCTCTCCGGCATCGACACACGGCGTGTGGTGATGATCGCCTTCGCCGTCTCCGGCGGGCTCTCGGCTTTCGGCGGCGTGCTTCTGGCGGGCTATGCCTCCAAGGCGGCGCAGTCGATGGGCGACGCTTATCTGCTGCCGTCGATCGCCGCGGTGGTGCTTGGCGGCACCTCGATCCTGGGCGGACGCGGCTCTTATCTCGGCACTGTCGCCGGTGTCATCCTCATCACGCTGCTGCAGTCCATCCTCTCCGTCATGCAGATGCCGGAGGCGGGGCGGCAGATCATCTACGGTGTCGTCATCGTCGCCATGCTGCTGCTCTACGGCCGCGCGCCGGCAAGCCGCTGACAGTGGACGAAAAGGCAGCACAGGCGCCAGCGGGCGCTCCCGGCTCGGTGTCTCCGGCCATCGTGGTGATGGGCGTCGCCGGCTGCGGCAAGTCGGCCGTCGGTATTGCGCTGGCGGCCGCGCTGGGCGTTACCTTCATCGAGGGCGACAGGCTGCACCCGCCGGAAAACGTCGCACGCATGGCAAGCGGCGAACCGCTTACCGATCAACTGCGCGAAGGCTGGCTCAACGCGATCGGCGAGCGCATCGCGGAGTCGGTGGGCGGCGGACAGGGCGTGGTTGCCGCCTGCTCGGCACTGAAGCGCAGCTACCGCGAACGGTTGAGCGGCTTCTGCCCGGAAATCGTCTTCCTCTATCTGGAGATCGACCCTGCCACGGCCAGGCAGCGTGTCGGTAACCGCAAGGGCCATTTCATGCCGGCAAGCCTGGTCGACAGCCAGTTCGCCATCCTCGAGCCGCCGGCAGTGGAGGAGCGGGCCTTGTCGCTCGATGCGACGCGCCCGGTCGGTGAGCTCGTCGCTGCCGCGGTCCGCCTGATACCCCGGTCATGAACTTTCATCGTCAGTGCCGATGCCGGTGCTGTCCTGGGCCTCGGTCAGCCGCTGCCGGCGGGATCACGTCAGCATCTGCTCGGGGTAGAGCCTCAGCGCCTCCAGCAGGCGGTCATGCTTGAGCAGGATGTAGTGCGCCTGCACGGCCATGTTCTTGGCGCCATCCCTGGCGGTGTCCGTTGCCGGGGTGACAGACGCCCCCGGCGCCAGCGCGGGGCTGAGCACGGCCCGGTACTCATGTCCGTGCTTGAGCCGGCGCCCGCGACGCCGGACCGCCGATCGGCAGACACAACTTCAGAAATGTTGATTTCGAGGGTCGGACGAAGATATTCGTGTCGCTATTCCATATATGGCGTCAGCACATCTTCGATCCATTTCATGAATGCGCGGACTCGGCGCGACAGATTGCTCCGATGCGCAACGACAAGGGACACGGCGAGCGCCCGGCGACGAAAATCGGGTATGATCTCGACAAGCGCTCCACTCTCCAAGTATCGGCCAATGCCCAAGAGTGGCGCCTGAATCACACCAAGGCCGGCGAGGGCGGCGGCTTCGTAGGTCTGCGCGCTGTTGACGTGTAGCGCACCTGGCAACTGAAGCGTCGCATAGCTGTCGCCGTCCGGATATTCCCATCCATAGGGTCTCGCGCCCAGCACCGTCGAAAAGTGAATTGTCCTATGTTCCTGACGCTGGAGATCTTCCAGCGACCGAGGGACGCCATGGCGCGCCAGATAGGCGGGGCTGGCAGCGTTGGCCATGCGCAACAGGCCCAGTGGGCGGGCAATCAGCGTCTTGTCCCGAATGGGTCCAAGCCGCAATACACAATCGAACCCCTCTTGAACCAGATCGACTTGCCGATCCGTACTCGACACCTCCAGCTCCAACTCGGGGTGCGCCGCCATGAAATCCGGCAAGGCCGGCACGATCGTTGTGCGCGCCACTTCGGTTGGAAGGTCGACCCGCAAACGCCCGCGAAGTGCCACGCGATCGCCGGCGAACATCGAGTGCAGATCATCGACTTCAGCAAGCAGATCGCGGGCACGGGCATGAAATGCGCGTCCGTCTTCCGTCAACCGCACGCTGCGCGTCGTCCGGTGCAGGAGCCTGACACCGAGATCTTCTTCCAGCTTCCGGACCGCCGTTGAGGCTCTCCCCTTTTGGATGCCCAGGCTGTCGGCTGCGCGGGTGAAGCTCCCCATTTCCGCTACCGTTATGAAAATGAGGATGGGTTCGAGATTTTGCATTTTCGTGCCCCGGTATTGTTTCCCGAAAAGAGAACAGTCGGTTCATTTCCTCGGTGTTTATCACGTCTTGGGGGCACAGTAAGCTTGGAACATGGGATATTCCCAATGGAGAATGACAAGTGTCGGAAACCGTGAACCTGCATCAGACACCTGAAACTATGACCTTGCATCGCGCCCTGTGGGTCGGCCGGATAATGAGCGCGTTTGTCGTTATCGCTTTGATGGCAGACGGCACTGTTCAGCTTTTCGCGCCGGCACGGATCGCGAGCATGTTGCAGGAAACCGGGTTCGCGATGGACCTGACCCGTGTCGTGGGTCCGATCATACTCGCCTGCGCCATCCTCTATGCCATCCCGTTCACCGCCGTCCTCGGCGCGATCCTGGTGACTGGCTTTCTGGGAGGTGCCATCTTCGCCCATCTCCGCATCGGTGAGTTGGGGTCGCCGCCGGAAATCATTTCCCTGCTTCTGGGCGCGATGACCTGGGGCGGCCTCTATCTGCGCGATCCCCGTATCCGGGCCATTCTGCCGCTCATCCATTGAACCAACAGGGGCAGCTCTGTCCCTAAACATCAGGAGAAAACACATGTTCTTAGTAATGGGAATCACGGGAAACGTGGGCGGCGCGACGGCAAGGCATTTGCTAGCGCAAGGCAAGAAGGTGCGCGCGCTGGTCCGCGACCGCGAGAAGGCGTTGAGCTGGGCGAACCGGGGCGTGGAGCTCGTTGACGGCGATTGGAACGATTCGGCAGCCATCGAGCGAGCGCTCGAAGGCGTCGAAGGCGCGTTCGTCATGCTGCCCCCTGTCTGGGCGCCTTCGCCCGATTACAAGGAAGCAAAGGGCGTGATTGCAAGCTATGTCGAGGCGCTCACCAAGACAGCGCCGCCGCGAGTGGTTGCGCTTTCGTCTATGGGGGCGAACAGAACCAGCGGGCACGGGGTAATCGCGGCCTTGTCCCTTCTGGAGCAAGGTTTTCGCGACCTGACATCGCCAGTTGCTTTTGTGCGCGCAGGCGGATTCTTCGAGAATTTTCTTTTCGGGTTGCAGGTCGCCCAGGGCGGAACGCTGCCGGCTTTCTACAATCCGACAAACCGGAAATCGACAATGGTCGCGACGAACGACATCGGCGCGGAATTCGCAACGCTTTTGACCGGGCCAATGTGGTCAGGGCAGCGCATCGTCGAGCTTGGTTCGATGGTCAGCGCGGACGACGTCGCCGAGCAATTGGGCGAAGTCCTGAATCTCGACGTGAAAGCCTTTGCAATCCCGCGTGCGGGGTGGGCGGAAGCGCTCGAGCAATTCGGCATCCCGAAGGGCCACAGCGGACCTGCCGAAGAAATGTACGAGGCCGTGAATGCGGGATGGATGGACCTCGGTGTGGCGGGTACGGAGCACGTGGCGGGTACGACGTCCGCACGCGATATATTCGAGGCTGCGTCCAATTTGAACGGGTAGGCCAAACTGTATGGGGTTCTCCTGTGATTTCAGGTCTTCGCAACCCGGGATTTGGAGAACTCCCTCTTCAATGGAAGAATCTCATGTCTGTCTGAGCGCGGTCAGCTTGCAGTCGGTGGTTTAGATCTGCGACGTCAGCTCGACCGGAAAATCGTCATTGTCCGCATCGCGCATGGCGGCGAGGCTGCGATTGTCCAGCACCTCGGCGATAGCCTGCCGCACCTCCAGCATCATGTGGCGGACCTGGCAGGTCGCCTCGTCGCAATCCTCGCAGCGCTGATACTGCGTGCGGCTGGCGCAAGGGATCGGCGCCAGCGGCCCGTCAAGCACGCGCACGACATGGCCGATCTTGATTTCGGAGGCCAACCGGGCAAGGCGGTAGCCGCCTTCCTTGCCTTTGCGGCTCTGGACGAAGCCGGCATTGCGCAACTCGCCCAGGATGGCATCGAGGAATTTCTTCGGGATATTGTTGGCCACAGCGATGTCATTGACGAAGGCCAATTGGCCGGCCGGCAGGCCAGACAGATGCACGAGGGCCTTGAGGCCGTATTTGCCTTTTTTTGTCAGCATGCCCAGATCAACCCATAAAAGCCCCAACCACTCGCATCTGCCGACTGTTTGTGTGCAAATAATGACGTCTTCGCCCTGCGATGATGTTTCGCAAACAGCCACCAGATTGCACGTTAGGCATAAACGCGTTGATTCTTTGTAACGTTTTGCACTGAGAAGGCGGATATTCTGCTGATAACCAGGTTTTCGGCGTTCAAAAACGAAAAAAGCCGGCAGGGCGCCGGCTTTTCCGTCTACTCCGCAGATATCGCGGCCTTCAGCGGCTGCCGTAGGTCTGGTCGAGCAGGCCGCCAGCGGCGAAATGCTCTTTCTGTACTTTGTCCCAGCCGCCGAAGACGTCTTCCACCGTCAGCAGCCGGATATCGGGGAAATCGACCTTGTATTTTGCCGCCACAGCGGCGTCGCGGGCTCTGAGGCCGTTGCGGGCGGCGATGTCCTGGCCCTCCGGCGTGTAGAGGAAGTCGAGATAGGTCTTGGCCAGATCGCGCGTGCCGTGCTCGTCGGCAACCTTGTCGACGATCGCGACGGGGAATTCGGCCAGCAGGCTGACCGAAGGCGTGACCTGCTCGAACTTGCCGTCGCCATACTCCTTGCGAATGCCGCGCGTCTCCGACTCGAAGGTGATCAGCACATCACCGATCTCGCGCTGCACGAAGGTGGTGGTCGCGGCGCGGCCGCCGGTGTCGAAAATCGGCACGTTGTTGAACAGCTTGGTGATGAACTCCTTCACCTTGGCGTCGTCGCCCTTGAAGGCCTCCTTGGCGTAGGCGGTGGCCGCCAGATAGGTGTAGCGCGCATTGCCGGAGGTTTTCGGATTGGGGAAGATCACCTGCACGTCGTCGCGCACGAGATCGTTCCAGTCCTTGATATGCTTGGGGTTGCCGGCGCGTACCAGGAAGGACGGCAGCGAATAGAAGGGCGAGGCGTTGTCGGGAAAGTTCTTCTGCCAGTCTGCCGACACGAGGTCCTTCTTGACCAGGAAGTCGATGTCGGTGACCTGGTTGAAGGTAACGACATCGGCGCCAAGGCCCTCCGCGATGGCGCGCGCCTGCGCCGAAGTGCCGGCATGCGACTGGTCGACGGTGACGCCCGGATGCTGCGCGATGAAGGCCTTGTTGACCTGAACAAACAATTCGCGGCCGACGTCATAGGACGCGTTGAGCAGTTTGTCGGCCGACCAGGCTTGGGAGGATGCAAGGAACAGGCCTGCGACGGTGGCAAGCCCGAGGAAAAATCGTTTCATGAAAACAGGCTCCGATGCAATGCGTTTATAGCCGGACCATAGCCGGGGTGCGTGGTGTGCGACGAGGCATGGGTCCGAGGATCAGTACATTGCTGCTAGAAAATTTGTTCTCGAGACAGAAGGTTCGTAGTTTTTTCTTTCAAACACGACTTCGCCTCGGTGGACGCCGATCGTTCCAATTCGTTTGACTGTTCCGAAAAAAGATACACATTGTGTATGCAGGTGTGCTACGGGAGCGACAAGGAGCGCTGCCATGACAAAGACCACACCCGAGACCCACGCCAAGCCTGTCAATCTGCGCATCCGAGAGGATGTGCGCATATTGATCGACCGTGCTGCGAAAATACGCGGGAAGACCCGTTCCGACTTTATGATCGATGCTGCATATCGTGCGGCCGAGGACACGCTGCTCGACCAGGCACTGATCAAGGTGGATCCCGAGAGCTATCGGCACTATCTCGACATCCTCGATGAGACGCCAAGCGGTGAAGGTTTTGCACGCCTTATGAACGTGCCCAGGCCGTGGCAGGGATGATACTATCGGCGCCCGCGCCTCTGGCCGAAAACCACGATCTCGACCTTTTTCGAAGCGGGACGGAAAGTCTCGACCAATGGCTTCGCCTGAGGGCGCGAGCCAACCAGGTCAGCGGCGCGTCGCGTACCTATGTGGTGGCGGAAGACGCGCGCGTTGTCGGTTATTACTGCCTCTCTTCGGGCGGGCTTGATCTCGCGCAGGCACCCGGCGCCATTCGTCGCAACATGCCTGATCCCATTCCGATGGTCGTGCTCGGGCGTCTTGCCGTCGACGCGGGCTGGCAAGGCAAGGGGCTGGGTGCCGCGCTGCTGCAAGACGCCGTTTTACGGGCAGGTCGCGCCGCGACGATCCTCGGGATTCGCGGGATATTTGTTCATGCCATATCGGATGAGGCGAAAGCCTTTTACGAACACTACGGTTTTGCGGCTTCGCCGAAAAACCCAATGACCTTGGTGCTGTCGCTGAAAGGCGTGACGAAAGGATAGTCGTGTCGCTCGAAGCATGAATTAAGCCGACCGCCATCAGACCGAAACGTTCCGGGGTGCGATGGCAAGGCGATGTCTCCTGTGCCGAGTTTTCCCGGGCCTTGCACCGTGGCGCTGTTTGGCATATACAAATGGCATATACAAAAGAGCTGCAACATGCCCCAGAACCGTCATTCAACAACGCCGCCCAAGGAGGCGAAGCTGTTTCGCAACAACCGCAGCCAGGCGGTGCGCATTCCTGTCGAGTTCGAGCTTCCCGGCGAAAAAGTCCTGATCAGCCGGGAAGGCGATCGTCTTGTCATCGAGCCGGTTCGCAAACCTGGCCTCACCGCGTTGCTCGCCCAGTGGGCGAAAGAGCCGCCGCTCGATCCTGAAGACGACTTCCCCGAGATCGACGACACGCCAGTCAAATCCGAGGACATTTTCTAGATGCGGTTCATGCTGGATACGAACATCATCAGCGACATGATCCGAAACCCGGCTGGCAAGGCCGCGAGGGCAATGTCGCGCGAGGGAGATGACGCGGTTTGCACCAGCATCGTGGTCGCCTCGGAATTGCGATATGGCTGCGCCAGGAAGGGATCGGCCAAGCTGCTCAAGAAGGTTGAAGACTTGCTGGCCGAGATTCCTGTCTTGCCGCTCGATGTGCCGGTGGATGCCGAGTATGGCGGACTTCGCGCCGAGCTTGAAGCGGCAGGCCAGACCATTGGCCACAACGATCTTTTTATTGCCGCTCATGCCTGTGCATTGGGCGCCATGCTGGTGACCGCCAACACGGGCGAGTTCAACCGGATCAAAGGCCTGAAGGTCGAGAACTGGCTGGCGTAGCCCTCGACCAGAGGATCAAGCCGCCGGAAAAAGCTTCCAGCGTCCGGGGCGGAACGCTACCCGGCTTTTTTGGGCCGCGGGGTGATCGACCGGCAGTTCGATTTCGACCCGCTGGCGCTCTCCGCCGATCTCAAGCTCGACCCGGCGCGTGCCGGCGACGCGGCGGCTGGCGGCGACCGTGCCGGCGATGCAGCCGCTGCAGCCGTCCAGCAGTTCGACATCATGCGGGCGGAAATAGAGCGTCGCATCGCCCGAGGGCTCGTTGGGCGCGGCAATCCCGATCGGACGATCGGCGAGCCAGATCTCGCCATTCTCGACCTTGACGGGAAGCGAACTCGATTCACCGATGAAGCCGTAGACGAAGGGCGAGTTCGGCGTGTCGTAGATATCGTCGGCGGTGCCGACCTGCTCGATGCGGCCCTGGCTCATCACCACGACGCGGTCGGCAAGCTCCAGCGCCTCTTCCTGGTCGTGGGTGACGAAGACGGTGGTGTGGCCGGTGGCGTCATGGATTTCGCGCAGCCAGCGGCGCAATTCCCGGCGCACCTGCGCGTCAAGCGCGCCGAACGGCTCGTCGAGTAGCAGCACCTTGGGCTCGATCGCCATGGCGCGCGCCAGCGCCACGCGCTGCCTCTGGCCGCCGGAGAGCTGCGCCGGATAGCGCTTTTCGAGCCCTGAAAGCTGGACGAGGTCCAGAAGCTCGGAGGCGCGACGGCGGATCTCCTGCGCCGGCGGGCGCGACGGTCCGTGCCGGACCTTCAGGCCGAAGCCGATATTGTCCGCCACCGTCATATGCCGGAACAGCGCATAGTGCTGGAAGACAAAGCCGACATTGCGCTCCTGGATCGACTTGTGCGAGGCGTCCTCGTCGCCGAAGAATATCTTTCCCCGTGTCGGCCGCTCCAGCCCGGCAATCAGCCTGAGCAGCGTCGTCTTGCCGGAACCGGACGGTCCCAGCAACGCGATCAGTTCGCCCGACTTGATGTCGAGCGACACGTCGTGAAGCGCCGGAAAGCGGTCAAACTCCTTGCGCACGTTGGCAACGCGAACTTCCATAGTGGTCCCTTTGTCAGTGCCCGCGTGTCGCGGCGATCTCGGCGCCGTAGCGCATCTCGAGAAGTGTTTTCAAGACCAGCGTGACGAGCGCCAGGCCCGCAAGCAATGAAGCGACGGCGAAGGCACCGACGGCGTTGTACTCGTTGTAGAGGATTTCGACATGCAGCGGCATGGTGTTGGTCAGGCCGCGTATGTGACCCGACACCACCGATACCGCGCCGAACTCGCCCATGGCACGCGCATTGCACAGGAGCACGCCGTAGAGCAGTCCCCATTTGACGTTGGGCAAGGTCACGTACCAGAAGGTCTGCCAGCCATTGGCGCCGAGCGAAAGCGCTGCCTCCTCGTCGCCATTGCCTTGTTCCTGCATCAGTGGGATCAACTCGCGGGCGACGAAGGGGAAGGTGACGAAGATTGTGGCCAGCACGATGCCCGGCACGGCAAACAGGATGACGATGCCATGCGCTTTCAGCCAGGTGCCGAGCAGCCCTTGGGCGCCGAACAGAAGCACATAAACGAGGCCCGATATGACCGGCGAGACCGAGAAGGGGAGGTCGATCAGCGTGGTCAGGAAGGCCTTGCCCTTGAACTCGAACTTGGCGATCGCCCAGGCGGCGGAGATGCCGAAGACGATGTTGAGCGGCACCGAGATCGCCGCCACCAGCAGCGTCAGCCGGATCGCCGAGCGGGTGTCGGCACTGCCGAGCGCTTCGGTGTAGGCACCGATGCCCTTGGCGAAGGCTTCGTTGAAGACGATGATCAGCGGCAAGAGCAGGAAAATGCCGAGGAAGGCGAAGGCGACGGCCATCAGAGCCAGGCGCGCAGGGCGGCTTTCCGTGACCGCCGCCGACTGGCTTTCATGATGCGGTTCGTAGGATTTGATCTCCGGGTCAGCCATAGCGCTTGCGGCTCCATGACTGTGCGAGGTTGACGACCAAAAGCATGATGAACGACAAAGCGAGCATGATCGCCGCGATCGCGGTTGCCGCCGGATAATTGTATTCCTCCAACCGAATAACGATCAGCAGCGGTGCGATTTCTGATTTGTAGGGCAAGTTGCCGGCGATGAAGATGACCGAGCCATATTCGCCGACGCCACGCGCGAAGGCGAGCGCGAAGCCGGTGACGATGGCCGGCGCCAGGCCCGGAAACAGGATGCGGGTGATGATCTGGAAGCGATTGGCGCCAAGCGTGGCGGCGGCTTCCTCCACTTCCTTGTCGATCTCCTCCATGATCGGCTGCACGGTGCGCACGACGAAGGGCAGGCCAATGAAGATCAGCGCGATGACGATACCGAGCGGCGTATAGGCTACCTTGATGCCGAGCGGCATCAGCAATTTGCCGATCCAGCCGTTCGGCGCGTAGAGCGTGGTCAGCGCGATGCCGGCCACAGCCGTCGGCAGGGCGAAGGGCAGGTCGACCATGGCATCGACGATGCGGCGGCCGGGGAAGCGGTAGCGCACCAGCACCCATGCGACCAGCGTGCCGAAGACGACGTTGACCGCAGCTGCGACGAAGGCGGTGCCGAAGCTGATTCTCAGCGCATTGATGGTGCGGCGATCGGTGGCGATCGCCCAGAATTCAGGCCAGCCAAGGGCGGCCGAGCGCCAGAGCAGCCCGGATAGCGGGATGAGGATAATGAGGGTGAGGTAGGCAAGCGAGAAGCCGAGCGTCAATCCGAAACCCGGAATTACGCTCGGCTGCCTGAATCGCCACCCCGCCTGGGCGGGTGCTGTGGTCATGTCGTCCTGAATATCGACTGCTTACTGGGGCTTGTAGATCTGGTCGAATATACCACCATCGCCGAAATGATAAGGCTGTGCTTTTTTCCAGCCACCAAACTGTGGATCGTCGATGGTTACGAGCTTGATCGGCGGCAGCTTGGCGAGGTCTTCGGCCGGCACCAGATCGGGCTTGGCAGGACGATAATGGTTCTTGGCGATGATCGTCTGCGCTTCTTTGGAATAGAGCCAGCTCAGATAGGCTTCGGCGACCTTGCGCGTGCCCTTGGCATCGACATTGGCGTCGACCACCGCCACCGGCGGTTCTGCCAGGATCGAGGTCGGCGGGTAGACGATGTCGAAATTGTCGGCACCGAACTCGTCGAGCGCCAGATAGGCCTCGTTTTCCCAGGCGATAAGCACATCGCCCAAGCCCTTTTGCGCGAAGGTCACGGTCGAGCCGCGCGCGCCGGTGTCGAGCACCGGGGCATTGGCGTAGAGCTTGCCGACGAACTCCTTGGTCTTGGCCTCGTCGCCGCCGTCATTGGCGTTAGCGTAGGCCCAGGCGGCGAGATAGTTCCAGCGCGCGCCGCCGGAGGTTTTAGGATTAGGCGTAATCACCTGGACACCGTCCTTGACGAGGTCGCTCCAGTCGTGAATGCCTTTGGGATTGCCCTTGCGAACGAGGAAGATGATGGTCGAGGTGTAAGGCGCTGAATTGTTTTCGAATTTGGTGCGCCAGTCCGGATTGATCTTCTTCGCCTTCGAGACGATGGCATTGATGTCGCCTTCAAGTGCCAGCGTCACCACATCGGCGTCGAGGCCATCGATCACGGCGCGGGCCTGGGCGCCCGATCCGCCATGCGACTGCTGGACGGTGACCGTCTCTCCGGTCTCGGCCTTCCAATGCGCGACGAAAGCTTCGTCATAGGCCTTGTAGAGCTCGCGTGTCGGATCGTAGGACACGTTGAGAATGGTGGTATCGGCAAACGCGAAACCGAGCGTGCCGAACTGGACAGATGTGGCGACCAGTGCGCCGAGCAGTTTCCTGAAATGAGGTTTGGTCATTTCTGCCTCCGTTGAACCCGCGCCAAATCTACCGAATTGGTAGAAATTAGATGCATTCAATGTTGCCTTTTTTGCCCCTCTTGAGAAAATGTTCGACGCCATTTCGCCGTTAGGAGAAATATTTTCCTCTTGCGGCCAAAGGAAGAATCCATGGCCCGGCCACTCAGCCTATCTAGCAAGGGGCGGTGCCGAGGCAAGGTGTGGAATTTGGTCCGGTGCATCAATCGGCGGTGATGGGAAAGTCGAAACGCTGTCTGGCGAACGGTTCGCTTTTCAGCGTGAAGTGCCACCATTCCCTTGCATAGTTCTTGAAGCCGCCAGCGCGCATGGCGTCGACAAGCATCTTGCGGTTTGCCGCCGCTTCACTGGCAAGGCCGCGGTGGGCGGTTTCGCTCATCGGATCAAAGCAGTCGAAGCCGGTGCCGAAATCGAGCGTGTCGGCATCAACCGCGCCACAGGCCGGGTTGGGGCTGGACCTGCGGTCCGTCCGGGCGATGGCGACGTCGACGGTCGAGCCTCGTGAATGGGTCGACAGCTCTCCGACATAGCCGTTGGCGATCAGGTCGCTGCGCCTGACCTTCGGATACCATTGCGGATCGGGCGGCCCGCCCTCGCGCGTCCATTCATTCATGTCGGCGACGGCGCGGGCAGGGCGGTAGCAATCGAACAACACCAGGGTCAAGCCTTTGGCGGCGATCGCTTTCTGGACGGCGGACAGTGCCTTTGCCGCCTGCCCAGTGAGGATGCAGGCCGGGGCGTCATAGCCGTCCACCTTGCGATGCAGGAAATTATCCGATCCGGCGTAGCGTATGTCCTGGCGGATCGAGGGATCGACATCGGCGAGCCGGACAAAGCCGGCGGGCAGGGCATCGGCCAAAGCGGGGAGTGTGGTTGCCGCGATAAGGATTGTTGCTGCCAGTGCTGAGGCTGCTGACGATAGAAGATGGCGCGAGGCACCCCCCTCTGCCCTGCCGGGCATCTCCCCCGCAAGGGGGGAGATTGGCAGCTTTGCCGTTGCGTATTGTCTTTGACAGTTGGCGAAAGCGGAAAGGACATCCGATCTCCCTCCTTGCGGGGGAGATGGCCGGCAGGCCAGAGGGGGGTGCCTCGGAACAGGCATGGGGTGAGTATCCTGCTATCCGCTGAGCCTGTGGAAAGCCAATTCCATGAATCGCTTCTTGGCGCGATCTATTCGACAAACACCTTCACACTCGCCGCACGCCCCGCGGCGTCGATGACGGTCAGCGTCGAATAGCCGGCGCCGTCGGGCTGCCAGGTCGCGGTGCGGCGACGATCGATGCCTACCAGCGGCTTGCCGTTGGCGAGCCAGCGGAACGGCGCCCGGCCGCCTTGCAGCTTCAGCACCAGTGGCGAGGCGTCGGCCGAATTGGTGCCGAGATCGACGCGGGCGCCGTCGGGCGGGAAGATGATGGTCGGTGCGGGTTCGGTCACTGTCGCCTGCACCAGTCCGTCCGGCCCGGCGCCGAAGCGGGCGAGGGTCACCGGGAGGTCCTCGCGCCTGGGGCTGAACACGCCGGGCGGCTTGCCCGGCAAGGGGACGGTGGCGAGGCCCGAGCGGACAAAACCCTCGAAGAGGATGGGAGCCGCCGAGACATAGCCGGATAGGCCGGGCACCGCGCCGGCGTCGGGGCGGCCGACCCAGACACCGAGCACATAGCGGCCGTCGAAGCCTACCGACCAGGCGTCGCGATAGCCGTAGGAGGTGCCGGTCTTGTAGGCGATGCCGCGCTGCAAGGCACCCTCGGGCGGCTTGACGCCCGACAATATGTCGATGATCTGCCAGTTGGCCTGACCGTCGAGGATGGTGGCGCTGGTGCGCTCGGCATTGGCAGGCTCGGTGCCATCATGCAGCGTGTGCGTCTTGCCGCCATTGGCGAGCCCTGTGTAGAGCTGGACGAGGTCGCGCAATGTCACCCCGACGCCGCCAAGACCGATGGCCAGGCCCGGGGCTTCGTTGACCGGCAGTATGGGGCTGACGCCGGCCTGGCGGAAGCGCGCCATCAGCCGCGTTGGCCCGACCGCGTCGAGCACGCGGATCGCCGGCACATTGAGCGACAATTGCAGCGCTTGCCGGATGCTGACATCGCCCTGGTAGCCCATATCGAAATTCTTCGGTCGGTAGCCGGAGAAATCGACGGGGCTGTCGTCGATCAGCGTTTCCTGCGCCACGAGGCCCTGTTCGAAGGCCAGACCGTAGATGAAGGGCTTCAGCGTCGAGCCGGGCGAGCGGACGATCTTTGTCATGTCGATCCAGCCGGAGCGGCTGGCGTCGAAGAAATTGGCCGAGCCGACTTCGCCAAGGATGTCGCCGGTGCGGGAGTCGGCCAGCACCATAGCGACCGACAGGCGAGGGCCGAGCTTGGTGGCCGCGTCCCTCGCCACCTGTTCCAGCCCCTCCTGGACGCTCTTGCGGATCGTCAGCTGCAAGGGCTGGCCGGGGACGGCCTTGGGCAACATCGCATAGGCGGCGTGCGCGGCGAGCGCCGGCAGCGTGCGGCGCAGGTCCGAGACATCGTCGAGGGCGGCCCGTGCGGCCTCGCGCTCGCCGAGCAGGCGGGAGGAGACCATTCGGGTCAGCACCCGGTCGCGGGCGGCGTGGGCGATCTTCAAATTGCGGTCGGGCCGGCGCTTTTCCGGCAATTGCGGCAGAGCGACGAGCAGGGCGGATTCGGAAACGGTGAGCCGTTTCGGCTCCTTGCCGAAATAGGCGAGCGAGGCGGCGCGCACGCCTTCCAGATTGCCGCCATAAGGCGCCAGCGTCAGGTAGCGTTCGAGGATCTCGCGTTTCGACAATCGCCGCTCGATCTGGATGGCGCGCAGCATCTGCTTGACCTTGGAGCCGAGGCTGCGGCTTTCGCGCGGCTCGATCAGCCGGGCAAGCTGCATCGAAAGCGTCGAGCCGCCGGAGACGATGTGGCCGCTCGTGGCGAACTGGCCGGCGGCGCGGGCCAGCGCCAGCACGTCGACACCTTCATGGTCCCAGAAACGCTTGTCTTCGTAGGTGACCAGCATGTCGACGAACTGCTTGTCGACCTGGTCGAGGCGGGTTTCGAGCCGCCAGTAGCCGTCCGGCGTGGCAAAGGCGCGCAACAATTCGCCGTCGCGATCCTGGACTTCGGTGGAGACCGTGAGTTCGGCTGGAAGCGGGGGTGGGAAAGCACGGTCGAGTTCCCAGAGGCTGGCTGCGGAGAGCGCCAAAAGGCAGGCGCCCCCTGCGGCTCCAATAGCGAGTTTGCGAAGTATCTTCATGGCTGGAAAGACGCCCCCTCATCCGGCCGCTTCGCGGCCACCTTCTCCCCGATGGGGAGAAGAGACTGGCGCCGGCGCTGGTCGTCTCCTCTCCCCTCGGGGAGAGGTCGACCGAGCGAAGAGGAGGGCGGGTGAGGGGGCACTTTGCTTATCGCGTCCATCACCATCGGAGCCTTACGGCGCCTTGACCTCCATCATGCCGGTGGCGGTGCGGGCCGAATATTGCGGCCGGTACATGTCCTCCACCGTTGCCGCCGGGTGCGCATAGGTACCCGGCGTCACCGCGCGCACGACATAGGCGAGTGTCAGATTGTGGTCATGATCGCCATCGGCCGGGTTGAACGCCGCGACGAAACGGTCGTCGCGGAATTCGAGATGGGCCGCATCGGTCTGCGCCAGCCAGGAGAAGTTCGTCAGCTGGGCGCTGGAGACCAGGCCGGGATTGTCGATCTCGAAGCCGGCCGGCAACAGGTCGGTGACCAGCAGGCGCGACGGCCATTTGTTCTGCTCGTTGACCTTGAGCACGACGACATAGCGTTCGTTCTGCGTCGCCTCGGTGACATTGGCCTCGGTGCCGTCGAGCTTGTAGTAGGTGCGGCTGATGGTGAAGCCGTCGCCGCCGGCCGGCAAGGGCTGGACCGGCGACGCCACGGTGGTAACGACTGCCTGCAGCGGGGTCTTGCCGGTGTTGGCGATGGTCAGCGGGCTGTCGGCCAGGTCAGAGCCTTCCACCTGGTTGGAGTAGCCGCCGGAATGCGCCGCGCCATTGACGGCCAGCGTGATCGAATCATTGCCTTCCTTCAGCGCGCGGGCCGCAAGCAGCATCCAGGATTCGTCCTGGGTGCTGGTCCAGCGGGCTTCGGCGCGTTCCCTGGTCACCAGCTTGATCAGTTCCGGCACGATTGTCGGCACCGGCTTGGATTCCGCCGCCAGCGCCAGCATCGCCGCGCCATCACGCAGCCGCGAACCGTAGTCGGAGCGGTAGTAGTCGTAGTCGGTGGTGGACTTTGCCAACTGCAAGGCAGTCTTGAAGGTGGCTTCGGCGCGCGGTGTATCGCCGTAGAGCGCCAGGCTTGCCGCCAGCTGGGCAACGGCCATCGGGCTTGAGAAAGCTTCGAGCTGGGTGTCCGCATAGTAGCGCAGGTCGCCGATCGAGGCCTTCTTGTTGCGGGCCAGAACGTAGAGGGCGTAGGCGATCTCGCTGCCACGGTCCTGGACGCTCTGGTCGTAGCCGAGCGAGTTCTGCAGATTGCTCAGCGCCTGGTTCATGGCCAGGCTCGGCACGTCGTATTTCTGCTCGCGCGCCCTGGTCAGGAAGTCGGTGACATAGGCATCGAGCCACAGATCGCCGGAGCCCGGACCCCACAGGCCGAAGCTGCCGCCCGAAGCCTGGTAGCTCAGAACCTTGTAGATGGCGTCCTGGATGCGGCCATGGATATCGGGATCGCTGGCCATGCCGATGCCGGATGCCAACTCATTGACGTAGAGAAGCGGCATGGCGCGGCTGGTGGTCTGCTCGGCGCAACCATAGGGGTAGCGGTCGAGCGTCATCAGCAGCGACGGCACGTCGAAGGCGGCGGCCTGCGAAACGCCGACGCTGACGGAGGCGCCGTTGAGCAGGCTGGCTGCCAGCAGTTCCTTGTCGACGCGCAGCGCTCCGCCATCACCTTTGAGGTCAACCACCAGCCGGGTGGTCACCGGTAATTGCGCCGGGCGCACCGGCACATAGAGCGTCTGCTCGACCTTGGTGCCGTCGGCATGGGCGAGCTTGATGGTGAGCGAGGCATTGCCGGCCGTCTGAGCGATCAGCGGCACGGTCAGCGTCTGGCGCTTGCCCTGGGCGAGCGTCAGCTTCTGGGGCAGGGGCTTGTCGCCGGTCGACAAGTCGCCCGTCGTTTCGATCGAGAACGCATAGTCGCCAACCGGACCATCGGTGTGGGCGACATCGAGGCGCATGACGGCGGCGTCACCAGGCGCCAGGAAGCGCGGCAGGCCGGCGGTGATCACGATGGGATCGCGCACGATGACATCGGACTGGGCGTGGCCGACCGCATCCTTGGTCCAGGCGACGGCCATGACGCGCACGGTGCCGTTGAACTGCGGGATGTCGAAGTCGACCCGCGCCTTGCCGTCGGCATCGAGCTCGACGATACCGGAGAAGAAGGCGACCAGCTTTTCGGTCGGCGGGCTGCCTTGCGCCTGCATGTTGGCGCCGTCGCCGCCGGTCCTGAGCTTGCCGGTGTTGCCAAGCGAGCCGTCGATCAGGCGGCCGTAGATGTCGCGGATTTCCATGCCCAGCATGCGCTGGCCGAAGAACCAGCTCTCCGGGTCCGGTACCTTGTAGTTGGTCAGGTTGAGGATGCCGACATCGACGGCGGCAACCATGACATAGGCATTGCTGCCCGGCTGCACGCCGGCGACCGAAACCGGGATCGACAGCTGCTGGCGCGGCATGGTCTTGTCCGGCGGCGTCAGGGTGACCGCGAGCTTCTTCGAGCCCGGATCGACCTTCAGCCATTTCACGCCGATGGCGCGCGCCGGCATGCGCGTTTCCTGCGCCTCGCCCGGCCGGAACAGGGTTGCGGTGACATAGGCGCCGGCGCCCCAGTCGTCGCCGACCGGGATGTCGACGGTGCTGCCGCCGGCCGGCACGGATGCCGTGACGGTCTTCAACAGCTTGTCGGAACCGATGTTGATGAGAAGTTCGCCGGCAAAGTGCGGCGAGACTTTCAGCCTGGCCACTTCGCCGGCGGCATAATTGTCCTTGTCGAGGGCGATTTCGAGGCCGTCAGGCGTTTCGGTGGTGGTCGAGGAGACATACCAGCCGGCATCGAACTCGTAGCTTGTCGCCGGTCCCTCGGGATCCGATGTCTCGACTTCGAGGCGGTACTGACCCCAGTCGACCGGCACGGAGACCGTTGCGTCGCCGTCGGCGCTGAGGTCGACCTGGCCGTTGGCGATCGACTTGGTGAAGTTGACCGGCTCGTAGTTCCAGGAATTGTTGGAGCGGTACCACTGGTAATTGCGCTCGACTTTGACCAGCGTCCACTGCGCGCCTTTCAGCGCCTCGCGCTTGCCGTCGGGATCGACGGCGATCAGGCTGAACTTGGCGGTGCCGCCCTGCGGCACCTCATTGTCGGCGAAATCCGGACGGATGCCGATCATATGGCCTTGCGGGCGGATCCCGATGTTGAGCGAACGCTCGATGGCGCGGCCGCCGGTTTCGCGCATCCTCACCGTCACCTTGGCGTCGACCAGCTTGGTGGTCGAGGGCAGTTGCTCGACGGAGACCGGGAAGGTCGCCTTGCCGTCATCGCCAACCACCGGCAGATCGGCCAGGGGAGTGACCGTGGGTTCGGCGGACTGCTCGTCGGCGAGACCGAAGGAAAAGCCCTGGAAGCGGTCCCAGTCGCGCGACGTCGACAGCGTCAGCTCGCCTTCCAGCGCCAGGCCCGCCGCCGGCGCGCCATAGAGGAAGCGGCCGTCAATGTCGATATTGGCGGTTTCGCCCAGGGCGATTTCCTGCTTGTCGGCCTTCATGTCGAATTCGATGCGATCCGGTACGAAATCCTCGACCAGGAACATGTGGCTGGCCACCGCCGGCTGCTTGGGATCGGTGTAGATCGACACCGACCAGGTACCGCGCATGGCGTTGGGTTCGAGCGGCAGGTCGACGGCATGGCCGCCCGCGGATGCGCCGTCACTGACGATACGGCGGTTTTCGACACCGTCGGGGCGCGAGAAGATGAAGGTCAGCGGCAGGTTCTCGACTGCCTTGGCGGCGCCGTCGCGAGCAAGGGCCGCGACATGAACATCCTCGCCGGCGCGGTAGATACCGCGTTCGGTCCAGGCATAGACGTCAAGCGCACCGGGCGCCGCGCGCCCGGTGACGCCGCGGTCGGACAGATCGAAGCCGGCCCGGCCCATGTCGAGGAAGACGAAATCATTGTCGCCCTGCTTGGCCATCAGCACGGCCGGCACCATGCCGCCGTCGCCGCGCGTCAGGCCGGGGTTGAAGACGGCATGGCCGTCAGCATCCGATGTCGCCGTGCCGAGAACCTCATTGTTCCTGGCAACCAGGGTCAGTTCGGCGCCTGCTATCGGCTTGGCACTGCCCAGCGAACGGGCAAAGACATTGAGCCCGTCCTGGCCGGTATAAGTCGACAGGCCGATGTCGGAGACGACGAACCATTGCGTGGCCATCGAATTGTAGTCGTCGCTCTTGTCGTTGACGGCCTGGGCGGTCAGCACGTAAACGCCGGGCTTGCGCTGCGGCACCGCCTCGTCGACCGGGAAGGAGGTGGTGACCTCCTTGTTGAGATCATTGGCGATGTCGAGCTGGCCTTGCCAGACCGGCGCGCCCATCTGCTCGGAAATGTTGGAGATGTCATAGCCGTCGAGCTGGTGCAGGAACTGGTAGCCCGACAGAAGCTGGGCCAACGAACGGTCGCCGATGCGGTAGAGCTTTATTTCGGCGGCGTTCATGTTGACGGTGACGATCGGAATGCCGCGGCGCGCGCCGGCCGGCAGCACGAAGCTGTCACCCGTGAAGCGGGCGGACGGTGCGCGGTCCTGCACATAGATCGACAGCACCACGGGTGCCGCGGTCACTTCGCCGATTGCCGCCGGCAGGCCGGCGCGGAAGGTGACGTCGTAGTGCTGGCCATGCTCCAGTCCTTCGACGCAGATTTGCTTGTCCTTGGCCTCGACGCCCTTGGGTGGCGCGTTGTCGACGGTGACGAACTGCGCGTAGTCGACGCCGGTCTTGACCAGATCCTCGGAGAATTGCGCGCAGATGCGCGGCGCGCTGGTGTCGGCGTCGACGGTATGGTCGATCACGCGAAAACCCTTGCGGGCCTTGAGATCGGCATAGTCGGCCTGGACCGCCGGCGAAGGGTTCAGCGCAAGGCTGGCCTCATAGGCCTGCAGCGCCGGCCGGTAGAGATCGCGCTTGTCGAGCCCATTGCCGAGCAGCGCCAGCACTTCGGCGCGCGTCTTGGTGGTGCGCAGCAATTTATAGGCATTGAAAGCGGCCGACGTGCCGTTCGCCGGCAAAGTGGATGCTTCGGAGGTGCTTGCGGCGGGCTGAACGGCCAGCGTTTCACGCGCCAGGTTGAGCCAGAGCTGGCCATCATCGGGCAGCACCGAGACCGCGGCCTCGTATTTCAGCATGGCGGAGCGGTGATCGCCGGTCAGCACGGCCTGTTCGGCGGCGTTAAGCAAGGCAGCCATGCCTTCTGTCGGTCTATCATAGGCCGGGCCGAGCAGCTTGTTGCGGTATTGCTGGGCCTGATCGGCCATCCAGTTGGGGAAGAAAGCGAGTTCCGGCGGCGCGCCGATATCAGGATCGCCATCGATGTTGACGACCTTGCCCGCGACCGCGCCGTTGAAGGTTTTCAACTGGTTGTAGTCGGATTTGAGGAAGCACCATTTGGCTTTTTTGTTGTAGGTGAAGGCGCGGCAGGCCGGGTCTCCCAGGCACGTCGTCTTGCACTGGTCGATTGTCACATTCTGGTCGGACCTGAGATCAAAGCCGAAATAGTCGGAATTGTCCGTTGTCGCTATTCGCCGGGCCTCGGCCGCTTGCGCGGCGCTGCTCCAGGCCAGGACATTGGCCCAGGCGAAAAACAGAAGAATCAGGATAGACAGACCACGAGCCGCGCGCATTGCCATAACACCCCTCCAGACACAGCTGACGTCCGGGCATGATCAAGCTTCAGTCAGGCTTGTCAACACAAGGACGCGGCAGGGTTCCGCCTGCCAGCGGTTTCCTTTCCGGCCGATGACCGGTAGTACCTCCATAGGACAGGGGATCACGCATTCTTGCGGCGACGCAAAAGGTGTGAATTCCAAGCCCGCCCTATTTCAGACAATTGGATTGTGGCCCCTTTACGAGCGCTTCAGAACTTCATTCCAATTTTAGTTTTGTAATCTAGGTTGTCTTAATGCCGGCGCATGAAGAGCAGATGTCAGGAGGTCGCGCGCCAGGGCGTGCGCTTCCGCGCGCCCTGCTGCTGGCCATGATGTGCTCGACCGTGCTCGTCGCCGAATCGCGCCCGGCGGCCGCTTTCGAGCTTTTCGGCATCAAGCTGTGGGGATCGTCCAGCGACGAGGATGCCGATATCGTCGATCCCCTGCGCTACGCCGTGACCATCAATGCCCCCGACGCCGACAAGGATCTGGTCAAAAAGCTCGAAAATGCCTCGGCGCTGAAGAGTGACGAGGAGCGTCCGGTTTCAGGCTCGCTCGGGCTGATGGCCAAGGCGCGCAGCGACCGCGAACAGCTTGTCGCCGCGCTTTATGCCGATGCCCGTTACGAAGGCGTCGTCACCGTCACCATAGACGGCAAGCCGCTCGACGATTTGCCGCCGGATGCCGAATTCAAGGGCCCCCAGCCGATTCCGGTGGTTGTCGATGTCGCCAGCGGGCCGAAATTCACCTTGGGCAATATCAGGCTGCAAGGCGACGCGGCAGGACTGATGAGCGCCGATTATGGAATGATATCAGGCGGCGACGCCGGATCCGGCGCGGTGCTCAAGGCCGAGGCGCTGATCGTGCGGACGCTGAAGGAGCAAGGCAGACCGCTGGCCAAGGTAACGGCCCGGCAGATTGTCGCCGACCATGCGACTTCGACGCTGGACGTGACGCTGACGGTCGCCGCCGGGCCGGTCGCCGGCTATGGCGACACAACGGTGGAAGGCACCGAAAAGGTCGACCGCGACTTCACCGAATACATGACCGGCCTCAAGCGCGGCCGGCAATATTCGCCGCAAGAAATCGACGATGCGCGCGACCGGCTGCTGGCGCTCGAGGTCTTCAACAGCGTGACGTTCAAGGAAGCCGACACGCTCGATGCCGACGGCAACATTCCGATCGGCGTCCAGCTCAGCGAGCGCAAGCCACGCTATTTCGGCGTCGGCGGCACCTTCTCCAACACCGAGGGGCTGGGCCTGGAAGGTTATTGGGGCCACCGCAATTTGTTCGGCCGGGCCGAGAAGCTGCGCATCGAGGGCAAGATCAGCGGCATCGGCAGCAACGATCTCGGCGAACTCAACTACAATGCCGGCATCATGTTCGAGAAGCCGGGGGTCATCGGGCCGGCATCCAAGTTCTTCGCCAGCGTCAAGACGGTGCTCGAACATCCTGACGCCTACGACCATTTCTCGGTCAAGGGCAGCACCGGCCTGTCCTACGAATTGACGAAGAAGCAGACGGTTTCCGCCGAGGTAGCGCTCGACTATTCCCGCATCCACGATGCTTTTGGCAAGCACAAATACTTGATCGCCAGCATTCCGCTGCAATATGTCTACGACAACCGGGACAACCGGCTGAACCCGACAAGCGGCTTCCGGGTGCTGGCCTATGCCGAGCCGAGCTACGACATTTTGAGCGGTGCGGCGTTCCTGAAGCTGAAGGGCGAAGGGTCGGCCTATCAGTCGCTGGATTCGGCTTCGAAGTTCGTGCTGGCCGAACGTGTCGCCATCGGTTCGATCGTCGGCACCAGCCTCGAACATGTGCCGGCCGACCGGCGCTTTTATTCCGGGGGCGGCGGCTCGGTGCGCGGCTACGCCTATCAGGGCATCGGTCCGAAGGATTTCACCGGCCAGCCGATCGGCGGCCTGTCCTTCTTCGAAACCTCGGTCGAGATGCGCATCGCCATCACCGACACGATCGGCATCGTGCCGTTCGTCGACGCCGGCACCGTGTCGACCAAGCCGGTCCCCGATTTCGCCGACGTCAAGGTCGGCGCCGGCGTCGGCCTGCGCTATGTCACGCCGTTCGGGCCGCTGCGCATCGATGCCGCCGTGCCGCTCAACCGCGATCCGGGTGACCCGCATTTCGGCATCTATGCCGGCATCGGACAGGCATTCTGAGCGATGAAAACAGTCTGGCGCATCCTCCGCATTGTTCTCTACACGCTGCTGATCGTGGTTGCAGGAGCGATCGGCGCGCTGGTGGTGCTGACCAAGACCGAGCGCGGCCGCGACAATCTCGCCGGCATCATTTCGCGGCTTGCCTCGAACGACGACCGCAAGATCACGGTCAGCGGCATAGACGGCATCTGGTCCGGGGCGCTCAGCGTCGATCATGTCGTGCTGGAGGATCGCGAGGGCGCCTGGCTGGTGGCGCGCAAGGTGGCCGTCGACTGGTCGCCGCTGGCGCTGCTGTCGAAAAGCTTCAGCGCCGACCGTATCGCTGCCGAGCGCATCGAACTGGCCCGCCTGCCGGTGGCCGGCACGCAACAGCCGGCGCCGAGCGGCACGACGACGCTGCCGGTTTCCATCGACATCAAGCAGATCGATCTGCCCGAGATCGCGCTTGGCCAGCAACTGGCCGGCAGCGGCATCGCAGAGCTTGCGGCCAAGGGATCGGTCAAGGCCGATGCCGCGCCACTGGCGGTCGAGACGGTGCTCTACATCACCCGCCATGACGGCAAGCAAGGTAATGTCGACGCCAAGATCCACTTTGCGCCGGCAGACAACAGGCTCGATCTCGACCTGAAGGCCTCGGAGCCGGCAGGCGGTATCATCGCCAACCTGCTCAAGCTGCCCGACACGCCGCCGGTCGACATAAATGTCTCGGGCACCGGGCCGCTCGCCAATTGGAACGGCATCGGCACGTTCTCGGTCGACGGCAAGATCGTCACCCAGCTGACGGGTCGCCACCAACTGACCGACAAGGGCAATCATATCGAGGCCAAGGGCGATGGCGATTTCGCTCGCTTCCTGCCTGAGAATCTCAAGCCGCTGTTTGCCGGCAAGACCAGTTTCGACATTGCCGGCACCGCCACATCGGCCGGTGGCGTCAGTGTCGACCGCGCCAACATCGACAGCGATGCGGTGCACGGCACCGCGACCGGCATTGTCGATCCTGCCGGCGCCAGCGACCTCTCGGTCGAATTTGCCGCCAAGGGGCCGCCCGTGGTGATCAGCGTCGGCAGCAAGGCGCAGCCGATCACGCTGGCGATCAGCAATGCCACCGCCCGCGCCTTCGGCGACGGCAAGGCGCCGATCATCGACGTCGGCGCCTCCTTCGTCTCCATCGTCGCCGGCGGCACGCGGCTGGATGATCTGGCGGCCCAGATCCATTCCGACGGTTTTGACATCCAGAACCGCGCCGGGCCGGTCACCGTCAAGCTGGAGGCGGGCGGCCTCAACACCGACGTGGCGACGCTGGCGCCGCTGATCACCGGCAAGATCGATGTCGACCTGGCCGGGTCGGTCAGCAAGGACGCCATTGCCATCGACCAGGGCACGCTGCGTTCCGACGCGCTCAACGCTTCGCTGACCGCGACGGTGGCGCTTGCCGACCTGTCGATGCAGCTCAAGATGAACGCGGATGCCGTGGCGACGGCCTTTCCGCCGCAGATCGCCTCGGTGCTCGGCGCTAGGGTGAAATTCTCGGCGAGCGCGGCCCGCGACCCGCAAGGGTCTTTCGCCGCCAACTCGATCGAGTTCACGTCCGGCACGCTCAGCGCCGCCGGCACGGCCAGCATGCAAGGCACCGACATCCAGGCCGACATCAAGGGCAAATTGGGCGACGTTTCCGTGCTGTCGCCGACAGTCGGCGTGCCGGTTGCCGGTGGCGTCGATTTCGCGCTGTCGGCAAGTGGCGCGATGACGGCGCCGGATTTCACCGTTACCGCCGACAGCGACAGCCTGACGGCATCGGGCCGCACGGTGAAGACCATCAAGCTGACGGCGAGCGGCAAGGCCGATATCACCAGTCCCGCCGCCAACGTATCGCTGACCGGCTCCGTCGACGACCAGCCGCTCGACATCAAGGCAGCGCTGGTGACGAGCGAAGGCAAGCGTTCGATCAACGGATTCCTGGTCTCGCTGGGCGACAACAAGGTCTCGGGCGATCTCGCGCTCGACGACAAATTCATGCCGCTCGGCACGCTGACGCTCGATGCACCCGCTATCGACCAGCTGGCCGCACTTGCCGGCCAGGCGATAACGGGCGACATCAACGGAACCATCCGCTTCGCCAAGGATGGCGACGCGCCCTCCGTTGCGATCGATGCGAAGAGCACATCGATCGCGCGCGGTGAGGTGACGGCCAAGGCCATCACCGTCAATGCGCTGATCGCCAATTATCTCAAGGCGCCTGCGATCGCGGGTACGATCAAGGCCGACAGCGTCACCTCCGGAACCACCGAAATCGGCGGCATCGGCGTCGACCTGAAGCGCGAAGGCGACTGGACTAATTTCACCGGCGGCGCCACCATAGCGGGCATTCCGGCAACCGCTGCCGGCCGGGTGAAGATCGCCGATGGCACGACCAGCGTCGAGATTGCCTCGGGCGAAGCCACTGTTCGCGGCATCAAGGCGGCAATCGCTCAGGCGTCGACAATGAGCATCGCCAACGGCACGACCAGCATCGAGAAACTGGCTCTCGATGTCGGCGGCGGTTCGGTGACGCTGTCGGGCACTGCCGGTCAGACGCTCGACCTTGCGGCGCAATTTTCGGCACTGCCCGCGGCGCTCGCCAATGAATTTTCGCCCGGCCTCGATGCTGTGGGCACGCTCAGCGGCACGGCTGGTGTGACCGGACCGCCGGCCGCGCCCGATGTCCGCTTCAATGCGCAACTGGCCGGTATCGAAACCAGCCAGACCCGGCAGGCCGGGCTCGGGCTGCTCGCCGTCGATGCGGCCGGCAGCTACACCTTGGCCGGCGGCGTGATGCTCGATCAGGCGACGCTGACCGGCGACAAGATTTCCGGCAAGGCGGCCGGCACCCTCAACCCGAACGGCGCCAGCGATTTTGCGCTGGATCTCATATCATCCGGCCCCAGCCTGCCCCTGACTGTCGGCAGCGCCGAGAGCCCGGTCAAGATCGAGATCCAGTCGCTGTCGGCAAAGGTGGCGGGCGAGAGCACGCGGGCCCGCCTGGATGTCTCCGCGATCCTGCCCTCGATCGTCACCAGTCCGGCGAGGGTGGACGGGCTTGCCCTGGCGTTGCATTCGGATGCGTTCGATCTCAAGAACCGTGCAGGGCCGGTTTCCGGCACAGTGTCGGTGGACAAGGTCGGTCTCGACAATCCGGTGATCGCGCCGCTGATCGCCGGCAAGGTCACGGCAGCCGTCAGCGGCCGCCTGACGGCCGACCTGTTTGCCATCGACAGCGGCTCGCTCAAGAGCGATGCGTTGAACAGCCAGGTCGCCGGCCAGGTATCGCTGCGAGACGGTGCCATCGACCTCAATCTCAAGGCGGATGCCCCATCGTCGGCCTTGCCGGCGGCGGCGCGCGGCATGCTTGGCGAACGCGCTGAGATCAGCGCCACGCTGAAGCGCGATCCCAAGGGCAGCATCAACATAGGCGGATTGAAGCTGGCCTCGGGTGCGCTGACCGCCGACGGGCAAGCCAGCCTTGCCGACAACAAGGTGGCCGCCGACATCAAGGGCGCGCTGAGCGACATCTCTCTGCTGTCGAAGGATGCCAAGGGCGCCATCGCCTTTGCGTTGAACGCACAGGGGCCGGCCACCGCGCCGGACCTGTCACTGACGGTCGACAGCGACAGGCTGCTGGTGGCGGCGCGAGAGATCACCGGGTTGAAGCTGACCGCCACCGGCAAGGCCGATGCCGCCAATCCGGCAGCCAACGTGCAACTGACCGGCAATGTCGCCGGCCAGGCGCTGCAAGGCAGCGCGGTGCTGGCGACGGCTGACGGCAAGAGCGCCATCAACGGCCTGCTGCTGTCGCTGGGCAAGAACAGGATCTCCGGCGATCTGGCGCTGGACGAGAAGTTCGTGCCTGTCGGCACCATCGCGCTCGACCTGCCCGATATCGGCCCGCTGGCGGCACTGGCGCTGGAAAAGGCCGAAGGCGACGTACGCGGCACGATTGCCTTCTCGAAGAATGGCGCAGCACCCCAGGTCGCCATCAAGGCGGCGACAGCGTCGATTACGCGCGGCGACCTGCAGGCGAAAGCCGTCTCGATCGATGCGCTTGTCGCCAACTATCTGGCGGCGCCCGTGATCTCCGGAAAGGTCCGCGCCGACACCGTCATTTCGGGCGGCACCGTGATCAGCGGCATCGATGTCGATTTGAAGCGCGACGGCGACTGGACCGGTTTTTCCGGCGGCGCCACAGTCAAGGGCATTCCGGCACAGGCTGCTGGCCGCGTGAAAGTGGCCAACGGCACGACGACCATCGAGCTTGCCTCCGGCCAGGCGACCGTCCAGGGCATCAAGGCGGCCATTGCTCAGGCCTCGACCGTCAGCATCGCCAATGGCACGACGACGCTGGACAGGCTGGTGCTCAACCTTGGCGGTGGTACGGCGACGGTAACCGGCAAGGTCGGCACGGCGCTCGACATCAACGCGACGCTGGCGCGGGTGCCGATGTCGCTTGCGAACAGTTTCTCGGCCGGCCTCGACGCCGCCGGCTCGATTTCGGGCACGGTGAAGGTGACGGGTGCGCCGGCCAGCCCTGCGGTCGCCTTCAATATCGATGCGGCCGGCGTGCAAACATCGCAGACCCGAGGCGCTGGTGTCGGGGCGGTGAGTGTTTCCTCGTCCGGCACCTTTGCCGCCAACAAGCTGGCCTTCACCGCCAATGTCAGCGATGGCGCCGGCCTTGGCCTGAAGGGCGGCGGCGGCACCGTGACGACGGCCGGCACGCCGGCGCTGGTGCTCGACTTCAATGGCGCCGTGCCGTTCGGCCTGCTGAGCCAGAAGCTCGCCGCGCAAGGCATGTCGCTGACGGGCACGGCCAATGTCAACGTGCAGGTGCGCGGTCCCGCGACATCGCCCGTCATCGGCGGCAGCGTCAGCACCTCCGGTGCGCGCCTTGTCGATGCGCGCTCCGGCCTCGCCGTCAACGATCTCGCCGCCGATGTCACGATTGCCGGCGGCGTCGCCAGGATCAACCGGCTGACCGGAACGCTGTCGACGCGCGGCAGCCTGTCGGCCAGCGGCACGGTCGGCATCAACCCGGCGCAGGGTTTTCCGGCCGATTTGTCGATCAAGCTGGTCGACGGCCGCTATACGGACGGAAGGGTGGTGACCGCCAATCTCGGGGGCGACCTGACGATCAAGGGACCGCTGACCTCCGCACCGGTCATTGCCGGCACCGTGAATCTCGCCAAGACGGTGATCACGGTTCCGGACAAATTGCCGGGCTCGCTGGCGGCGCTCGACGTCAAGCACAAGAACGCGCCAGCTGCGGTCAAGGCACAGGACAAGGCGCTGCGGCCGCCGACGACCAGCGGCAAGGGCGGCGGTAGCGGCCTTGCGCTCGATGTCACGGTCAACGCCCCGAACCAGATCTTCATCCAGGGCAGGGGCGTCGATGCCGAACTTGGCGGCTCGCTCAGGCTGACCGGCCCGGCCTCGTCGCCGCAAGCGGTCGGCACCTTCACCTTGCAGCGCGGACGGCTGTCGATCCTCGGCAAGCGGCTGACCTTCACCGAAGGCACGGTCGGGTTTTCCGGCTCGCTGGTGCCCTATCTCAATTTGACGGCGACCACGACGACGACCGGCGCTACCGTCACCATCGTGGTGTCGGGCGAGGCGACCAATCCGAAGTTCACCTTCTCCTCGGTGCCGGCGCTGCCCGAGGACGAGGTGCTGGCGCAATTGATCTTCGGCCGCTCGATGTCGAACCTGTCGCCGCTGCAGATCGCCCAGCTCGCAGAGGCCGCCGGGCAACTGGCCGGCGTCGGCGGCTCGACGTCGCTGCTGGAAAACCTGCGCAGCGCCATTGGCGTCGACGATCTCGACGTCACCACCGACGACCAGGGCGGCACGGCGGTTTCGGCGGGCAAATACCTCAACGACCGCACCTATGTCACGATCCAGAAGGGCGACAAGCCGGGCTCGGGCAAGGCGACGATCGACCTCAATGTCGGGCGTGGCGTCAAGCTGCGCGGCGAGGCCAACGATGCCGGCGAAGCCAAGGGCGGCATCTTCTACGAGAAGGAATACTGATAGTTCGGTGGGACTTTTGGCCTCATGGTGGATCGATTCTGGCGCTGTCCGGGCTGGAGTAAATGTCTCAGTTTAATCGACTATCGCGATTCCAGAAGAATCCGTCGGACAGTAGCAAATTTGCGCCAAGACTGTCGTTATCACGCGAACCGCTCCCCTTTCAAAGTTGCACATTCCCTAACATGTTCTCAATCCACGCCGTCTTTGACATCATGGCCTGGATGCGGAATGTTAAAAGGCGGAAAGCCAACAATGGGAGTTAAGTCATGACAATTTATAAGAGTAATGGCGATCGCGTTCCGGATCACATCCTGGCCATGGCCGAAGAAGCCAAGGCAGGCAAGGTGGACCGCCGCGAATTCCTGGCCATGGCCAGCGTCTTCGGCGCATCGACGGCAATGGCTTACGGCTTGCTCGGGCTCGCCGATCCGACGCCGGCGAAGGCCGAAGAGGTAAAGGGCAAGAAGGGCGGCACGCTGAAGATCGCCCAGTGGATCAAGGATCCCAAGGACCCGCGCAAGGCCGACTGGTCGGAAATCGCCAATGCCGAGCGCCAGGCGCTCGAGCCGTTGGTCAAGTACACGTCCGAATACACGTTCCGCCCCTATCTGCTGGAAAGCTGGGACGTCAACGACGATGCCACGCAGTACACGCTGCATGTGCGCAAGGGCGTCACCTGGTCGAATGGCGATGCCTTCACCGCCGCCGACGTCGTCTTCAACCTGAAGCGTTGGGCCGACAAGAAAGCCGAAGGCAATTCCATGCCAGGCCGTCTTGGCTCGCTGGTCAAGGACGACAAGCTCGACGAAAGCGCCGTGACCATGCCGGACGACCACACGGTCGTGCTGAAGCTCACCAAGCCGGACATCGCGCTGATTCCGAACATGTGCGACTATCCCGGCCTCATCGTCCACAAGACCTTCGACGAGAAGGGCGGCGACTTCAAGGCCTGCCCGATCGGCACCGGTCCGTTCGAACTCGTCTCCTACGATGTCGGTCAGAAGGTGGTCTACAAGCGCCGCGCCGACGACAAGTGGTGGGACGGCGAAGTGTTCCTCGACGGCCTGGAATTCATCGACTACGGCACCGATCCGGCAGCCATGGTCAGCGCTTTCGAAGCCGGCGAAGTGCACACCAATTTCGAGACTTCGGCCGACTATGTGTCGATCCTCGACGGCATGGACCTGGTGAAGTCGGAGATCGTCACCGCGTCGACCATCGTCTGCCGCACCAACGTCAACAACAAGCCCTATGGCGACCAGAAGGTGCGCAACGCGCTGCAGCTTGCGGTCGACAACAATGTCGTCTTGCAGCTCGGCTACGGCAATGCCGGTTCGGTCGCCGAAAACCACCATGTCTGCTCGATCCATCCGGAATATTACGAGCTGCCCAAGGTTGCCCGTGATCCGGCCAAGGCAAAGGCGCTGATGGCGGAAGCCGGCCAGGCCGACTTCGAACACGAGCTGATCACTGTCGATGAAGACTGGCACAAGAACACCGGCGATGCGATCGCCGCCCAGCTGCGCGACGCCGGCATCAAGGTGAAGCGCACCGTTCTGCCGGGTTCGACGTTCTGGAACGACTGGACGAAGTATCCGCTGTCGATGACCAACTGGAACATGCGCCCGCTCGGCGTCCAGGTTCTGGCCATCGCCTATCGCACCGGCGAGGCCTGGAACGAGGCCGGCTGGTCGAATCCGGACTGGGATGCCAAGCTCAATGCGGCGCTCGCCGTTGCCGACGCCGCCAAGCGCAAGGAGATGATGAAGGAAATCGAGCAGATCCTGCAGGATTCCGGCATCATGATCCAGCCGTACTGGCGCAAGCTCTACAGCCACTCGGTCAAGGCGGTGCAGAATTACAAGATGCACCCGACCTTCGAGCGCGACTACGGCAAGATCTGGCTCGACCAGGCTTGATCGCACCGACATTGGGGGAAGAGGCTCGCTCCCTTCCCCCGCTCTTTGCATCGTCCGTCCCTGCTGGTCCGCACTTTCTCAAAAAAATTGCGGACTCGCGGGCAAGGCCATGCAACAAAAACAGGGTTGATCGCATCCGAAGGCCTGTTTGACAGCCAGCCCCGCCGGTTACGGCAGGGTTGGCTTTCATAGCCGGCTCAAACCCCAACCCATCGGCAGGGGGCCGCCATGCTTTCCTTCGTTATCAGGCGTCTTGGCACCATGGCATTGACGATGCTGTGCCTGACCATGGTCGTCTTCTTCCTGATCAACCTCGAACCCAATCTGAAGAAGCTGGCGATCAGCCAGACCGAAATGCATACGTCGGCCGAGCAGCTCGAGAGCTGGCTGGTCAACCATGGCTATCGGCAGAACTTCTTCGTCCGCTATGGGCAGTGGCTGGGCGTGGTGCCCAAGCAACCTGTGACAGACCCGGCGACCGGCAAGCCGGCGCAGCGTTTCTCCTTCTGCAACGATCCGCTCGTGCCGACCCTCGCCGGCGTTTTCCAGGGCGATTTCGGCTGCTCGACCAAGTTCAAGGCGACCGTCGCCTCAAAACTGTTTCCGGCACTCGGCGCTACGGGCATCCTGATGTTCTGGGTGCTGGTGGTGATGGTGCCGATCTCGCTGCTGATCGGCATTCTGGCCGGCATGCGCGAGGGGTCGCGAACCGACCGCGTGCTTTCGGTGGCATCGATCGCCTCGACGGCGACGCCTGAATATGTGTCGGGCGTCATCTTCACCGTCATCTTCGCCTCATGGCTAGGCTGGCTGAACGGCTCGGCGGCTTCGGCCAGCCAGGGCATCACCTTCTACAATTTCACTTTGCCGGTGATGACGCTGGCGATTTACGGCATCGGCTACATCGCCCGCATGACGCGTGCCTCGATGGTCGAAGTGATGACGCAGCAATATATCCGCACTGCCCGATTGAAGGGTCTTTCCTTCGGCAGCGTCGTGGTCAAACATGCCTTGCGCAACGCGCTGATCGCACCGTTCACCGTCATCATGCTGCAATTCCCGTGGCTGCTCACCGGCGTCGTCATCGTCGAGGTGATGTTCCGTTACCAGGGCTTCGGCTACACGCTGGTCGAGGCGGCCGGCAACAACGACATCGACCTTTTGCTCGGCTGCTCGCTGGTCTCGGTGTTCATCGTCTTGATCACGCAGCTCATTTCCGATGTCGGCTACGCGTTTCTCAATCCGCGTATCAGAGTCCAGTAGGAGATCAGACGGATGCAGGTCGAGTATATCAGCGCCGTCAGTATCGTGCTCGGAGTGCTGTCGCGCTTCTGGCCAGTCTGGATCGCGCTCATCATCGTCATGGGAGCGAGCTTCGTCTACAAGAAGAAGCTGGCGCTCTACGGCCAGTTGTTCGACAGCGGCGTCGGCATCGTCGGCGTCGGCATCTGTCTGTTCTGGCTGTTCACGGCGATCTTCGCCGCAACCATCGCGCCCTTCGATCCGCTGGCCCAGATCCCGGCAATGAAGGATACGCTGCCGGGCGCCATCGAAGCGAAATCGGGACTGGCCTATCTGTTCGGTGGCGACAAGCTGGCACGCGACGTGTTTTCGCGCATGGTCTATGGCAGCCAGATCGTGCTGATCATCGCGCCGGCGGCAACCGGCTTCGCGCTGATGGTCGGCATCACGCTCGGCCTACCCGCCGGCTACTACGGCGGCAAGATCGACACCGTGCTGTCGTTCCTCGCCAATCTCGTGCTGGCCTTCCCTGTGATCCTGCTGTTTTATCTTTTGGTGACGCCGGGCATCATGGACACGCCGATCCCCTATGGCATGGCCGGCGTCTTCTTCCTGTTCCCGATCATCTTCTTCACGGTGCTGTTCTGGACGCGCTACAAGAACCGCCCCGACCGGCTCTACATCTTGCTCGGCATCACCTTGATCCTCGGCGGCTGGATCTATGCCGGCCTTGTCTTCGACGCCGATCCGCTGAAGATCGTGCACATCGATCCCAACCAGCTCAACATCTTCGTGGCGGTGGTGTTCGCGTCCAGCCCCGGCGTGTTCCGCATCGTGCGTGGCCTGGTGATGGACATCAAGACGCGTGACTATGTGGCGGCGGCGCAGACGCGCGGTGAATCGCCCTGGTACATCATGCTGTGGGAGATCCTGCCCAATGCGCGCGGGCCACTGATCGTCGACGCCTGCCTGCGCATCGGCTACACCACCATCCTGCTCGGCACGCTCGGCTATTTCGGCCTTGGCCTGGCGCCGGAAAGTCCGGACTGGGGCACCGCGATCAAGGACGCCAGCCGCCTGCTGCGCTCCTTCATCCACCCGGCGCTGCCGCCGACGATCGCACTGATGTCGTTCGTGCTGGGCTTGAACCTGCTCGCCGACTCGCTGCGCGAACAATCGATGAAAGACTGATCTCGCGGGTTTCGACCCGATGCGCCTGAGAGAAACAGGCTTAGAAGAACCAGGATTGGAGCGACCCATGAACGAGGCAGTTCGAAATCCCGCGACGCCAACCAATGGGCCGGCCAACGCGCCGATCATCGAGATCGAGAACCTGTCGATCTCCTTCTTCACCCGCAAGGGCGAGATCCCGGCGGTCATGGATTTTTCCTGCACCGTCATGCCGGGCGAGGCGATGGGCATCGTCGGCGAATCCGGCTGCGGCAAGTCGACCGTGTCGCTCGGCATCATGCGCGACCTCTCCAACATCGGGAAGATCGTCGGCGGCAAGATCAAGTTCCAGGGCAAGGACATGGGCGAGCTCTCCGACGAGGAGTTGCGCTCCATTCGCGGCAACAAGATCGCGATGATCTACCAGGAGCCGATGGCGAGCCTGAACCCGGCGATGAAGGTCGGCCAGCAATTGATGGAAGTGCCGCTGATCCACGACAAGGTGTCGAAGGAAGAGGCCCATAAACGCGCGCTTGACATGGTGCGCGCGGTCAAGCTGCCTGATCCCGAGCGCATGATGCGCTCCTATCCGCACCAGCTCTCGGGCGGCCAGCAGCAACGCATCGTCATTGCCATGGCGCTGCTGTCGAAGCCGGCGCTGCTTTTGCTCGACGAACCGACGACGGCGCTCGACGTGACGGTGGAGGCCGGCATTGTCGACCTGGTCAAGGGGCTCGGCGAGAAGTTCGGCACGTCGATGATTTTCGTGTCGCACAATCTCGGCCTGATCCTGGAAACCTGCGACCGCATCACGGTTATGTATTCGGGCGAAGCGGTCGAAACGGGCAAGATCAAGGACGTGTTCGACCGGATGCGCCACCCCTATACGCAAGGGCTGTTCCGCTCGATCCCGCTGCCCGGCGCCGACAAGAATTCGCGGCCGCTAATTTCGATCCCCGGCCAGCTACCGCTGCCGCACGAGCGGCCCAAGGGCTGCAATTTCGGCCCTCGCTGCCACCATTTCGTCGAGGGCGTCTGCAACGCCGCCGAAATCCCGATGATCGAGGTCGCGGGCCACGAAGGCCATTTCTCGCGCTGCGTGCGCTTCAACGAGATCGACTGGGAGGCGCTGCCGCCCGGCGCCAAGAAGGTCAATGAGCGCGTCGTGCCCGGCGCTCCGGTGCTCAAGATCGAGGATCTCAGAAAATACTACAGGGTCGGCGGCAGCGAGGTGTTCGGCTCGAGCGAGGGCCGCGTCGTCAAGGCCAACGAGACGATCTCGTTCATGGCGCGGGAATCCGAGACGGTTGCCATCGTCGGCGAATCCGGCTGCGGAAAGTCGACGCTGGCCAAGGTGCTGCTTGGGCTGGAGACGGCAAGTGCCGGCACGGTGACGCTGGGCAACAAGGAAATCCAGTCGACCGGCATCGAGAAACGGAGCGTCGACACGGTGTCGTCGATCCAGATGGTGTTCCAGAATCCGTTCGACACGCTCAATCCCAGCCATTCGGTCGGTTCGCAGATCATCCGCACGCTGGAGAAGTTCAACGTCGGCAAGACGGTTGCCGATCGCCGCAAGCGCATGCTGGAACTGCTCGACCTGGTGAAGCTGCCGCGGGCATTCGAAACCCGCAAGCCGCGCCAGCTATCGGGCGGCCAGAAGCAGCGCATCGGCGTGGCGCGCGCCTTTGCCGGCGACGCCAAGGTGGTGGTGGCCGACGAGCCGGTCTCGGCATTGGACGTGTCGGTGCAGGCGGCGGTGACCGAACTGCTGATGGACATCCAGCGCAAGAACAAGACGACAATGCTGTTCATCAGCCATGATCTGTCGGTCGTGCGCTACATCGCCGACCGCGTCGTGGTCATGTATCTCGGCTATATTGTCGAGCAAGGCACGACCGACCAGATCTTCGCGCCGCCCTACCATCCCTATACCGAGGCGCTGCTGTCGGCGATCCCGATCGCTGACACCAGCGTGGTCAAGCGGCACATCGTGCTGGAGGGCGACATTCCCTCGGCGATGAACCCACCGTCCGGCTGCCCGTTCCAGACCCGCTGCGGCTACAAGAAGCTGGTGCCTGACAATCTGTGCGAGACCAAGGTGCCACCGGTCAAGCATCTCGGCGGCGGCCATATGAGCCTGTGCTGGCTCTCCGACGATGTGCTGGCAACGATGGAGCCGGTGATCAAGTTCGACAAGGAGCACGCCGCGCACGAAGGCGTGCCGGATGACGCGCCGCATGGCGATGGCCCCGGTTTTGCCGGCACGCCACCGAAGCGTCCGCGCGGCAAGACGGGCAGCGCGGAAGCCGATGCAGCGAGGCAGGCCGGCGAGGAGACGGAAGCCGTTTCGAAAGCCCGCCGTCACGAGGTCCGCGACGAGGTTTCGGAAACCGGCGATACCCCAAAGCCGGGCGTTTCTAGGAAACCGAACTGACCGGCATCAGGCAATGCCATCAATTTCATATGCTGCGCAAAACATGCGTCCCTTGAGAATCTCAGTCTGTTGCTCTATGTGATGCGTGATGTTTGATGCTTGGAAAGGAGGACGAATTGTGAGAACGACACTTGCAATCGATGATGATGTCCTTCTTGCCGCCAAGGCTATGGCGCGGCAGCAGGATCGCAGCGTGGGAGAAGTCATTTCCGATCTGGTTCGCCGTTCGCTGCGTCGGCCGCAGGCGGGCGGTGAGCGCAACGGCATTCCCTTGCTTTCGTCGCGGCCCGGCGGGCCGATGGTCGATCTCGAAACGGTCAATGCGCTTCGCGACGAGCTGCCGTGACCTTCCTGCTCGACGTCAATGTGTTGATTGCGCTGATCGATCCGGCTCATGTCGCGCATGACGATGCCCATCGGTGGTTCGAATCCACCGGGCATCACTCATGGGCCACTTGCCCCATCACCGAGAATGGCGTTATCAGGATCGTGGGCAACCCCAAATACCCCAACTCTCCTGGCTCCCCTGCCGTCGTCGCGCCGATCGTCGGCAAATTGCACGCACTTGCCGGACACCAGTTCTGGCCCGATGACATTAGCCTTGTCAGTTCCAGAGAGATCGACGCGGGCAAGATCCTGACTTCGACGCAAGTAACCGACAGTTATCTGCTGGCGCTGGCCAAGTCGCATGACGGCGAGTTGGCGACGTTCGACCGAAAGCTATCGACGACGGCGGTAAAATCAGGGAAGGCAATCCTTCATCTGATCCCAAGCAAATGAATCGCTGAGATCTTTTCTGCTCGAGGGGCGACATCGCTTTTCGCAGCGCCAAGTGATTTCACTTGGCTGCGTAATGCTCCGGCAAAGTCAGTTGCCGCACTCGCTCAGTTGCTGCGCATAGTCCCGCGCCATCTTGTCGGTGGCCCGGGCATAGCCCTGGACGCCGGCATCGCCCCGGTTGCCGCGGCCATAGGCGGTCCAGCCGAGATAGTAGGCCAGATAGAGGTTGTAGGTATCGTTGCGGGCAACGCCATACGTGTCTGCGGTCTTGGAATGATACCAGCCGACAAAGTCGACGGCGTCGGCGAATTTCGTCCGCCGTGCCGCCCAGTTGCCGGTTTCGCGCTGATATTGCGACCAGGTGCCGTCCAGCGCCTGCGAGAAGCCGGTGGCCGACGAGACATGCTTCCACGGAATGAAGCCGAGCAGCTTGGTGCGCGGCGGCCGTGCATTGCTCTTGAAACCGGATTCCTTGCGCACCGTCGCCATCAGCACGGGAACGGGGATGCCGTATTTCTGCTGGGCGCGCTCGGCGGCCGACTGCCAGTTGTCGAACCAGCCGTCATTCTGGTCGAAGACGGCACAGACATTGTTGATGTGGCTGGGCGGCGTGGCGCAGGCCGAGAGCGCCAGCAGCACGCAAACCGCACCAATTTTACTAAAACTCGAACTACGCATGGGCAGAGCAATAGGCCGAAATCATAAAGGGAATCTTGCGGCGTCCGTTAACGCTTCGCCGGCGCAGTCTCTCAAGGAAATCCAGTATCGATAATCCGACGCACTTCGTCGCTTTTTCTAAACAGACATTGCAGAAATGCCGCCGTGGCTAAAATCGCGCCCGCAGACGACGTATTTCTGACAGCTTGCCCGGTTTGCCGGGGCTTTGATACCGGCATGAACGAACCAAGACGCAAACGCGGCGCCGAGCGCACCAGCAACAGAGGGCCATCGGCCATCCCGCAACTGTCGCTCAGGCGGGTGACAAATCCCTATCCGCCAATGGCGATGCTGTCGCCCGACCAGATCGAGCAGATCCATCAGGCGTCGATGCACATATTGGAGAATTTCGGCATCGAGGTGATGAGCCCGCGGGCGCTGTCGCTGTTCGAGAAGGCCGGCGCCAAAGTCGATCATGCCTCGGCGAATGTCCGCATCGATCGCGGCCTGGTCGAAGACGTGCTGAAGACCACGCAGTCCAGCTATGTGTTGACGCCGCGCAACCCGGCCAACGCGGTTCATCTCGGCGGCAACACCATCAATTTCACGCTGGTTGCCGGACCGCCCAATGTGCACGATATGGAGCGCGGCCGCCGCGCCGGAAATTTGCGCGACTATTCGGATCTGACCCGGTTGGCGCAGCATTTCAACTGCATCCACATGCTGGGCAACCAGGTCTGCGCACCGGTCGAACTGCCGGCCAATTCCCGCCATCTCGACACCTATTTCACCAATCTGACGCTGACCGACAAGAGTTTCCATGTCTCGGCGATCGGGAGGGGCAGGGCGCTTGACGGCATCGAGATGATGGCGATTTCGCGCGGGCTGACGCTCGATCAGATGCGCGACGATCCCGGCATCACCACGATCATCTCGGTCAACTCGCCGCGCCGCTTCGATGAGATGATGGCCGAAGGACTGATGACCATGGCCGAGTTCGGCCAGTCGGTGGCGGTGACGCCGTTCACGCTGATGGGGGCGATGAGCCCGGTGACGCTGGCCGGCGCGCTGGCGCAGCAGAACGCCGAGGCGCTGTTCGGCGTCGCGCTGACGCAGCTTGTCCGTCCAGGCGCGCCGGTCATGTATGGCGCCTTCACCTCCAATGTCGACATGAAGTCGGGCGCGCCGGCCTTCGGCACGCCGGAGAACACCAAGGCCAACATCGCGTCGGGGCAATTGGCGCGGCGATACGGGCTTCCGTACCGCACGACGCCGGGCTCGGCTTCCAACGCTGCCGATGCGCAGGGCGCCTATGAGACGCTGATGGCGCTGTGGGGCGCGGTGCTCGGCCACGGCAACCTCGTCTACCACGCCGCCGGCTGGCAGGAGGGCGGGCTGACGGCGTCGTTCGAAAAATTCATCATCGATGTCGAGATGATCCAGCACATGATGGAGTTCTTGCGCCCGATCGAGGTCAATGAGGCCGAGCTCGCCGTCGAGGCGTTGGGCGCGGTGCCGACCGGCGGCCATTTCTTCGGCGAACCGCACACGCTGGAGCGCTACGCCACCGCCTTCTACCAGCCGATGCTGTCCAACTGGCAGAATTACGAGGCGTGGCAGGAGGCTGGCGGGCTCGACGCGACGGCGCGCGCGACGCGGCTGTGGAAGAAGGCGCTGGAAGACTATGTCGAGCCGGTGATGGATATCGCCGTGCGCGAGGCGCTGGAGGCTTACATGGCCAGGCGCAAGGAAGCGATCGGGCAGGGCGAGCCGTGATCGTTCCCAGCTTGAATCCACTCACCCATCCAACTCACTGATAACAGAGCAAAACTCATGAAATCGCATGCAAAGGTCGTGGTCATTGGCGGTGGCGTCGTCGGGTGCTCCGTGCTGTTCCATCTCGCCCGCCACGGCTGGACCGATGTTGTCCTGCTGGAGCGCGACGAATTGACGTCCGGCTCGACCTGGCACGCGGCCGGCGGCATGCACACCATTAATGGCGACCCTAACGTCGCCAAGCTGCAGAAATACACCATCAACCTCTACAAGGAGATCGAGGAGCTTTCCGGGCAGGCGACCGGCGTGCATCTGACCGGTGGCGTGCTTCTGGCGGCAACCGAGGCGCGGCTGGACTGGCTGCGCGGCGTCGTCGCCAAGGGCCGCTATCTCGGCATCGAGCTGGAGGAGATCTCGCCCAACGAGGCGGCCGAACTGATGCCGCTTCTCGACCCCAGGCAGTTCGTCGGCGCCGTCAGGAACAAGGAGGACGGCCATCTCGACCCCTCGGGCGTCACCCATGCCTATGCCAAGGCCGCGCGGAAACTTGGGGCGGAAGTGGAGCGTTTCACCAAGGTCGAGGACATCGTGCGGCGTCCCGACGGGCTGTGGCGGGTCATCACCAACAAGGGCGAGGTGGTGGCCGAGCATGTCGTCAATGCCGGCGGCCTGTGGGCGCGCGAGGTCGGCCGCATGGTTGGTCTCGAACTGCCGGTGCTGGCCATGGAGCACATGTACCTGATCACCGAGGATATGCCGGAGGTCGCCGCCTGGAACGCCAAGACCGGCACCGAGATCATCCACGCGGTCGACTTCGATGGCGAGCTTTACCTGCGCCAGGAGCGCGGCGGCATGCTGATGGGCACCTATGAGAAGGCCAACAAGCCGTGGTCCGAATACCAGACGCCATGGAATTTCGGCCATGAACTGCTGGCGCCGGACATCGACCGCATCGCGCCGTCGCTGGAGGTCGGCTTCCGCCATTTCCCGGCCTTCCAGAACACCGGCATCAAGCAGATCATCAACGGCCCCTTCACCTTCGCGCCGGACGGCAACCCGCTGGTCGGGCCGGTGCGCGGGCTGCCGGGCTTCTGGGTCGCTTGCGGCGTCATGGCCGGTTTTTCGCAAGGCGGCGGCGTCGGCCTCGCTTTGTCGAACTGGATGATCGAGGGCGATCCCGGCGCCGATATCTGGGCGATGGATGTCGCGCGCTACGGCGACTGGGCGACGATGGCCTATACCAACGCCAAGGTGCGCGAGAATTATTCCAGGCGCTTTTCGATCCGCTTCCCCAATGAGGAGTTGCCCGCCGGGCGGCCGCTGAAGACGACGCCGATCTATGATCTGCTGTCTGCTGGGGGTGCGCAATGGGGCGTTGCCTATGGGCTGGAAGTGCCGCTGTGGTACGCGCCGGAAGGCGTCAAGGACGAATTCTCGTGGCGCCGCTCGAGCGACTTCACGCAGGTCGCCAGGGAGGTCGCGACGGTTCGTGACGGTGTCGGCCTGTCCGAGATTTCGAGCTTCGCCAAATACAAGGTGACGGGTGAGGGGGCGGCCGCCTGGCTCGACCGGATGCTTGCCTGCAAACTGCCGAAACCCGGCCGCATGACGCTGGCGCCGATGCTGAAGCAGGACGGCAGGCTGATCGGCGACTTCACGCTGGCCAATCTGGGGGAAGACGGCTGGTTCCTCGCCGGCTCCGGCATCGCCGAGCAATACCACATGCGCTGGTTCGAGCAGCACCTGCCAGACGACGGCTCGGTCCGCATCGAGGCGCTGGGCCAGAAGCTCAGCGGCTTGTCGATCGCGGGGCCGAAGGCGCGGGATGTGCTGGCAAAGGCCACGCGTTCGGATGTCTCCAATGCGGCATTTTCCTTCATGGCCATTGGCCGGATGGATATCGGCATGGCGCCGTGCCTGGTCGGCCGTGTGAGCTATACCGGCGATCTCGGCTACGAAATCTGGGTGACGCCGGAATACCAGCGCGCCGCCTATCAAGCGCTGATGGCGGCGAGCGAGGAATTCGGCATCGGCCTGTTCGGCTCGCGCGCCCTCAATGCGCTGCGGCTGGACAAGAATTACGGCTCATGGGGGCGCGAGTACCGGCCGATCTACGGACCGCTGGAAGCGGGGCTCGACCGCTTCGTTGCTTACGGCAAGGACGCCGATTTCATCGGCAAGGCCGCGGCGCTGGCCGAGCGCAAGCTGGGCGGCAAATTGCGCCTGCGCGCCTTTATCGTCGATGCCGACGATGCCGATGTCATTGGCGACGAGCCGATCTGGTTCGATGGTGCGGTGCGCGGCTGGGTGACGTCGGGCGGCTATGCGCATCATTCGAAGAAATCCGTCGCCATCGGCTATGTGCCGAAGGAGATCGCCGATGAGAGCGACGGCTTCGAAATCGAGCTGCTGGGCAAGCGCCATGCGGCGCGCATTCAGGTGGTGCCGCTTTTCGACGCCAATTTCGAACGGATGCGTGCCTGAAGCGCTTCGGCTTCGCCGATGCGCTTCAGATTCCTGTTTTGTACATGTCGTTGTCCCAAAACCGCGGGCACTTTTGGGCGACATGCACTAGGCCCGCCCCTTCTTCTGGGCGTCAGGCGCTGCGGCGGTTGTCCAGCGCGAAGGCGCCGGCGCCCGCAAACACCAGATAGAGGAAGATGAAGCAGAATGAGATCGCCGAATCGCCGCCATTGTTGACCGGGAAGAAGTCGCGCGGCGCGTGCGCCATGAAATAGGCGATCGCCATTTCGCCGGCCAGAAGGAACGCGACCGGCCGGGTGAACAGGCCCAGCGCCAGCAGGATGCCGCCGGCGAATTCGAGGATGCCGGCGGTCATGGTCAGCCCGGAAAGGGCGTGGGGATCGGCGCTGACGGGGAAGTTGAACAGTTTCTGGCTGCCATGCTCGATGAACTGCAGCGCGGTCACGATGCGCAGAATGCCGAGTGCCTGCGGCTGATATTTGGCAAGGCCGTCGAAAAGCTTCATCTAAAACTCCCTTTAGCTTCCGGGATCGGCCATAGTTTATCGCCCGGCATTGGACCATTCATTTCCCCTGGTTTGCCATCAACAATCAGTGATTGGGAATGTTCCCAATTCCCTTCAAATGTTTCTCGCCAGGGTTGCATTAATACCTCTATGGTTGTATTAATGCGTGTACAACAATCTGAATGTGTGGGGGTCTTGCCATGAAAAAAGTCGTCATCAGCCTGTTCGCGATCGTCGCAGGCACCAGCTTCGCCATGGCCGAGGACGCCGGCTGTGAGGCCTTCAAATGGCCGGTGACGCGGGAGCAGACCCTGTTTGCCGCGGCACCGGCAACGCCGTCCGGAGCGGCGCTGGCGGTTGGTGCGGCTGCGGACCTGGCGCTGGTGCCGGTAGAGAAAGCCGGTTTTGCGGTGGCGCCCGAACGTGCGCCGGCATCAGACACGTTTGGGGCCGTCGCCAGCGTGGAAGTGCCATCCGAGGGAGCCATCCAGATCAGTCTCTCGGGGGAGGCCTGGATCGATGTCATCCAGGATGGCCAGGCCATCAAGTCGGCGGGCTATAGTGGCGTGAAAACATGCCCTGGCATCCGCAAGAGCGTGCGCTTCAAGCTTGCGCCCGGCCCGGCCACCGTCCAGTTCAGCGGCGCGAAAAAAGCTGAGTTGAAGGTTGCGGTGCTGGCGCCGGAATGAGACGGCGCCAGGCAGGGGTAGCGGCCTTCATCGGTGGTCTGATGAAAACCCGCGCTTTGTGTCAGCGGTTTTCGATCGCGGTCAGCGGACTGGCGCCATCAAGGCGAAGTGCGCGTCTTGCGGGTCCTGGCATTGGACGATCCAACTGCCGCCGGGGACCTCCATCGGGCCCATCAGGATCTTGCCGCCATTGTCGGTGACCCGTTTTGCGGCCGCGTCGATGGCCGCAACGTTGAAGTAGAATTGCCAGACCGGCACCGGGATCTGCTCCGGCTTGTTCATGATGCCGCCGCCGGATTCGGGGCCAGCCGTAAAAGTCTGGTAAGTGCCCATCGGACCCATGTCGAAATCGCCGGCGTCGATCCAGCCGAACTGCTCGGAATAGAAATCGAACGCGGCTTTCCAGTCGCTCGTATAAAGCTCGTGCCAGCCGATGTGGCCCGGCGTGCCGGCCGGCACGACAGGCTGGTCGGGACCGTTCGGCTGCAGGAACATGAAGGTCGTGCCTTGCGGATCGGCGACGACGGCAAAGCGGCCGACACCCAGAATGTCGTCGGGCTGGCGGTGAACGGTGCCGCCGGCTTTCTCCAGCGATGCCGTGGCGGCGTCGACATCCTTGGTGTGAATATAGCCAAGCCAGGCAGGCGGCATGCCCATCTTGGCGGCATCCTCGGGCAAGGTCATCAGTCCGCCGACGCCACGTTCGCCGACATTCATCACGATATAGCGCGGCATGCCGGGTGCCTTATCGAAGGGCTGCGCCGTCCAGCCGACCACTTGGGTGTAGAACGCCTCGGCGGCGTCGAGATCTGATGTCATCAATTCGTACCAGAAGAAGGGCATCGGGGTTTTCGGCATTTTCGGTCTCCTCACCTTTCATGGATCGATCGTCGTCCATCTTAGGACGATCCTCACGACGGAAATCCGACACGCCCGGACAACAATGGGTGTGTGTGCCAAGCGTTCCCTGGTTGCGCGAGCTCTGGTTTTCGATTTCTCTGCGGTGATGAGGGGTTGTCGTCCATGCGCTTGATGTCGCTCACGCCCGAGCTTGTCGCACTGTGCCATCGGGAAGAGGCCGATCCCGGCCCGGACCCGAGTTGGACAGACATGAACGACGAGGATTTCCGCACCCTTGCCTTGCGGCTGTCCAATGAAGCCGATGAGGGACCACTATGGGTGTTCGCTTACGGGTCCCTGATCTGGAAGCCGGAATTCGAGTCGGTCGAGCAACAGCTCGCCACGGCCTTTGGCTGGCACCGCTCTTTTTGCCTCGACATGGTGCGTTGGCGGGGCAGCGCCGAGCAGCCGGGGTTGATGATGGCGCTCGAACGGGGCGGACGCTGCAACGGCGTGATCTACCGCTTGCCGGAGGGCGAAAAGCCGGCGCAGATCGAAAGGCTGCTGCGACGCGAGATCAGCGACCACGAAAGCATCGAGACGGTCCGGTGGCTGCCGGTGCATACGCCGCAAGGTACGCTGCGCGCGCTTGGCTTCTGGGTCGGCGTGAAGGGCAGGGGAACGTCGCTGAACCAGCCGCTGGACAGAGTGGCGAGCGTGCTGGCCAGAGCCTGCGGGCATATTGGATCCGGCGCCGAATATCTCTACAACACGGTCAGCCATCTCGAGGAATTCGGCATCCATGACCGCAATCTGTGGCGGCTGCAGCAACTGGTAGCCGACGAGGTCAAGACCATTCATGGCTGTAAGCTTGAACCCGGCCATTCGCGCGCACTGAAAAGTGGCCCTCGCCTCCAATAACATGACTAAAAAAATCATGTTATTGTCGAGCCTTTTCAGGGGCTTGCGCCGAAAATTGACCAATTGATAAAAAAATAAAACGTGCTAGCCTTCCTCAAAAGAAAACATGGGGAACTGACGATGCCAGAAGGCCAATTCAGGGAAGGCATTGCGGGCGGCAGGCTCTCGGCCGACCAGTATGCGGACAATTTTTCCGACCTGCATCCGCCGCTCGATCACCACGAGGCGCTGGTCGAATCCGATCGTTGCTATTTCTGCTACGACGCGCCGTGCATGAATGCATGCCCGACCTCGATCGACATTCCGCTGTTCATCCGCCAGATCTCGACCGGCAATCCGATCGGTTCGGCCAAGACCATCTTCGACCAGAACATATTGGGCGGCATGTGCGCCCGCGTCTGCCCGACCGAAACGCTGTGCGAGGAAGTCTGCGTGCGCGAGGTGGCGGAAGGCAAGCCGGTGCAGATCGGCCGCCTGCAGCGCTACGCCACCGATGTCGCCATGGGCGAGAACAAGCAGTTTTATCCGCGCGCCGAGCCGACCGGCAAGACAATCGCCGTGGTCGGCGCCGGGCCGGCCGGCCTTGCCGCCGCGCACCGGCTCGCCCGCCACGGCCATGACGTGACCATCCTGGAAGCGCGCGCGAAGGCCGGTGGCCTCAACGAATACGGCATCGCCGCCTACAAGAGTGTCGACGATTTCGCCCAAGCCGAAGTCAACTACGTGACCGCGATCGGCGGCATCGACATCCAGAACGGCAAGGCGCTCGGCCGCGACTACCAGATGTCGGACCTGATCCGCAATTACGATGCGGTGTTTCTCGGCATGGGCCTTGGCGGCGTCAACGCGCTGCGTGCTGATGGCGAGGAGGCCGACGGCGTCATCAACGCGGTCGAGTTCATTGCCGAACTGCGCCAGGCCAGCGACCTTTCCGGCCTGCCGGTTGGCCGCCGTGTCGTCGTCATCGGTGGAGGCATGACGGCCATAGACGCCGCGGTACAGTCGAAGCTGCTCGGCGCCGAGGAGGTGACGATCTGCTACCGGCGCGGCCAGGAGCACATGAACGCTTCCGAATTCGAACAGGATCTGGCGGCAGCCAACGGCGTCAGCATCCGCCACTGGCTGCAGCCGAAGCGGGTGATCGCCGAAGGCGGCAAGGTCACCGCCGTCGAACTCGAATACACGGCGCTGAACGGCGACAGGCTTGCCGGCACCGGCGAGACACTGACGCTCGTTGCCGACCAGGTGTTCAAGGCGATTGGACAGAGTTTTGTGCCGGTCGCCCTTAATGGCAGCGGTGCGTCGATCGATCTTGAAGCCGGCCGCATCAAGGTCGATGCGGAAGGGCGCACTTCTCTCGCCAGGGTCTGGGCCGGCGGCGACTGCATCTTCGGTGGCGACGACCTGACCGTCTCGGCGGTCGCGCAAGGCCGCGACGCTGCGGAGAGCATCAATCGGGCACTGACCTCGAACGGGAGGGCATGAGCATGGCAGATATCAGAAACAATTTCGTCGGCATCAAATCGCCAAATCCGTTCTGGCTGGCCTCGGCGCCGCCGACCGACAAGGCCTACAACGTCATCCGCGCCTTCAAGGCCGGCTGGGGCGGCGTGGTGTGGAAGACGCTGGGCGAGGAAGGCCCACCGGTGGTCAACGTCAACGGCCCGCGCTACGGCGCGATCTGGGGCGCCGACCGCCGCCTGCTCGGCCTCAACAACATCGAGCTGATCACCGACCGCGACCTGCAGGTCAATTTGCGCGAGATCAAGCAGGTCAAGAAGGACTGGCCCGACCGCGCCATCGTCGTCTCGCTGATGGTGCCATGCGTCGAGGAGGCCTGGAAGGCGATCCTGCCGGTGGTCGAGGAGACGGAGGCCGACGGCATCGAGCTCAATTTCGGCTGCCCGCACGGCATGTCGGAACGCGGCATGGGTGCCGCCGTCGGCCAGGTGCCGGAATATATCGAAATGGTGGTGCGCTGGTGCAAGCAGAACACCCGCATGCCCGTCATCACCAAGCTGACGCCCAACATCACCGATGTGCGCAAGCCCGCACGGGCGGCACATGCCGGCGGCACTGACGCGGTGTCGCTGATCAACACCATCAATTCAATCACCGGTGTCGACCTCGACAGCTTCGCGCCGCAGCCGACAATCGACGGCAAGGGCTCGCATGGCGGCTATTGCGGCCCGGCGGTGAAGCCGATCGCCATGAACATGGTGGCCGAGATCGCGCGCGATCCCGAAACCCGCGGCCTGCCGATCTCCGGTATCGGCGGCATCACCACCTGGCGCGATGCTGCCGAATTCATGGCGCTCGGCGCCGGCAATGTGCAGGTCTGCACGGCGGCAATGACCTATGGCTTCAAGATCGTGCAGGAAATGATCGCGGGCCTCGAAAACTGGATGGACGAGAAGGGGCACGCCTCGCTCAACGACATCGTCGGCCGCGCCACGCCCAATGTCACCGATTGGCAGTATCTCAACCTGAACTACGTCGCCAAGGCGCGTATCGACCAGGATGCCTGCATCAAATGCGGCCGCTGCCACATCGCCTGCGAGGACACTTCGCACCAGGCGATCACCAGCATGGTCGACGGCGTCAGGCACTTCGAGGTGATCGAGGCCGAATGCGTCGGCTGCAATCTGTGCGTTAATGTCTGCCCGGTCGAGAACTGCATCACCATGGAACCGCTGGCGGCAGGCGTGATGGACCAGCGCACCGGCAGGCCGGTATCGCCGGTCTATGCCAACTGGACGACGCACCCGAACAATCCGATGGCCAAGGTGGCTGCGGAATAGGGACTTACCCCAACAAAAGAGCGGCGCTTTCGAGCTAATGCAGTTCACTTAAGTTGGGCTGGATGAGGATCTGGTAAGACCTATCGAACAGGATGGAGATTCGTTTCCATCCTGTTCGTGTTTTGAGATG